>JAQSWW010000066.1 GCA_029266415.1 Actinomycetospora sp. | reverse complement strand
GCACCACCTGCTCATGCTCGGCCCGCCGGGATCGGGCAAGACGATGCTGGCGCGCCGCATGACCGGCCTGCTCCCCGACCTCGACGTGGACGCCGCCCTCCAGGTCGCGGCCGTGCGCTCGCTGGCCGGCGCGCTGGACCCGCAGGAGGCGCTGCCCGCGTCCCCGCCGTTCGTCGCCCCCCACCACTCGGTGTCCTCCGCGGCCCTGGTCGGCGGTGGCAGCGGGCTGGCGCGACCGGGCGCGGTGTCGCTGGCCCACCGCGGCGTCCTCTTCCTCGACGAGATCTACGAGTTCGGCCCGCACGTGCTCGAGATGCTGCGCACGCCGCTCGAGGAGGGCGAGGTGCGCCTCGCGCGCACCGACGGCGTCGTGCGCTACCCCGCGCGCTTCCAGCTCGTCATGGCCGCCAACCCGTGTCCCTGCGCGCCACCGCGCCAGACCGACTGCACGTGCTCGAGCCTGGAGAAGCGCCGCTACACCCACCGGCTGTCCGGCCCGATGCTCGACCGTGTCGACCTGCGGGTCTCGTTGCAGGCGGTCGAGGCGCTGTCGTGGGCGGGCGGGCCGACCGAGGACCTCGAGCCCGCCACGGAGGACACGGCGACCGTGCGCACCCGGGTGCTGGCGGCCCGGGCGGCGGCGCGCGAGCGGTGGCGCGACGCGGGCTGGCGCACCAACGCCGAGGTGCCCGGCCCCGAGCTGCGCCGCCGCGGGCGCCTGCCCCGCGACGCCACCGCGATCCTCGAGAGCCAGCTGCGCACCGGCACGATGACCGCGCGCGGCGCCGACCGCGCGCTCCGCGTGGCGTGGACGCTCGCCGACCTGCGCGGGGCGCCGGGCCCGGAGCGCTGCGACATCGCCGAGGCCGTCGAGTTCAAGGGGTTCACCGAGGCCGGCGACGGTCCCGCCCACGACGAGGACGTGGCGTGAGCGCGCCGGCGGTCCCGGGCACCGGGGCGGCCGTCGCCCGGGAGGTGCTGCTCGCCCGCGCCTACCTCTCGCGGGTCGCCGAGCCGCCCGCCCCCGCGCTGGCCGCGCTGGTCGGGGAGATCGGGCCGGTGGCGGCGGCGCGCCGGGTCCGCGAGGGTGCCCTCCACGGACCCGGCGCGATCCCGCCGGCCGTGGCGGGCGAGACCGCGGCCCGCCGGGCCACCGACCGCGCCGAGGCCGACCTGGCGCTGCTGGCGGCGCGCAGGGGGCGCCTGGTCGTCCCGGAGGACCCGGAGTGGCCCGCGCTCGCCCTCGCCGGGCTCGGGGCGGCGGCCGGGGTCGACGGCACGCCGGGGCTGGAGGGCGCGTCCGCGCGCGACGGGCTGGCGGAACCGCTGGCGCTGTGGGCACGCGGCCCGCTGCGCCTGAGCGGCGCCCCGGTCGACTGGGTCGCCATGGTGGGCGCGCGGGCGGCGAGCGAGTACGGGCTGTGGGTGGCCCGCGACTGGGGCGCCGACCTCGCCGACCGCGGCAAGACGGTGGTGTCGGGCGCGGCGCTCGGCGTGGACGGGGCCGCCCACCGCGGCGCCCTCGCCGTGGAGGGCCGCACGGTGGCCGTGCTGGCCTGCGGCATCGACCGGGCCTACCCGCCCAGCCACGCCACGCTGCTCGACCACCTCGCCCGCCGGGGCCTGGTGGTCACCGAGTACCCGCCGGGCACGACCCCCGCGCGGCACCGCTTCCTGGTGCGCAACCGCCTCGTCGCCGCGCTCACCGCCGGCACGCTGGTCGTCGAGGCCGCCGCGCGCTCGGGGGCGATGCGCACCGCGCTGGTGGCCGAGGCCCTCGGCCGCTCGGTGATGGTGGTGCCCGGCCCCGTGACGTCCGCGCTGTCGGTGGGCTGCCACGAGCTCGCCCAGCGGCCCGAGGTGTCGGTCGTGGGACGCCCGGCGCACGTCGTCGAGCGCGTGGGTCGAGTGGGCGACGGGCTCGACGCTCCACCGGGGACCCCGTCGCGTCGGACGGACGGTCTTGACCCGGCCGCCCTCCGTGTGCACGAAGCCCTACCCCTCCACGCGGCGCGCACAGCCGTACGTCTGGCCCACGACAGCGGGGTCGATCCGGCCGAGGTCACCACTCACCTGAGTGATCTCCAGGCCCGCGGACTCGTCGAGCAGGACGGTGACCGGTGGCGTCGCCGACCAGGGTGAACAGGCACAGCGCGACGAACGGTTGCAGAGCGCGACGAACGGGACCGCTCCTCGACGGTGGCACACGGTCACCGCACGGGCCGTGGCGGTGCTTGACCCGTCGCGTCCTGATCGAGACTCTTCACCGCGATGACCGGCACGTTCTCTCCCGACGACTCGCGTGGACGCCTGTCCGGGCCGTCCCCGTCATCCGGTCGAGGGGCCTCTCGTGAGTTCCCCTTCGACCCGGTCACGTCGTCACGCTCCGCATTCACCGAGATGGACGCCGAGAGCACCCCGATCGCCTCCGATACCCCTCTCGCGGACGCCCCGCGTAGCGACGCGCCCGTCGCCGTCCCCACGTCGCGCGGTCGGGGGGCCGCCGTCGCTCCGGCCTCCGCCACCACGCACCTCGACGCCTTCGCGACGCACCTGCGCTACGAGCGGGCCCTCTCGCCGCACACCGTGCGCGCCTACCTCGGCGACGTGACGGCGCTGCTCGGGCACCTCCGTGACCCCGCGGGTGCGGGTGCCGACAGCGCTGACCCCGACGCCGCGCTCGACCTGACCGATCTCGACCTCACCGTGCTGCGCTCGTGGCTCGCGGCGGGCCTGGCCCGCGGCGCGAGCCGCACCACGATGGCCCGGCGGGCGGCCGCCGCGCGCACGTTCACCGCGTGGGCGGCCCGCACCGGCCGCGCGCCCACCGACGCGGGCGCGCGCCTCGCCTCGCCCCGCGCCCACCGCCGGCTGCCCGAGGTGCTGCGCGCCGACCAGGCCGCGGCGGCGCTCCGTGCGGCGGCCTCCGGCGCCGCGCAGGGCGACCCGGTGGCGCTGCGGGACCACCTGCTGCTCGAGCTGCTCTACGCCACCGGCGTGCGGGTCTCCGAGCTGTGCGGGCTCGACGTCGACGACGTCGACGACGCCCGGCGCACGCTGCGCGTCCTGGGCAAGGGCGACAAGCAGCGCACGGTCGTCTACGGCACGCCCGCGGCCGCCGCCCTCGACGCCTGGCGTCGCGACGGCCGGCCGCACCTCGCCGTCCCGACCTCACCACCGGCCCTGCTGCTGGGCGCCCGCGGCGGGCGTCTCGACCCGCGGATCGCGCGGACGGTCGTGCACGACGCGGCCGGCGCCGTCCCGGGGGCACCCGACATCGCGCCGCACGGCCTCCGGCACTCGGCGGCCACACACCTGCTCGAGGGGGGAGCGGATCTGAGGAGCGTCCAGGAGCTGTTGGGTCACGCGTCGCCGGCGACGACCCAGCTCTACACCCACGTGTCCGCCGAGCGCCTGAGGGCCATCCATGACACCGCCCACCCCCGCGCCTGACGCGGGTCGCGACGGCGCGCCGGTGGCCACGCTGGCCGCCGCGATCGCCGCCGCGAACGCCGACACCCCGCCGACGGGGCCCCTGCCGGCCCTGCCCGGGCTCGACGCCGACGCCGCCGTCCGCGCGGCGCAGGCCGCCTCGCGCACCGCCGGGAGCCGCCCCCGACAGCCCGCGCCGTCCCCGACGCCCACCCACGGCGCAAACGCCCTGGCCCCGGTGCCGGCGCCCGCGCCCACCCGTGAGGACCGGCCCGGCGAGACGCGTCCCACCCCCGCCCACACGGGCCCGGCCACGCTCGGCGCCGTCGCGCCCGGCGCGGCCGACGAGGAGGCGCTGGTCGAGGCCGGCATCGCCGAGCTCTGGGCCCGCTACGCCGACGACCCCCGCAAGTCGACGAAGGACCGGCTGGTGCTGCACTACGCGCCGCTGGTCAAGTACGTCGCCGGCCGCGTCGGCACCGGGCTGCCCGCCCACGTGGACGTCGCCGACCTCATCCAGTGCGGGATCTTCGGCCTGGTGGACGCCATCGAGCGCTACGAGCCCGACCGCGGGCGCAAGTTCGAGGTCTACGCGATGCAGCGCATCCGCGGTGCGATCCTCGACGAGCTGCGCTCGCAGGACTGGGTGCCGCGCTCCGTGCGCTCCCGTGCCCGCGAGATCGAGCGCGCCATCGAGCGCCTGGAGAGCCGCGAGCAGCGCTCGTGCAGCGACTCCGAGCTCGCCGCCGAGCTGGACACCTCCACCGAGGACCTGCGCGCCACCTTCGGGCAGATCGCGATGACGAGCGTGGCCGCGCTCGACGAGCTCGTGGCCGCCGGACGCGGCGCCGGGGGCTCGGCACCGGCCGAGGGGGCCGCCCCGTCGCTGGTCGACTCCCTGCCCGACACGGGCGCCGAGGACCCGCTCGCGGCCATGGAGGACCAGGAGACCCGCCGCCTGCTCGCCGAGGCGGTCGGCCAGCTCGCCGAGCGCGACCGCACGGTCGTCGGGCTGTACTACTTCGAGAACCTGACGCTCGCCGAGATCGGTCGGGTCCTCGGGGTGACCGAGTCGCGGGTCTGCCAGCTGCACACCCGCGCGGTGATGCGCCTGCGGGCCCGGCTCGCCGAGCTGCAGCACGCCTGACCGCCTCACGGGTCGGTCGGCAGGAGCCGCACCTGCCCGAGGCCGAGCAGCAGGAGCGGGTCGAGGTACTCCAGCGCGCCCGCGGAGGCGTCCGCCGACGGCCGGCGCAGCCCCCAGTGCAGGCACGCCGCGACCGGGCAGCCGCGGTGGCCGGGCTCGAGGGCACCGAGCGGGTCCCCGCGGCGCACCACCGCGCCCGGGGCCACCGCGACGGTGACGGGCTCGTAGGTCGTGCGCAGCCCGGCGCCGTGCTCCACCGACACGACGCCGCGACCCGCCAGCCGCGCGGCGTGCACGACCGTGCCCCCGCCCGCGGCGAGCACCGTGAGCCCCGGGTGGCCGGCGAGGTCGACACCCCGGTGGCCGCGGCCGTAGTAGTGCGGCGGCGGGTCGAACAGCCGGGTCGCCGTGCCCACCGTGCCCGCCCGCTCCGGGGCCGCGGTCCCGTCGACTCCCGCCAGCGGCCACGCGAACGCCCCGGCGGGCACCACGAGCGGCGGGCCGGGCGCCGCGGCGGCGGACGGGGGCCCGAGGGCGAGGAGCAGCGGGGCCAGCAGGGCGAGCAGGAGGCGGGTCGTCACACGGGGTTCGACGCATCGAGCCCGTCATCGGCTCCCTCGCCGGGCGGGCGAGGTGCCGCGCCGACGCAGCCGAGGCGCCCGTCGCTGCCTGCGACGCGGCGAGGGCGTCCTCCGCCCCGGCGCGCCCACCTCGCGTGCTCGGCGAGGTGGGGGATTTCCTGGCGTCCAACGCCAGCGTGGCCCCCAGGCTGGCACAGGGGTGCCGCGACTCCCACGAGGGCGGGCGGGGCGAGGGCGCCGGGGAGGGCGGGGGTGGGGTCGGCGTACACTCCTGACCAGCGGTCCGTCGTCTTCTCGATCTCGGGGAACTCCGGGCCGACTTCGCGTGTCCTCTCAAGCGTCCGCACGCCGGGCGCTGCCAGAGTCGCATCCGGGCGGTCCCGCCGAGCGGGTTCCGGATCGGTCACGAGGGCACCAGGGCGACGGACCGACCGGGCCCGTCGCGACAACCGCCAGGCCCGGTCTCGAGCACCGGGCCGCTGAGAGAGGTAGTTCCACCGCATGGCCGTCGTCACGATGCGCCAGCTGCTGGACTCGGGTGTCCACTTCGGACACCAGACCCGCCGCTGGAACCCCAAGATGCGCCGCTTCATCTTCACCGAGCGCAACGGCATCTACATCATCGACCTGCAGCAGACGCTGTCCTACGTCGATCGCGCCTACGAGTTCGTCAAGCAGACCGTCGCGCACGGCGGCACGGTGCTGTTCGTCGGCACGAAGAAGCAGGCCCAGGAGGCCATCGACGAGCAGGCGCGCCGGGTCGGCATGCCGTTCGTCAACCAGCGCTGGCTGGGCGGCATGCTCACCAACTTCCAGACCGTGCACAAGACACCAAGAAGGAGCACATCGCGGTCGGCGAGGCCCGGAAGCTCAACATCCCGGTCGTCGCCATCCTCGACACCAACTGCGACCCCGACGAGGTCGACTACCCGATCCCGGGCAACGACGACGCCATCCGTTCGGCGGCGCTGCTGACCCGCGTGGTCGCCCAGGCGTGCGCCGACGGCCTCCAGGCCCGCGGCCAGCGCGACGGCGGCGAGCGCGGGGAGGACGAGCCGCTGACCGAGTGGGAGCAGGAGCTCATGGCCGCCGGCGGCGACGGCGCGTCCGCGCCCACCGGGGTCGAGCAGGGCACCACGAGCAGCGCGGTCGACGCGCCCGGTGACGCGCCCGTCGCGTCACCGGCGGCGGAGGCGACCACGGACGCCATCGGCGACGACACGACGCCGACCAGCCGCCCCGAGCGCACCGAGGGCGTCGCCACCGAGGACTCCGAGGTGGACGACAACGCGATCGCCGCGGCGCCGGAGGCCGCACAGGTCAACGGCGTCCCCCAGGGCGGGGCCGGCTGACGGTCCCCGCCGCGAGCGACCGAGACACGACGACGAGGACGGACGAGAGCCGCACCATGGCGAACTACACCGCTGCGGACGTGAAGAAGCTCCGGGACCTCACCGGTTCCGGGATGATGGACTGCAAGAAGGCCCTCGAGCAGAACGAGGGCGACATGGACAAGGCCGTCGAGGCGCTGCGCATCAAGGGCGCCAAGGACGTCGGCAAGCGGGCCGGCCGCACCACCGCCAACGGCGTGGTGGCCGCCCGTGACGGCGCGATCATCGAGCTCAACTCCGAGACCGACTTCGTGGCCAAGAACGCCGACTTCGTCCAGCTCGCCGACGACATCCTCGGCGTGGCCCTGGCGAACGGCACGAAGGACCTCGAGTCCCTCAAGGCCGCGAGCCTCGGCCAGGGCACGGTCGACGACAAGGTGCAGGAGCTCTCGGCCCGCATCGGCGAGAAGCTCGAGCTGCGCCGTGTCGCGGTGCTCGACGGGCCGACCGCCACGTACCTGCACCGCCGGTCCTCGGACCTCCCGCCGGCCATCGGCGTGGTCGTCGCCTACGACGGTGACGGCGACGACGCGGCCGAGGCGGCCCGCGGCGCGGCCATGCAGGTCGCGGCCGCGCGCCCGCTCTACACCACCCGCGACGAGGTCCCCGCGGACGTGGTGGAGGGCGAGCGCCGCATCGCCGAGGCCACCGCCCGTGAGGAGGGCAAGCCCGAGAAGATCATCGACAAGATCGTCGAGGGTCGTCTCAACGGCTACTACAAGGACACCGTGCTGCTCGAGCAGGACTCGGTGTCGGTGGACAAGAAGACGGTCGGCAAGGTGCTGGAGGAGGCGGGCGTCGGAGTCCGCACCTTCGCGCGCTTCGAGGTCGGCCAGCCCTGAGCCCGCCGCGGCGCCGGCACCCTGGACCGTCCCGGGTGCCGGCGCCGCCGGCGCCGGCACCCGGGACGGTCCCCGGGTGCCAGCGCCGTGATCGGCGTGCCGAGGAACCCCGTGGAGGAGAGCGTGGCCAGTCCCCAGACGGTGTCCGACGCCGGTCCCGACGCCCGCTCCGGCCACCGCCGGGTCCTGCTCAAGCTCGGCGGGGAGATGTTCGGCGGGGGCGGCGTGGGCGTCGACCCGGTCGTCGTCCAGACCGTGGCCCGCCAGATCGCCGACGTCGTGCGCACCGGTGTCCAGATCGCCGTCGTCATCGGCGGCGGCAACTTCTTCCGCGGCGAGGAGCTGCACCGCTACGGGATGCAGCGCCAGCGCGCCGACTACATGGGCATGCTCGGCACCGTCATGAACTGCCTCGCCCTGCAGGACTTCCTCGAGCGCGAGCACCACATCGACACCCGCGTGCAGACCGCCATCACGATGGGCCAGGTCGCCGAGTCGTACATCCCGCGCCGCGCCATGCGCCACCTCGAGAAGGGCCGCGTGGTCATCTTCGGCGCCGGGGTGGGCATGCCCTACTTCTCCACCGACACCACGGCCGCGCAGCGGGCGCTGGAGATCGAGTGCGAGATCGTGCTCATGGCCAAGGGCGTCGACGGGGTC
This sequence comes from Actinomycetospora sp., assembly GCA_029266415.1. Classification (GTDB taxonomy): domain Bacteria; phylum Actinomycetota; class Actinomycetes; order Mycobacteriales; family Pseudonocardiaceae; genus Actinomycetospora. Next base: position 22,865 of record JAQSWW010000066.1, on the reverse strand, counting down.
TACACCGCCGACCCGAAGCTCGACCCGTCGGCGGCGATGTTCCACGAGATCTCCCACCGCGAGGTGCTGGAGAAGGGTCTCAAGGTCGCCGACGCCACGGCGTTCAGCCTCTGCATGGACAACAACATGCCGATCATGGTGTTCAACCTGCTGGTCGAGGGGAACATCGCCCGTGCGGTGCGGGGTGAGAGGATCGGGACGCTGGTCACCACCCCCGCCGGCCCCTGAGGAGAGCCCACAGATGATCGACGAGACGCTCCTCGACGCCGAGGAGAAGATGGAGAAGGCGGTCAACGTCGCCAAGGACGACCTCGGCGGGGTGCGCACCGGCCGGGCCAGCCCGGCGATGTTCAACCGCATCCAGGTCGAGTACTACGGCGCGTGGACCCCGCTCAACCAGCTCGCCTCGGTGCAGGTCCCCGAGGCGCGCATGGCCGTGATCAAGCCCTACGACTCCAGCCAGCTGCGGAGCATGGAGCGCGCCATCCGCGACTCCGACCTCGGCGTCAACCCCAGCAACGACGGCCAGATCATCCGCGTGGTCTTCCCACAGCTCTCCGAGGAGCGCCGGAAGGACATGGTCAAGGTCGCGCGCAGCAAGGGCGAGGACGCCAAGGTCTCGATCCGCAGCGTGCGCCGCACCGCCATGCACGAGCTGCAGCGCATCGTCAAGGACGGCGAGGTCGGCGAGGACGAGGAGCAGCGGGCCGAGAAGGAGCTCGAGAGCGTCACGGCGCGCTACGTCGCGCAGGTCGACGACCTCGTCAAGAACAAGGAAGCCGAGCTCCTCGAGGTCTGAGGTGACCGGTCCCATGCCCCCCTCCGCGTCCCGGCCCCGGCGGCCCACCCCGGCCTCGCCCGATCCCGGGGCGACGCCGGACGCGGACCCGGGCCGGACGGAGGGCGTGGACGACACGCGGCTGCCCGCCGAGCCCGCCGAGAAGCCCCGCTCCTCGCGCGCCGGCCGCAACCTGCCCGTCGCGATCGGCGTCGGGCTCGCGATGGGCGGCGTGGTCCTCGTCGCGCTGCTCACCGTGCGGTGGGCGTGGATCGGCATCCTCGCGATCTGCGCGGTGATCGGCACCTGGGAGCTCTTCGGTGCGCTGCACCGGGCCGCGGGCATCCGGCTCTCGCGGGTGCCGGTGCTCATCGGTGGTCAGGCGATCATCTGGCTGGCGTGGCCGTTCGGCACCGAGGGCATCCTCGGCGGCCTGATGGTCACCGTGCTCGGGTGCTTCCTGTGGCGCATGCGCCTGGGCGCGGGCGGATTCGTCCGCGACGTCGGGGCGTCGATGCTCGTGCTGTGCTGGATCCCGCTGTGCATGGCGTTCGGCACCATGCTCGTCGTCCCGGCCGACGGCGCGCAGCGGGTGCTGACGTTCCTCATCGTCGTCATCTGCTCCGACACCGGCGGCTACGCGCTGGGCGCGCTGTTCGGCAAGCACCCGATGGCGCCGAAGGTCAGCCCCAAGAAGTCGTGGGAGGGCTTCGCGGGGTCGATCCTGTTCGGCTCCACGGGCGCCTGCCTGTCGATCATGCTGCTGCTGGGTGACCGCTGGTGGTACGGGCTGATCGTGGGCCCGCTGCTGGTCGCCACCGCCGTGACCGGCGACCTCGTCGAGTCGCTGGTCAAGCGCGACCTCGGCATCAAGGACATGGGCTCGGTGCTGCCCGGGCACGGCGGGCTGATGGAACGCCTCGACTCGCTGGTCACCTCGGCGCCCATGGCCTGGCTCCTGCTGCTCGTGCTGATTCCCTTGCCGTGACCCGGTTCCGCCGGGACTCCGTCGATGGTCGAGCTCCGCTCCGCTCCGTCTCCGACGTCGTCGAGTCCCCCAACATCTGGCGCTGGCCCGACGTCTACGAGCGGGAGAACGAGGCCCAGGACGCGACGGGCGCGCTGTGGGACACGGTGGCCGCGCTCGCCCCGCACGACGGCGCGGACGTGGTCGACGTCGGATGCGGCGACGGCTACCACCTGCCGCGCTTCGCCGAGCGCGCCCGCTCGGTGGTCGGCGTCGAACCGCACGCCCCGCTGGTGGCGCGCGCCCGCGAGCGCGTCGCCGGCCTCGACGCGTCCCGGGTCGAGCGCGGGAGCGCCGCCGCGCTGCCCCTGCCCGACGACAGCGCCGACGTCGTGCACGCCCGCACCGCCTACTTCTTCGGGCCCGGCTGCGAGCCCGGGCTGGCGGAGGCGTCACGGGTCCTGCGCCCGGGTGGGGTGCTCGTGATCGTCGACCTCGACGCCACCCGCCACTCCTACGGCGCGTGGATGCGCGCGTCCGCCCCTCGCTACGACCCCGCGGCCGCGGAGCGCTTCTTCGCCCGCGCGGGCTTCGCCGTGCGGCGGGTCGACACCCAGTGGCGTTTCCCGGACCGCGCGACGCTCGCTGACGTCCTGCGCATCGAGTTCACGCCCGCGGTCGCCGCGCGGGCCATCGGTGACACCCCCGGCCTCTCGCTCTCCGTGGCGTACCGCGTGCACGTCCGCCGCGAGCCCGCCGGGCTCGTGCGTCCCTGATCGCACGCCTGGATATATCAGTTCGCCCGGATCCTTGACGTGATCTCGCTCACGGGCGGAGACTCGTTGCGTCAACCACAACCCGTTGCGTGGATCGCAACGCCGTCCAGGCGGTCCAGCGGAGGTGCCGGCGGACGCACGACGAAGTGAGGTCTGAAGAGATGACGGACGTCCTGCCCCACCCGGGCGCGCTCGACATCGCGCCGCCGCCCTCGCGGGTGGTCACCGACCCGGCGGTGCTGCTCTACCCCCGCCTGCGGAAGTCGCCCTACTTCTGGAAGTCCCGGGCGCACGGCGTGGCGATGTACAGCGTCTACAACCACACCTATCACCCGCGCCACTACGGCGACCCCGTCGCCGAGTACTGGGCGCTGCTCGAGGACGTGACCCTCTGGGACGTCGGTGTCGAGCGCCAGATCGAGATCACCGGCCCGGACGCGTTCGCGTTCACCAACATGCTCATCCCGCGCGACCTCTCGAAGTGCGCGGTCGGGCAGTGCAAGTACGTGTTCATCACCGCGCCCGACGGCGGGATCATCAACGACCCGGTCCTGCTCCGGGTCGAGGAGGACCGCTTCTGGCTCTCCCTCGCCGACTCCGACGTCGGGCTCTGGGCGACGGGCCTGGCCCACGCCGGCGGCTGGGACGTGCGCGTCCGCGAGATCGACGTCGCCCCGGTGCAGGTCCAGGGGCCGAAGGCCAAGGCCGTCGTCGCCGACCTGTTCGGCCACGACGTCGCCGAGATGCCGTACTACCACCTGCGCCACGCCGTGATCGACGGCATGGAGGTGGTGGTCAGCCGCACCGGCTACAGCGCGGAGATCGGCTACGAGATCTACCTGCGGAACGCGACCCGCGACGCTGGACGGCTGTGGGACCGGGTCTGGGAGGCGGGCCGTCCGCACGGCATGCGGCCCATCGGCCCGTGCGCGCATCGAGGGCGGCATGCTCGCCTACGGCTGCGACATCACCCTCGACACCAACCCGCTCGAGGTCGGCTACGACTACACGTGGATGGTCGACCTCGAGCAGGAGGCCGACTTCGTCGGCAAGGACGCCCTGATCCGCGCGAAGCGCGAGGGCCTGTCGCGCTCGATGGTCGGGGTCGAGATCGGCGGCGCGCCGCTCGGCTCGTTCAACGACGGCTCCATGATCGAGCCGTTCACGGTCCGGGACGGCACGGGGGAGGTCGTCGGCTCGGTGACCAGCGCCTGCTGGTCGCCGCGGCTCGAGCGCAACATCGGGCTGGCGATGGTGGCGACGCCCTCGACGCCGCTGGGGACGGAGCTGGTCGTCGCCACCCTCGACGACACGCGGGACGGCGTCGTGGTGGAGAAGCCCTTCGTCGACCCGCGCAAGCAGACCCCGAAGGGCTGACGGGGGCGCGCCGTGGCCACTCCGGACGACGGGTCCGACGACGCCCGCTCCGCCGTCGCCTCGCTGCTCGCCCACCCGCGCTTCGAGGTGGCGCCGGTGGCGGGCGTGCTCGAGGCCGCCGCCGACCTGCCCGCCGGTGCGACGGTGGCCGTGACCGCCTCCCCGAGCCGGGGTCCGGCGGCCACGATCGAGGTGGCCGAGGGCCTCGCCGCGCGTGGGTTCGCGGCCGTGCCCCACCTCGCGGCCCGCAGCCTGCGCGATCGCGGTGAGCTGGCCGACCACCTCGACCGGCTCGCCGGGGCCGGCGTCGCCGAGGTGTTCGTCGTGGGCGGCGACGCCCGGGAGCCCGCCGGGGAGTTCGCCGACGGCCTGGAGCTGCTGCGGGCCGTCGAGGACCTCGGGCGGCGCCCGCCGCGGGTGGGCGTGCCGTCCTACCCCGACGGCCACCACCGCATCGCGACCGACGTGCTGTGGGCGGACCTGGCGGCCAAGCGGGCGCACGCCGACTACACCGTCACGCAGCTGTGCTTCGACGCCGACCTCGTCTCCGGGTTCGTCGCCGAGGCGCGGGACCGGGGGATCGACCTGCCGGTGGTCGCCGGTGTCCCCGGCGTCGTCGACACCGCCCGGCTGCTGCGGATCAGCGTCCGCATCGGCGTCGCCGACGCCGTGCGGTTCGCCCGTTCCCACCGCGCGACCGCCGGGTCGCTGCTGCGACCCGGCCGCCACCGGCCCGACGAGCTGGTCGCGGCGCTCGCGGCGGGCGGGGCCGACCTCGCGGGACTGCACCTCTACACGTTCAACCAGATCGAGCCGACCGTGCGGTGGCTGTCGCAGGCCCGCCGCACGGCCGCCTGAGGCCGGAGAGCCTCGGGAGAGAGGGGGAGCCGTGAGCTCACTCCCGGATCGGGCCCAGGTCGTCGTGATCGGGGCCGGCATCGTCGGCAACGCCGTCGTGCACCACCTCGCGCGGCTGGGCTGGCGGGACATCCTGCTGGTGGACAAGGGGCCGCTGCCCGACCCCGGCGGCTCCACGGGCCACGCGTCGAACTTCGCCTTCCCCGTGGACCACTCGCGGGAGATCACGCTGCTGACCGGCGACTCGATGCGCCAGTACGCCGAGCTGGGCACGCTGACCACGTGCGGGGGCATCGAGGTGGCCCGCACCCCGGAGCGCGTCCAGGAGCTGCACCGGCGCATGTCCTCGGCGCGCGCCTGGGGCATCGACGCCGAGCTGATCAGCCCGGCCGAGGTGGCGGAGAAGGTCCCGTTCCTCGACCCGTCGGTGGTCCTGGCCGGCTTCTGGACGCCGTCGGTGGCCGTCGTCGACCCGCTGCGGGCGGGCGAGCTGATGCGCGAGCGGGCCGTCGCGGCGGGCGCGCTGACCGTGTCGGCGATGACCGAGGTGCTCGCGATCGAGACCGGGCGCGGCCGCGTGCGCCGGGTCCGCACCGATCGCGGCGACGTCGACTCCGAGCACGTCGTCGTGGCGTGCGGGGTCTGGAGCCCCCGCATCGCCGCCCTCGCCGGGGCCACGATCCCGCTCACCCCCGCCGTGCACCAGATGATCGACGTGGGCCCGATCGAGGAGCTGGCGGCCACCGGGCGGGAGATCGCGTTCCCGATCGTGCGCGACATGGACCCGCTGATGTACGAGCGGCAGAGCGGGGCGGACCTGGAGATCGGATCTTACGCCCACCGGCCCATCCTGTGCGACCCCGACGACATCCCGTCGCTCGCCGCGGCCGCGCTCTCGCCCACCCAGCTCCCGTTCACGCCCGACGACTTCGACCCGCAGATGGAGGCGGCGCTCGAGCTCTTCGGCGGCATCCTCGACCGCCCCGACGCGGGTATCCGGCACGCCATCAACGGGCTGCTGTCCCTCACCCCCGACGGTCACCCCCTGCTCGGGGAGACCCCGGAGGTGCGGGGCCTGTGGTCCGCCGCAGCGGTCTGGATCAAGGAGGGGCCCGGGGTCGGCCGGCTGATCGCCGAGTGGATGACCGACGGCGCCCCCGAGATCGACCCGGCCGCCGCGGACATCGCGCGGCTCGCCCCGCACGAGCGCACCCGCGCGCACGTCCGGGCCCGCGCCACCGAGGGCTTCAACAAGACCTACGGGATCACCCACCCCCGCGAGCAGTGGAGCTCCGACCGCGGTGTCCGCCGCTCGCCGTTCTTCCCCCGGGAGGAGGCCCTGGGCGCCGAGTTCTTCGAGGTCGCGGGCTGGGAGCGCCCGCAGTGGTACCGGTCGAACGAGCACCTCGTCGCCGAGCACGGCGTCGCCGACCGGCCGCACGAGTGGGATGCGCGCTGGTGGTCGCCGATCACCAACGCGGAGCACCTGGCGATGCGCCGGGGCGTCGCGATGATCGACCTCAGCGCGTTCTCCCAGTTCGACGTGCGAGGCCCGGGCGCGCTCGGGTTCCTCCAGCACCTCACGGTCGCCCAGATGGACCGGCCGGTCGGGCGGGTCGTCTACACGCCCGTCCTCGGCCCGGACGGCGGCTTCCGCAGCGACCTCACCGTGGTGCGCCTCGGTGACGCGCACTTCCGGGTCGTCACCGGCGGGTCCGACGGCGCCCGCGACCTCGCGTGGTTCACCCGCCACCTGCCTCCCGACGGCTCGGTGGCGCTGACCGACGTGACCTCGGCGGTGTGCACCCTCGGGCTCTGGGGCCCCCGGGCGCGCGACGTCCTCGCGGCCGTCACCGACGACGACGTCTCCGACGACGCCTTCCCGTTCGCCACCGCGCGGTGGCTGACGATCGGGTCGGTCCCGGTGCTCGCGCTGCGCCTGTCCTACGTCGGCGAGCTCGGCTGGGAGCTGCACGCGGCGACCGAGTCGGGCCTGCGGCTGTGGGACGCGCTCGCCGCAGCGGGGGAGCCGCACGGCCTCGTGCCCGCCGGCATCGGCGTCTACGGCACCACCGCGCGCATGGAGAAGGGCTACCGGCTCATGGGCCACGAGCTGGACGCCGAGCACGGGCCGGTGGAGGCCGGGCTCGCGCTGCCCGGGCTCAAGGCGCAGGACTTCGTCGGGAAGGCCGCGTACACGAAGGCCCGCGAGGGCGAGCCCGAGGCGACGCTGTGCACGCTGCGCCTCGACGACGCCCGGGACGCGTCCGGCCTGCCGCGCTACCCGCAGGGCGGCGAGCCGGTGCTGACGCCCGACGGCGGGCGCATCACCGACAGCCGGGGCCGGCCGTCGTACGTGACGAGCGCGGGGGCGGCCCCGTCGCTGGGGACGCACCTGCTCATGGCGTACCTCCCGCCCCGGCACGCCGGCGAGGGCACCGGGCTGCTCGTCGAGTACCTGGGGGAGCGGTACCCGGTGACGGTCGCCCGGGCGGGGCGCACGCCGCTGTTCGACCCCGACGACACGCGGATGCGGGGGTGAGGCGGCCATGGACGTCCTGGTGTGCGTCAAGCGCGTGCCCGCGGTGGGCTCGGAGATCCTGCTGACCCCCGACGCGACGGCGATCGACACCCGCCACCTCGGCTTCACCATCGGCCCGCACGAGGAGTGCGCGGTCGAGGAGGCGGTGCGGATCGCCGAGCGCACCGGCGGGTCGGCCGGGGTGCTCACCGTCGGCCCGCCCGAGGCCGACGAGCAGCTGCGCTACGCGATGTCGATGGGCGCCGACCACGCGGTCCGGGTCGACGCCCCGGTCGCGGACCCCGACCCGGAGACCACCGCCGCGGCGATCACGGCGGCGCTGCGCGAGCTGTCCTACGACCTCGTCCTGTTCGGCGAGGCCTCCGCCGACGCCGGGCACGCGCAGGTCGGGTTCCGGGTCGCGTGCGCGCTGCGGCGGCCCGTCGTCGGCGGGGTGAAGGGGATCGGGCTCGACGGGGACCGGGTGTCGCTGCGGTGCGAGGCACCCGACGGGGTGGAGGTGCACGAGGCGCCGCTGCCGGCCGTCGCGGCCGTGCTCGAGGGCCTCAACCTGCCGCGCTACCCGACGATCAAGGGGCGGCTGCGGGCGAAGAAGGCGACGGTGCGGGTGATCGACCCGGGCCTCGCGACCGGGGGACTGCGGACCCTGCGGCTGCGCCACCGGCCCGAGGCCCGTGCCGAGACGGTGGTGCTGGGACGCGGCGCCGCGGCGGCACCCGCGGTGGTGGACGTCCTCGCCGACCTGGGGATGGTGCGCTGATGGTGCTGACCGTGATCGAGAGGAACGGCGACGGGACGCCCACCGCCGAGTCCGCCGAGGTGCTCGCCGCCGCGCGGGACCTCGCCGAACAGCTCGGCGAGCCCGTGGCGGCCGTGGCCGTCGGCGACGCCGGGGACCTGCCCGACGACCTCGCCAAGCGCGGCGTCGCGCAGCTGCACCTGCTGCAGCACGAGCTGCTCGCCGAGGGGTCGCCGTCGTGCGCGGGGGAGGCCCTCGCCCAGCTGGTGGCGGCGCAGCGGCCCGCCGCGGTGCTCGCGCCGGGCACCGACCGCAGCACCGAGGCGATGGCGTGGGCCGCGGCGGAGCTCGGGGTGCCGCTCGCCACCGCGTGCACGGAGATCCGCCCGGGCGAGCCGTGGGAGGTCACCCGCGAGCGCTCGGGCGGCATCCTGCTGGAGGACGCCGCGCTCGACGCGCCGATCCGCCTCGCCACGCTGCGCCCCGGCGCGCCGGCCCCGAGCGAGACGGCCGCGGCGCACGAGGTCACGGTGCACGTCGTCGTCCCGGACCTGGACACGTCGGTGCCCCGCGCCCGCCTGGTCGACCGGCAGCCCCGGGCGGCGGGGATGACGCTGACCACCGCCCCGGTGGTGGTCGCGGGCGGGCGCGGCGTGGGCAGCGCCGAGGGCTACGCCGTGCTCGAGGAGCTCGCCGGGCTCGTCGGCGGGGCCGTGGGGTGCTCGCGGGTGGCCACCAACAACGGGTGGCGCCCGCACGCCGACCAGGTCGGCCTCACGGGCACCCGGATCAGCCCCGAACTCTACGTCGCGTGCGGCATCAGCGGCGCGACCCAGCACTGGGTGGGGTGCATGAACGCCCGGTCGATCCTCGCGGTCAACACCGACCCCGAGGCGCCGATGGTCACCCGCGCGACCTGGGCCGTCATCGGCGACGTGCACGAGGTGCTGCCCGCGGTGATCACGGAGATCCGGCGACGATCCGGGCGGTGACCACCGCCGGGGCTGGCGTCCGTGGCGGGCACGGGGTCGGGTTACCGTGGACGTCGTGTCGTCGTATCCCCCTCCCCGCCCGCCGTCGGGGCCGTACGGGCGCGGTCCCGGTCCCGGTCCTGGTGGCGGCTTCGGTGGCGGGCACGGCGGCCCGCCGCCCCGGCGGGGCCGGACGGGTCGTGCCGTGCGCGTCGACCCCGTGCTCGTGGAGCTCGGGGTCGCGCTCGTGTGGCTCGCGGTGGGCACGCTCGGGCTCGGCGCCGACGGCGCGGGCACTCTCGTGCTCGCGGTCGGCATCGCGATCGCCATCGGCATCGGTGTCGAGAACCGCCGCCGCGGCCCCCGCCCGTTCGACACGTCCCGCTCCACCGAGATGCTGCGCCTCGCGGGCGGCGTCATCGCCGTGGTGGTCCTCGCCTCGATCGTGCTCGGCCTGCTCAGCTCGTCGGCGTTCCTGCCCGGGCTCGCGCTGGTGCTCACCGGGGCGGCGTTCGTGCTGCTCAGCCGCGCGACCGGTCAGCGCCCCACCCGCTGGCTCGGCTTCGCGCTCGTCGGCGTGGGCCTGCTGTCCGCGCTGCTGAGCACGATGCTCGGCGGCGGCTTCGTCACCCAGGGCCTGCTGGGCATCCTCGCCGGCGTGCTCGTGATGCTGTCCGCGGCCGACCGCGTCGGCCTGGTCGAGATGCTGCGGGACCGGACGCGATGAGCGAGCCCGCCACCGAGCCCGCCCCGCTCCCGGTGTTGTCGCTGTCGCCGGCGGGCACCCGGCGCACGCGGCCGGCCCGCCACCTCGCCGACCTCGACACCGACGCCCGCCGCGCCGCGGTCGCCGAGCTGGGCCTGCCCGCCTTCCGGGCCGACCAGCTCTCGCGGCACTACTTCGGCCGCCTCGAGAACGACCCGGCGACGATGACCGACCTGCCCGCCGCCGCCCGCGACGCGGCGGGCCCCGCGCTGCTGCCGGAGCTGCTCACCCCCACCTCGGTGGTCGCGTGCGACGGTGGCACCACCCGCAAGACGCTCTGGCGCGCGAACGACGGGGTGCTCGTCGAGAGCGTGCTCATGGGCTACCCGGACCGCGCCACCGTCTGCATCTCCAGCCAGGCCGGCTGCGGCATGGCGTGCCCGTTCTGCGCCACCGGCCAGGGCGGCCTCGAGCGCAACCTGTCGACGGCGGAGATCGTCGAGCAGGTCCGCTCGGCCGCCGCCGTCGTCCGCGACGGGGGGCTGGGCCCGGATCTGCACCGCCTGTCCAACGTCGTGTTCATGGGCATGGGCGAGCCGCTGGCGAACTACCGCCGTGTCGTCGACGCCGTGCACCGCCTCTGCGACGCGCCGCCCGCCGGGCTGGGGCTCTCGCAGCGCTCGGTGACGGTGTCGACGGTCGGGCTCGTGCCGGCGATCCACCGCCTCGCCGACGAGGGCCTGCAGGTCACGCTCGCGGTGTCGCTGCACACCCCGGACGACGAGCTGCGCGACAGCCTCGTGCCGGTCAACCAGCGCTGGCCCGTCGCCGAGGTGTTCGCCGCGGCCCGCCGCTACGCCGACGTCACCGGGCGCCGCGTCTCCATCGAGTACGCCCTGATCCGCGACGTGAACGACCAGCCGTGGCGCGCGGACCTGCTGGCCAAGCTGGCGCACAGGCACCTCGGCCGCCTCGTCCACGTCAACCTCATCCCGCTGAACCCGACGCCGGGCAGCAAGTGGGACGCGAGCCCCGCGCCGGTGCAGGCGGAGTTCGTCCGCCGGGTGCGCGACGGCGGGGTGGCGTGCACGGTCCGCGACACCCGCGGGCGCGAGATCGCCGCGGCCTGCGGACAGCTCGCCGCCACCGCCCGGCCGTGAGCCCCGGGCCCCGCGGTCACGAGGTCCGTCGCCTCGTCCCGCACGTGGCCGAGGGCACCGCGGACGCCGACACCGTGGCGTGGGCCCGGGCGTCGCAGGCGGCGTTCCTGGGGCCGCGCCTCGACCCGGGCGACCTGGCGCGCGCGGCGGCGGCGTACGCGGGGCAGCGGCTGCGCGGGGTGTACGAGACCGCCGACCCCGCGCCCGTGGCCACCCTGCGGTCGTGGGACGCGCGGATGGCGGTGCCCGGCGGCGAGGTGGGCGTCGACGCCGTCAGCTCCGTCGGCGTGCGCTCCACCCACCGCCGGCGCGGGCTGCTGCGCGCCGTGCTCACCGACGACCTCGCCGAGGCGGCCCGCGACGGCACCCCGGTGGCGGCGCTGACGTCGACGCAGGGTGCGCTCTACGAGCGGTTCGGCTTCGGGCTGGCCACCTGGACGCGCTCGCTGTCCCTCGACACCCGTCTCGCCACCTTCCGTGACCCGGCGCCGACCGGACGCCTGCGCACCCTCGACGTCGCGACGCTGGGCCCCGCCGCGGCACCGGTCGCGGACCGCGCCCGGCGCCGGCACCCGGGCTCGATCGACCGCGCCGAGGGGTCGTGGGCGCCGCTGATCACCGGCGAGGTCGGGTGGACCGGCATGGTCCCCGACCGCGGCCGCCACGCAGTGCTGTGGTCGGACGGCACCGGGCGCCCCGGCGGGTACGTCGTCTACCGCGTCGCGCGCGGCTGGGGGGAGACGGGCGTCGCCGACGTCGCCGTGCTCGACCTGCAGACGACCACCCCGGAGTCCTACCGCGAGCTGTGGCGCCATCTCGCCTCGCTCGACCTCGTCGGCACCGTGATCTGGTCGGACGCGTCGGTCGACGAGCCGCTGCCCTGGCTGCTCACCGACCACCGGCCCCTCACGCTCGGCAGCAGCCGCGAGATGCTCTGGCTGCGGGTGCTCGACGTCGCCGCGGTCCTGACCGCCCGCCGCTACCCGGTGACCGACCGCGTCGTGCTGCGCGTGCACGACCCGGGGGGCCCCGCGCACGGCACGTGGGCGCTCGACACGTCCGACCCCGTCAGCCCGGGGGTCGCCGCCTCGCGGGACGAGCCCGACGTCGCCCTCGATGCCCCGGCCCTCGCCTCGATCTACCTGGGCGGCGTCGACCCGCGGGTGCTCGCCCGCGCCGGGCGTCTCGAGGAGCTCACCCCGGGCGCCGCCGGACGGCTCGCGCGCCTGTTCGCCGCCCCGAGCGTGCCCTGGAACGGGATCCGCTTCTGACTACCATCGGCGCGCGAGGGGCGTCACCGAGTCGCCGCCGCACCCGACGAGCGGAGGGGCCGTGGCGGGTGAACTCTTCGGGCCCTACCGCATCGAGGGCCTGCTGGGTCGCGGGTCGATGGGTGAGGTGCACCGGGCCACGGACCTCCGCAAGGACCGCGTCGTCGCGCTGAAGCTCCTCTCCGCAGCCCACAGCGGCGACGAGGGCTTCGCGACACGCTTCCGCCGCGAGGCCGAGATGACCGCGCGGCTGACCGACCCCCACGTCATCCCCATCCACGACTACGGCGAGATCGACGGGCAGCTGTACCTCGACATGCGCCTGGTCGAGGGTGCCGACCTCGGCACCGTCCTGCGCACCACCGGACCCCTGGACCCGGTGCGCGCGGTCGCCGTCGTCGAGCAGGTCGCCGCCGCGCTCGACGCCGCCCACCGCGCCGACCTGATCCATCGCGACGTCAAGCCCTCGAACATCCTGCTCACCCGGCCCGAGGGGTCGGAGCGGGGCGTGCAGCTCCCGGAGTTCGCCTACCTGATCGACTTCGGGATCGCGGCGAGCCTGAACGACTCCCGCCTGACGTCGCAGAGCACGCTGATCGGCACCGCGGCCTACATGGCGCCCGAACGGTTCCGGCCCGGGGCGGGCGGCGACCACCGGGTCGACGTCTACGCCCTGGGCTGCGTGCTGCACGAGGCCCTGGCCGGGGGCGCGCCCTTCCCCACCAAGAGCATCGAGCAGCTGGTGCACGCGCACCTCCACCAGCCACCGCCACGGCCCGGCGCCCTCCGCGCCGGTGTCCCTCCGGGGCTCGACGCGGTCGTCACGACCGCCATGGACAAGGAGCCCGACCGGCGCTATCGCCACGCGGGCGAGCTGGCCGTCGCCGCGAGGGCGGCGGTCTCGGGGACCGGCTCATGGCCGGCGGCGCGCGGGACGGGCGCCTGGTCGGCCCCGGTCGCCGCCCCGACCGCCCCGACCGGGCCGACCTCCCCGACCGCCTCGACCGCACCGACCGCCCCGACCGCCCCGACCGCCTCGACCGCACCGACCGCACCGACCGCCCCGACCGGGCCGACCGGGCCCGTCCGGGCGCCGGGCGCGTCCCGGACCGACGCGTCGTCCCTCCCGCTCGCCGCGACGGACGAGTGGGGGCGCCGGGCCCCCGCTCCGACGGAACCGGACGCGCCGTCCGGCACACTCGCGTCGACGGACGAGTGGGGGCGCCGGACCTCCGCTCCGGACGCGTCTCCGGCACCCTCCCCGGCCCCGTCCCCGGCCGGGCACGTCCCGCCGCCTCCCGGCCGCCGCCGGTCGCTCCTGGCCGTCGCGCTGCTCCTGGTGGTCCTCGCCCTGCTCGCCCTCGGCGCCACGATCTACCTGCGGTCGCCGGGCGAGGGCGCGCCCGCCGCGGCCACCCTCCCCGAGGGCCTCGTGGGGTCGTGGAACGGCACCCAGACCGAGCCCGTGTCGGGCCGCAGCTTCCCGATCCGGATCGACCTGGCGGCGGGCGCGGTGGGCGCGGAGGTCGGGCAGATGTCGTTCTCCGTCTTCGACTGCCGGTTCGCGCTGTTCCTCGCCGGCACCGCGCCGACGGTCGACCTCCAGGCCCGGCCGATCGCGGGTCCCTGCTCCGAGGGGCTCGTGCGCATCACGTCCGAGGGACCCGACCGGTTCTCCTACGAGACCCGCGCGGGCGACCAGGTCGTCGCCCGCGGTGACGCCACGCGCGGCTGACGGGCTCAGAGTCCGTCCCGGTCCGCCCACTCCAGGAGGGGCCACAGATCGAACACCGCGTCGTCGATCCCGGCGTGCAGGTCCCCGAGCTCGCGGTAGCGGCCCGGCATGGTCGCGATCGTGAAGTCCGCCGGCTCGGCGTCGTCGACCTCGTCCCACCGCAGGGGCGCCGACACCCGCCCCTCGGGCGTGCCACGCACCGAGTAGGCCGAGGCGATCGTGTGGTCGCGGGTGTTCTGGTTGTAGTCGATGAAGACCGTGCCCGGCTCGCGGTCCTTGCGCCACCACGCGGTGGTGACGAGGTCCGGGACCCGGCGTTCGACCTCGCGGGCGAAGGCGTGGGCGGCCCGGCGGACCTCGGTGAACGAGTGCTCCGCCCGCACGCGCACGTAGACGTGCAGGCCCTTGCCGCCCGAGGTCTTGGGGAAGCCGACGGCCCCGAGCTCGTCGAGGACCTCGTGCGCAACAGCCGCCACCCGTCGGATCGTCGGGAGCTCGACGCCGGGCATCGGGTCGAGGTCGATCCGCCACTCGTCGGGCGTCTCGACGTCGGCGGCCCGGGTGTTCCACGGGTGGAACTCGACGGTCGACATCTGCACGGCCCACACGACGTCGGCGATCGAGGCGACGCACAGCTCGTCGGCGGTGCGGTTGTAGCGGGGGAAGTGCACGCGCACCGTCGGCACCCAGTCCGGCGCGCCCTTGGGCAGGCGCTTCTGGTGGACCTTCTCGCCGTCGACGCCCGCCGGGAAGCGGTGCATCATGCACGGCCGGTCGCGCAGCGCCCGCACGATGCCGTCGGCGACCGACAGGTAGTAGTGGGCGAGGTCCAGTTTGGTTTCTCCCCGCGCCGAGAAGTACACCCTGCCCGGGTTGGTCAGCCGTACGGTCCGGCCGTCCACCTCGATCTCCGCAGCGTCGCTCCCGGCCACGGCCCGAGAACCTACCCCTGCGGAGGGCACCTCCCCGATCCGAACGGAGCCCCATGAGCAAGCGGATGGTCGTCATCGGCGGCGACGCGACCGGGATGTCCGCGGCCTCCACCGCCCTGCGGCACTCCGCGGAGGGGGAGCTCGACGTCGTCGTCCTCGAGCGCGGCCACTACACGTCCTACTCGGCCTGCGGGATCCCCTACTGGATCTCCGGCCACGTTCCCGACGGCGACCAGCTGATCGCCCGCACGCCCGAGCAGCACCGCGAGGCCGGCATCGACGTGCGGATGCGCACCGAGGCGACGGCCATCGACCTGGAGAAGCAGACGGTCAGCGTGCGCGGCGTCGACGACGGCGACACCTACGACCTCGGCTACGACGAGCTCGTCATCGCCACCGGCGCGGTGCCGACCGTGCCGCCGCTGGAGGGCTCCGACGCGCAGGGCATCTTCGGGGTGCAGTCGCTGGAGCAGGGCGAGGAGATCGTCAAGGACCTCGCCGGCGGTGACCGTCGCAAGGCCGTGGTCGTCGGTGCGGGCTACATCGGCGTCGAGATGGCCGAGGCGATGGTGATGCGCGGGCTCGAGACGACGATCGTCGACCAGGCCCCGGAGCCGTTCACCCAGGTGGACCCGGACATGGGGGCGCTGATCCGGGAGGCCATGAAGGGCATGGGCATCTCCGTGCTCACCGGGACCCCCGTCGACGGCTTCGACGTCGGCGAGGACGGGCGTGTCCGCGCGGTGCGCGCCGGAGACACCGTGCTGCCCGCGGACATCGTGATCATCGGTCTCGGGGTCAAGCCGAACGCCCAGCTCGCCGCCGACGCCGGGCTGACCATCGGGGCGAGCGGCGGCATCGTCACCGACGTGCGGATGCAGGCCGCGCCCCACGTGTGGGCGGGCGGCGACTGCGTCGAGACACACCACCGGCTCTCCGGCAAGGGCGTGCACATCGCGCTGGGCACCCACGCCAATAAGCACGGCCGGATCATCGGCACCAACATCGCCGGCGGCTACGGCGCCTTCCCCGGGGTCATCGGCACCGCGATCAGCAAGGTCTGCAGCCTGGAGATCGGGCGCACCGGGCTGGGGGTGGCCGAGGCCACCGCCGCCGGGTTCGGCTTCGTCTGCGCCACCGTCGAGTCGACGACCACGGCCGGCTACTGGCCGGAGGCCGAGGACATGACGGTCAAGGTGCTCGCCGAGCAGCGCACCGGCCGGCTGCTCGGCGCCCAGATCGTCGGGCGCGCCGGCTCGGGCAAGCGCATCGACGTGTTCGCCACGGCGATCTGGAACGGGATGACGGTGGAGGAAATGACCTTCATGGACCTCTCCTACGCCCCGCCCTTCTCGCCGGTGTGGGACGCGGTGCTCGTCGCCGCCCGCAAGGCGGCCAAGGAGGTCCAGGGCGAGATCCCGGCGTCTCCGGTCTAGCTGCCACGTGAGCGATCTCTGGGCCTGTAGCCCGGAAGATCGCTCACGTAGGGGTCACCCGACGTGGACGGCGGGGCGGCGGTTGCGGTCGGGCTCGGCCTCGCGCAGGACCTCGCGCGTGACGGGCGCGACCTCGCCGACGCCGAAGAGCAGGAAGCGCGCGATGTTGGTCGCCGGACTGCCCTCGTCCCACTCGAAGTAGACGTGCGGCACGCGGCCGGTCACGTCGCGCAGGTGCAGCAGCAGGGCGGCGATGGCGTTGGGCACCGTCGCGGACCGCGCCCGCAGGATGCGGTAGCCGTGGCGCTCCTCACCGAGCACGTGCAGCTCGTCCTCGAAGTTCGACGGGTCGTCGACGGTGATCTCGACGAAGACCACCACGTCGCCCGACGGGATGTGGTGGTCGAGGCGCTCCTCGAGCTCCTTGTCCTCGTACTCGCGCCGGTCGCGGCGGTTCGGTTCGTTGGCCACCAGCCGGATCGTCGCCTCGGGGTCCTCCTCGTGGGCCTCGCGGACGATCCGGCGCGCGGTCTTGTCCAGGTGCACCTCGGTGATCCGCAGCTCGGTGCTGCGCAGCGCCCGCGACGCGAACGACACCACGAAGATCGCCAGCACGAACAGCAGGCCGATCTTGAGGCCCTCCGGGCGCTCGATCATGTTCGCGACGGTGGTGTAGACGAAGACGAGGGCGATGGCCCCGAAGCCGATGGTCGCCCGGCGCTGGCCCTTCGCCCGCGCGGAGAGCGTCACCGCGATCGACGCCGACGTGATGAGCACCAGCACGCCGGTGGCGTAGGCGCCGCTCTGCGCGTCGACGTCCGCGTCGAAGATGATCGTGATCGCGATGCCCAGCGCCGTGAACACCAGGACCATCGGACGCACCGCGCGCGCCCAGTTCGGCGCCATCCCGTAGCGAGGAAGGTAGCGCGGTACGAGGTTGAGCAGCCCCGCCATCGCCGAGGCGCCGGCGAACCACAGGATCGTGATGGTGGAGAGGTCGTAGGCGGTGCCGAGGACCTCGCCGAACTGCTCGTGCGCGAGGTAGGCGAGCGCGCGCCCGTTCGCCTGGCCCTCCGGCCCGAACTGCTCCATCGGGATGAGCAGGGTGCAGACGAAGCTCGACGTCACCAGGAAGCCGCTCATGATCAGCGCGGCGGCGGTGAGCAGCTTGCGCGCCCCGGCGATGCGCCCCGCGGGGTCGCGGTGCGTGTCGCCCTCCGCGCCGCGCACCAGCGGCATGACCGCCACCCCGGTCTCGAAGCCGGACAGGCCCAGCGCGAGCTTGGGGAACACGACCAGCGCGATGGCCACGACCACGAGCGGGCTGCCGTGCTGGGTGAGCAGCGCGTCGCCCCAGCTCGTGACGAGCGCGGGCTCGGTGGCCACGCGGTAGAGGGCGCCGCCGACGACGACGAGGTTGAGCAGCAGGAACACGCCGACGACGACCACGGCGATGCCGATGGCCTCGGCGAAGCCCATGAGGAACACGACGCCGAGCAGCAGCACCAGCCCGATGGTCAGCGGCACCTCCCACCCGTGCAGCGCGCTGCCGACCAGCGGGTTCTCGACGATGTGAGCGGTCGCGTCGGCGGTGGACAACGTGATCGTGATGAGGAAGTCGGTGACCGCGAAGCCCAGCAGCACCAGCACCAGCAGCTTCGACCACCAGTAGGACAGCAGCCGCTCGAGCATGGCCACCGAGCCCTCGCCGTGCGGGCTCTCGCGCGCGACCCGCCGGTAGATCGGCAGGGCACCGCCGAGCGTGAGGACGACCAGGACGAGCGTGGCGATCGGGGAGACCACGCCGGCGGCGACGACCGCGACCGCCGGCTGGTAGCCGAGCGTCGAGAAGTAGTCGACGCCGGTGAGGCACATGACCCGCCACCACGGCTTGCCCTCGTGCTCGGGCGCCGGACGGGCGTGCGGACCGGAGTGCCGGGCGCTGCGGTCGGTGAGGCCCTCGAGCAACCACCGCCGGAGCCCCGACGACCCTTCCCGGCGCTCCGCGGGAGCGGCGGGCGGCGCGCTCACCGACGCCAGGACGTCCGCGAGCGGATGATCGCGCCCAGCGACAGGGCGAAGAAGCCCGCGGCCAGGACCACGAGCCAGATGTCCTCCTGGGCGCCGACGTGGTTGCCCCAGAGCATCACCAGCAGGATCGCCGCGACGAGGAACCCGGACAGGCGGGCGACCTTCGGGTAGTGCGCGTGCCAGCCCCACTCGACCGAGGGCTCGTCGTCGGACGACACGCCGTTGACCACCACACCGGCGTCGTCGCGGTGCGCGACACCGCCGTCGTGTCGCCGCTTGGCGGGGCTGTTCGAGGCCACGAGGGACTCCTGGGATTCGCGGTCGGACGGGCGAGCCCAACCTACCGCGCGCGACGTGCGCCCGTGATGATGAGCCGCGATGAGCACACCCCCCGGGCCCCCCGCACCGCGCCGGCTCGTCCTGCTGGGCTCGACGGGCTCGGTGGGCACCCAGGCCCTCGACCTCGTGCGCGCCCACCCCGACCGCTTCGTCGTGACGGGCCTCGCCGCCGGCGGCGGGCGCCCCGACCTGCTCGCCCAGCAGGTCGTCGAGTTCGGGGTGACGACGGTGGCGGTCGCGGAGTCCGCCGCGGCGGAGGACCTGCGCGGGCGCCTCGGCCCGCACGTCGAGCTGCTGGTCGGCGAGCAGGCCGCGGCCGAGCTCGCCGGGGCCGGCGCCGACCTCGTGCTCAACGCGATGGACGGTTCGCGGGGCCTCGCGCCCACCCTCGCCGCGCTGGCCGCGGGCTCGACGCTGGCGCTGGCGAACAAGGAGTCGCTGGTGGCCGGGGGCCCGCTGGTCACGCGCGCCGCGACACCGGGTCAGATCGTGCCGGTCGACTCCGAGCACTCGGCGCTGGCGCAGTGCCTGCGCGGCGGGCGCCCCGAGGAGGTCGCGCGCCTCGTGCTCACGGCGTCCGGCGGCCCCTTCCGCGGGCGCACGCGCGACGAGCTCGCCGGCGTCACCGTCTCCGACGCGCTGGCGCACCCCACCTGGGCGATGGGCCCCGTGGTGACGCTGAACTCCTCGACGCTGGTGAACAAGGGCCTGGAACTCATCGAGGCCCACCTGCTCTTCGGCGTCCCGTACGAGCGCATCGACGTCACCGTCCATCCGCAGTCGATGATCCACTCGATGGTGACGTTCACCGACGGTTCCACGCTCGCCCAGGTCAGCCCGCCCGACATGCACCTGCCCATCGCCCTGGCGCTCGCGTGGCCGGACCGGCTGGCCGGGGCCGGGCGCCCGGAGACGTTCACCGACCCCACGACCTGGACGTTCGAGCCCGTCGACACGGTGACCTTCCCCGCGCTCGACCTCGCCCGCGCCGCGGGCCGCGGCGGCGGCTGCCTGCCGGCGGTGTTCAACGCCGCCAACGAGGAGGCCGTCGCGGCGTTCCTGGCCGGGCGCTGCGCGTGGACCGGGATCGACGGGACGCTCGCCGCGGTGCTCGACGACGCGGGGGAGTGGGCGGCCGACCCCCGCGACGTCGACGACGTCCACGCCGCGGAGGTGTGGGCACGGCGGACCGCGGGGGAACGGCTGCGGGCCGTGGCGGCGGGCTGAGCGGACCCGGGGCCCCACACCGGACACACCGGCACCGGGGCTACCGTCGTCGTCCGTGATGCTCGTCCTGGGGATCGTGCTCTTCGCGCTCGGTCTGCTGCTCTCCATCGCGTGGCACGAGCTCGGCCACTACACCGCCGCGCGCCGCTTCGGCATCCGCGTGCCCGAGTTCATGGTCGGGTTCGGGCCCACCGTGCTCTCCCGCAAGGTGGGCGAGACCCGCTTCGGGGTCAAGGCGATCCCGCTCGGCGGCTTCATCCGCATGATCGGCATGGTGCCGCCCGCACCGGGCGAGACGATCGGGCGCAGCCGCCGCTCCGGCCCGTTCCAGGGGATGGTCGACGACGTCCGCGCCGACTCCGTGCGCGACTTCGAGCCCGGCGACGAGGACCGGCAGTTCTGGACCCGCAAGCCCTGGAAGCGGATCATCGTCATGCTCGCCGGGCCGTTCATGAACCTGGTCCTCGCGATCATCCTGTTCGCCATCGTGCTCATGGCCATCGGCGTGCCCACCGCGCAGCCGGTGGTCGAGCGGGTCAGCGCGTGCGTCCTGCCCGCCTCGCAGGCGCAGGCGGCGCAGTGCCCGCCCGGCGCCCCGCCGACCCCCGCCGCGCAGGCCGGATTCCGGCCCGGCGACCGCATCGTCAGCTTCGACGGCCGGCCCTACACCGAGTGGGCGCCGCTCGTGGAGGCCATCCGCACCGCGCGGGGCACCGTCCAGGTCGTCGTCGAACGGCAGACCGCCACGGGCGTCGTGCAGGTCCCGCTCACGCCGACGCTCATCGACAACCAGGTCCAGGACCTCACCCCGCCGCCCGAGGGCGCGTCGCCGAACGAACGGCGCTACGTCACCGCCTCCTTCCTGGGCATCGAGCCGATCACGCCGCTGGTGCGCCAGGACGCCGGCGCGGTGGTCGCGGCGGGCGGCTACATGCTCGAGCGCACCGCCGAGGCGATCACCCGGCTGCCGGAGAAGATCCCCGGACTGTTCGGGGCGGTGTTCCTCGGGGAGGAGCGCGACGCCGAGGGACCGGTCAGCGTGGTGGGTGTCTCGGTGCTCGGCGGGCAGGTGCTGGAGCGCGACCAGGCCGTGCTCGAGGAGGTCGCGACCTTCCTCAACCTGCTCGCCGCGGTGAACCTCTCGCTGTTCCTGCTGAACCTGCTGCCGATCCTGCCGCTGGACGGGGGCCACGTGCTGCCCGCGGTCTGGGAGGCCGTCAAGAAGCGGATCGCGCGCCTGCGCGGACGCCCCGACCCCGGCCCGGTCGATCTCGCCCGCCTCATGCCGATCGGCGTGGGCTTCGCCGTCCTGATCATGGGCTACGGACTGCTCGTGATCGTCGCGGACATCGTCAACCCCATCCAGCTGCCCCTCTGACGGCCTGTCCCCCGGGTGATCGCCTTCGAGGATCCCGGGTGTCCAGGGCCACCGGCGGGGCCGGTGGCGCTCGGGCAGACTGGGAGGCGACGAATCCGCGTCGTCGAGGAGTGAGATGACCGTCGATCTGGGTCTGCCCGAAGCGCCCGCCGTGCTCGCGCCGCGCCGCAAGACCCGCCAGCTCGACGTCGGCGGGGTCGGGGTCGGCAGCGACCACCCGGTCTCGGTGCAGTCGATGACCACCACGCTGACCAGCGACATCAACGCGACCCTGCAGCAGATCGCCGAGCTCACCGCGGCCGGCTGCGACATCGTCCGCGTGGCGGTGCCGAGCGCCGACGACGCCGCGGCGCTGCCGGCGATCGCCAAGAAGTCGAACATCCCCGTGATCGCCGACATCCACTTCCAGCCGAAGTACGTGTTCGCCGCGATCGACGCCGGCTGCGCCGCGGTGCGCGTCAACCCGGGCAACATCAAGAAGTTCGACGACAAGGTCGGCGAGATCGCGCGTGCCGCCAAGGACGCGGGCACCCCGATCCGCATCGGGGTCAACGCGGGCTCGCTCGAGCCGGGCATCTTCGCCAAGTACGGCAAGGCCACGCCCGAGGCGCTGGTCGAGTCGGCGCTGTGGGAGGCCTCGCTGTTCGCCGAGCACGACTTCCACGACATCAAGATCTCGGTGAAGCACCACGACCCGGTGACGATGGTGCGCGCCTACGAGCTGCTCGCCGACCAGTGCGACTACCCGCTGCACCTCGGCGTCACCGAGGCCGGGCCGACGTTCCAGGGGACGATCAAGTCGGCCACCGCGTTCGGGGCGCTGCTCTCCCGCGGCATCGGCGACACCATCCGCGTCTCGCTGTCCGCGCCGCCGATCGAGGAGGTCCGCGTCGGGCTCTCGATCCTCGAGTCGATGAACCTGCGCCCGCGCAAGCTCGAGATCGTGTCCTGCCCGAGCTGCGGGCGCGCGCAGGTCGACGTCTACAAGCTCGCCGACGAGGTCACCTCCGGCCTCGAGGGCATGGAGGTGCCGCTGCGCGTGGCCGTCATGGGCTGCGTCGTCAACGGGCCGGGCGAGGCGCGCGACGCCGACCTCGGGGTGGCCTCCGGCAACGGCAAGGGCCAGATCTTCGTCAAGGGCGAGGTCATCAAGACCGTCCCCGAGGCGCAGATCGTCGAGACCCTCATCGAGGAGGCCATGCGCCTCGCCGAGGAGGCCGAGTCCTCGGGCGAGGAGCTCTCCGGTGGGCACGCGGGCGGCGCCCCGACGGTGACGGTGAGCTGATCCCTCCGCGGATCGTGACCCTCCCGTGAGGTGATCACTCCGCGCGAGCGGCCGGCGCTGTCGGGGGTCGGTCCTGGCGTGGGGGCATGGACAGGGACGAGCGCGAGGACGACGGCGGGGCCGAGGGCCTTCCGCCGCTCGTCGTGCGTCAGGCGATGCCGACGTGCTGGCCGACCGCCTGCCCCTCGCCGCCGACGCGGTCCTCGCGGGCACGCTGTTGGCCGAGCAGCTCTACGTCCTCGAGGAGGGCGTGCAGCGGCTCCTGCGCGCCGGGCACGGTCCCGACGTCGTCGCCGCGCTGGAGCGGCGGCTCGTCGGCCTCGCCTCCGCCCGCCCCGGCGTCGACCTCGTGGCGCC
>JAQSWW010000244.1 GCA_029266415.1 Actinomycetospora sp. | reverse complement strand
GTACGACGACCTGCTCCGGCGCCTCGAGTTCCGGCGCGGCGGCGACTCCGAGCCCGGCTGCCTGTTCCACTACACGATCCCGACCGACGACGGGTTCCGCGGCGTCGACGTGTGGGAGTCGGTCGAGGCGTTCGACCGGTTCGTCGGCGGACGGCTCGCGCCGGTCCTCGAGAACCTCGGGATCGACCGCCCCGAGGTCGCGATGGCCGAGGTCCACAACTACCTGATCGCGCCGCCGGAGCGCCGCGCCTAGGAGAGCGCCGCGGCGATGCGCTCGACGGCCTCGGCGAGGACGGGGCGGGCCATGGCGAGGTTGAGGCGCATGCCCCCGCGCCCGGCCTCGCCGCACGCGGCGCCGTCGGTCATCACCACGCCCGCCTCGCGGACGAAGAAGTCCGACGGTGGCTCGTCGAGCCCGAGGCCGCGGGCGTCGAGCCACGCGAGGTACGTGCCGTCGGGGACGGTGACGTCGACGCCGGGCAGGTCGGCCGCGGCCAGCAGGGCGCGGTTGTCCTCGAGGTAGGCCAGCACGTCGTCGAGCCATCCGCGGCCGTCGCGGTAGGCGGCCGTGGTGGCCAGGACGCCGGGGGTCGCCGTGCCGTGCTCGGCGAGGTAGCCGGTGGCCTCCCACCGGGCGGCGTCGGCATCGTCGGACAGGATCACCTGCCCGCACTTGAGCCCCGGGGTGTTCCAGGCCTTGGACGCCGAGGTCGCGGTGACCGTGTGCCCCGCCGCCGCGTCCGAGGTGGCCACGTAGGGCCGGTGCCGAGCGCCGCCGAAGGTCAGCGGGGCGTGGATCTCGTCGCTGAACACCCGCGCGCCGTGGCGCTCGACGACCTCGGTGACCGCGGCGAGCTCGGCGTCGTCGAACACCCGGCCCGTCGGGTTGTGGGGGTTGGTGAGCACGAGCAGCCCGGCCCCGGCGGCGAACGCCCGGTCGACAGCGTCGAGGTCGAGCACGAAGCGACCGCCGTCGCGGGCCATCGGGACCTGGACCAGCTCGCGGTCGATCATCCCCGGCACGGTCAGGAACGGCATGTAGGCCGGGGTCGGCAGGACGATGGCGCTGCCCGGGCGGCTGAAGTGCCGGACCGTCGCGGTGAACGCCGTGAGCACGTCGGGCACCGGGCGCACCCGGCCGGGGTCGGGCGCCCAGCCGAGGCGCTCGCCCCAGAACTCGGCCGTCGCCGCGGCCATGTCGGCCACCCAGCCGTCGGGCAGGTAGCCGCACCGGGACCCGTCGGCGGTCGCCCGCAGCGCGTCGGCCACCGCGTCGGCCACGGGGTAGTCCATCTCGGCGACGAACGCCCCGATCAGCCCGCGGCCGTGGGACTCGCCGGGCGTGGACCACTTCCAGCTGCCGCCGGCTCGCATGTGCTCGGCGGTGAGGGCGTCGAAGCGGTGGCTGGTCGTGGTCACCCCACGACGCTAACGGCTGTCCTCGCCGATCTTGTGCACGCGCAGCAGGTTGGTCTTGCCCACCTGCCCGGGCGGCGAGCCCGAGACGATGACCACCAGCTCGCCCGGGGCGAAGCGCCCGATCTCCAGCAGTGACGCGTCGACCTGGCGGATCATGGCGTCGGTGGTCTCGGCCCAGGGCACGAGGAAGGT
The DNA here is from genome assembly GCA_029266415.1 of Actinomycetospora sp. Lineage (GTDB taxonomy): Bacteria > Actinomycetota > Actinomycetes > Mycobacteriales > Pseudonocardiaceae > Actinomycetospora. Next base: position 6,055 of record JAQSWW010000244.1, on the reverse strand, counting down.
CTCGACGCCCCAGCTCAGCGCGAGCTGGCTGCGCACCTCGGGGATGGGCGTGAACGCCAGCACCGGCAGCCGCGTGTGCAGCCGCGCGAGGCGGCGCACGGTGTCGCCGGTGCGCGTGAACGCCACGAGCGCGCGGGCGTTGAGCCGCTCGCCGATGTCGCGCGCCGCCGTGGTGACGACCCCGCGCTGGGTGCGCGGCACGTGCTGGATCGGCGGCACCGACGCCGGCCCGACCTCGACCGCGGCGACGATGCGCGCCATCGTCTGCACGGTCTCGATCGGGTAGGAGCCGACGCTCGTCTCGCCCGAGAGCATCACCGCGTCGGCGCCGTCGAGCACCGCGTTGGCGACGTCGGAGGCCTCGGCCCGCGTCGGCCGGAAGTTGTAGATCATCGACTCGAGCATCTGCGTCGCGACGACCACCGGCTTGGCGTTCTCCCGCGCGATCTGCACCGCGCGCTTCTGCACCAGGGGCACATCCTCGAGCGCCAGCTCCACGCCGAGGTCGCCGCGCGCGACCATGATCGCGTCGAACGCCAGGACGATCGCCTCGAGGGCGTCGACGGCCTCCGGCTTCTCCAGCTTCGCGATCACCGGGAGCCGGGCGCCGTACTCGTCCATGATCTTGTGGACCAGCTCCGCGTCGGCCGGCGAGCGCACGAACGACAGCGCGACGACGTCGACGCGCAGCCCGAGCGCGAAGCGCAGGTCGGCCTCGTCCTTCTCGCTCATCGCGGGCACCGACACGGCGGTGTGGGGCAGCGAGATGCCCTTGTTGTCGGAGACGCGCCCGCCCTCGACGACGCGGCAGACGACGTCGCGACCGTCGACCTCGGTGACCTCGAGGGCGACGTTGCCGTCGTCGACCAGCAGCGACTCGCCGGCGCGGGCGTCGTCGGCGAGGCCGGCGTAGGTGGTGGACACCCGGTCGTGCGTGCCCTCGACGTCCTCGGTGGTGATCCGCACGGTCTCGCCCGTGGCCCACGTCTGCGGACCGTCGGCGAACCTGCCGAGACGGATCTTCGGGCCCTGGAGGTCGGCGAGGATGCCCACCGCGCGGCCTTCGCCGTCGGCCGCCTCGCGCACCAGGCGGTAGACCCGCTCGTGCTCGGCATGGGTGCCGTGGCTGAAGTTCAGGCGGGCGACGTCCATGCCGGCGCGGACGAGGTCGCGGATGGCCTCGGGCGACGACGTCGCCGGCCCCAGCGTGCAGACGATCTTGGCTCGACGGCTCACGACCCTCATCGTATCCCCCCTCTGCACCGATCCAGCACGAGAGCGGCGCTCCGCATCACCGCTGTCGGGGCCGCGGGCTACGGTTCGCGGGTGAGCCAGCCCAGGTTGCTCGACGACCCCGCGGACGGCGGCGACGACGCCGCGGCGTCCGGGGCGGGCGGCGCCGTGCTCCTCGACGGCCCCCGGCGCTGGCAGGTACCGGCCGCCCTCGAGATCGCCACCGCCCTCGCGTGGCGGCTGCTGCTCCTGGGCGCGGCCACCCTGGTGATCATCTACGTGCTGGGCCTGCTCGGCGCCGTCGTCGTGCCCGTCGTGCTCGCGCTGATCGCGGCGTCGCTGCTCGCTCCCTCCGCCCACGCCCTCTCGCGCTTCCCGTGGCTGCCGCACGCGGTCGCCACCGCCATCGTCATCGTCGGCGGGGTCGCGATCGTCGGCGGCGTGTTCTACGGCGTCGGCCTGGCCTTCGTGTCCGGTCTGCCCGAGCTGTCGTCCCAGCTGCTCGCCAGCGTCGCCGGCATCCAGCAGTGGCTGCGCACCGGCCCGCTCCAGCTCAACAACGAGCAGTTCACCGAGGTCGGCAACCAGCTCTTCGCCTACCTGCAGTCCAGCCAGGCCACGCTCGCGCAGAGCGCCCTCGGGGCGGTGAGCACGGTCGGCGAGGTCCTCACCGAGTTGCTGCTGGCCCTCTTCACGCTGATCTTCTTCGTCTACAACGGCGGCCAGGTGTGGCGCTTCGTCCTCCAGGCCGTCCCGGGCCAGGCCCGCGACCGCACCGACATCGCCGGGCGGCGCGCCTTCGCCTCGCTGGTCGGCTACACCCGCGCGACGATCCTCGTCGCCGCCGCCGACGCGATCACGGCCGGCGTCGGCCTGTGGCTGATCGGCATCCCGCTGCCGGTCCCGCTGGCCGCGCTCATCTTCTTCGGCGCGTTCGTCCCCACCCTCGGGGCCGTCGTCTCCGGCGTCGTCGCCGTGCTCGTCGGCCTGGTCAGCGGCGGCATCACCGACGCCCTGCTCGTCGTCCTGCTGCTCGTCCTGGTGCAGAACCTCGAGGGCTACATCCTCCAGCCCCTGCTGCTCGGGCGGTCGATCAAACTCCACCCGCTGGCCGTGGTGCTGCCCATCGCGTGCGGCCTCGTGCTCGCCGGCATCGCCGGGGCCCTGCTCGCCGTCCCGCTCGTCACGGTGGTCGACGCCGGGGTCCGCTCCCTCACCCGGCCCTCCGACGGCCACGGCCTCGACCCCGCCACGGTCGACGCCCTCGACCCGCGCTCCGCCCGCCCCGACTGGCACGTCGGCGACCAACCCCCGCGCAACTTCGTGGCCCGCGCCGTGGACGCCCTGCGCAGCCGCTCCTCCTCGGCCTGAGCCGCTGTGGCGCCACGATGGGGCTATCCGGCCGACGTCACCCGGTACACGTCGTAGACGCCCTCGACGTTGCGGACGGCCTTGAGCACGTGGCCGAGGTGCTTGGGGTCGCCCATCTCGAAGGAGAACCTGCTGACGGCGACCCGGTCGCGCGACGTCGTCACCGACGCCGAGAGGATGTTGACCTTCTCGTCGGCCAGCACCTTGGTGATGTCGGAGAGCAGGCGGTGACGATCGAGGGCCTCGGCCTGGATCGCGACGAGGAAGAGCGCGCTCGACGACGACGCCCAGTGCACGGTGACCAGGCGCTCGGGCTCGCTGCGCAGCTCGTCGGCGTTGGTGCAGTCGGTGCGGTGCACGCTGACCCCGCCGCCGCGGGTGACGAAGCCGAGGATGCCGTCGCCGGGCACCGGCGTGCAGCAGCGCGCCAGCTTGATCCAGACGTCGGTCGAGTCACCGCCGTCGGCCATGTCGTCGATGACGACGCCGACGTCGCCGGTGCCGCGGCGGCGCTGGACCGTCGACGGGGTGGCCCGGTCGGCGAGCTCCTCCTCGTTCTGCTCGACGCCGCCGAGCAGCGCCACCAGGCGCTGGACGACGTGGCGGGCGGAGACGTGGTGCTCGCCGACGGCGGCGTAGAGCGCGGAGATGTCCTGGTAGTGCAGCTCGTGGGCCAGGGCGCCCATCGAGTCGGCGGAGACCAGGCGCTGCAGGGGCAGGCCGGTGCGCCGCGGCAGGCCGGTGCGCCGCGCCTCGCGGGTGATGGCCTCCTTGCCGCCCTCGATCGCCTCCTCGCGGCGCTCCTTGGCGAACCACTGCTTGATCTTCTGCTTGGCCCGCGGGGAGGCGACGAAGGCGAGCCAGTCGCGCGACGGCCCCGCGCTCTCGGCCTTCGAGGTGAAGATCTCGACGACCTCGCCGTTCTCGAGCTCGCGCTCGAGGGCGACCAGCCGGCCGTTGACCCGGCTGCCGATGCACTTGTTGCCGACCTCGGTGTGCACGGCGTAGGCGAAGTCGACCGGTGTCGAGCCGCTGGGCAGCGTGATGACGTCGCCCTTGGGCGTGAACACGAAGATCTCGCGGGTGGCGAGGTCGTAGCGCAGCGACTCGAGGAACTCGCCGGGGTCGGCGGCCTCGCGCTGCCAGTCGAGCAGCTGGCGCATCCAGGCCATCTCGTCGAGCTCGAGGGTGCCGTCCCCGCCGCTCGTGTGGCCCTTGTGGGAGCCGTGGGAGCCGTGGGCGCCCTTGGTCTCCTTGTAGCGCCAGTGCGCCGCGATGCCGTACTCGGCGGTGCGGTGCATCTCGTGGGTGCGGATCTGCACCTCGAGCGGCTGCCCGTCCGGCCCGATCACCGTGGTGTGCAGCGACTGGTACACCCCGAAGCGCGGCTGGGCGATGTAGTCCTTGAACCGCCCGGGCATCGGCTGCCACAGCGCGTGGACCATGCCCATGGCCGCATAGCAGTCGCGGACGTCCTCGACGAGCACCCGCACGCCCACCAGGTCGTGGATGTCGTCGAAGTCCTTCCCCTTGACGATCATCTTCTGGTAGATCGAGTAGTAGTGCTTCGGGCGCCCGAGCACCTCGGCCTTCACCCGCGCCTCGGTGAGCTGGCCCGACACCTCGTCGATCACCGATCGCAGGTAGGTGTCGCGGCTGGGGGCGCGGTCGGCGACCAGGCGGACGATCTCGTCGTAGCGCTTGGGGTGCAGGATCGCGAACGCGAGGTCCTCGAGCTCCCACTTGACCGTCGACATCCCCAGCCGGTGGGCCAGCGGCGCGAGCACCTCGAGGGTCTCGCGGGCCTTCTTGGCCTGCTTCTCCGGCTTGAGGAAGCGCATCGTGCGCATGTTGTGCAGCCGGTCGGCCAGCTTGATGACCAGCACGCGCGGGTCGCGGGCCATCGCGACGACCATCTTGCGGATGGTCTCGGCCTCGGCCGCGGCGCCCAGCTGGACCTTGTCGAGCTTGGTGACGCCGTCGACGAGGTGGGCCACCTCCGCGCCGAAGTCGGCCGAGAGCTTCTCGAGCGAGTAGGCGGTGTCCTCGACGGTGTCGTGCAGCAGGGCCGCGACCAGCGTCGTGGTGTCCATGCCGAGCTCGCCGAGGATGGTGGCGACCGCGAGCGGGTGGGTGATGTACGGGTCGCCGCTCTTGCGCATCTGCCCGTCGTGGGAGCGCTCGGCGATGTCGTAGGCGCGCTGCAGCGTGGCCATGTCGGCCGACGGGTGCAGCTCGCGGTGAACCGCGGCGAGCGGCTCGAGCACCGGCTTGACCACCCCGGAGCGCTGCGCCGTGATCCGCCGCGCGATGCGGGCCCGGACGCGGCGCGTCGCCGACGGCGGGCGCGACGGGCTGACCGGCGGCGCCGGCGACAGCCCGGCGGCGTGGAGGACGGCCTCCTCGCTCAGCGACCCGTCACCGTCGGCGCCCGTCGCGGTGACCGCGCCGGGGTCGGGGGCGGTCGGCGTGCCGGTGGCGTCGACGTCCTGGCTCACGCGTCGTCCCTCCCTCCGAGCGACGGCCCGGGCCCGACCCGGTGCGGGACCCGGCACGTCCGGAATCCATCCAGGATATCTCCGCACGGTCGAGGTGTCCGGTCGGTCGGGGTCCGATCGGGTCACTGGTCGCCCGGCGTCGGTACGCGTGGGTGACGCCGCGCCACCCGGACCGGTCGACGCTCGCGCGCGCCGGGCGGTCGGCCGGCCGTCGCCCGAGGTGCGGGGAGCGGACGAGCGGTCGGGACTCAGCGCGCGAGGAGCGCGTGCACCGTGTGGTCGCCGAGCCGGGCGCGACCGCCGAGCGCGGGCAGCTCGAGCACGACCGAGACCGCGGCGACCGCGGCGCCCGCGCCCTCCACCAGCGTGCAGGCGGCGGCCGCGGTGCCGCCGGTGGCCAGCACGTCGTCGACGAGCAGCGCCCGGGTGCCGGGCCGCAGGACGTCGTGGGGCAGCTCCAGGACCGCCGAGCCGTACTCCAGCTCGTAGGACTCCCGGGCGGCGACCGCGGGCAGCTTGCCCTCCTTGCGCACCGCCACGACGCCCAGGCCCAGCGACTGGGCCACGGCCGCGCCGAGCAGGAACCCGCGCGCCTCGATGCCGACGACGACGTCGGCGCCGGCGTCGCGGGCCGGCACGCCCAGCAGCCGGGTGGTGGCGGCGAGCCCGGCGCCGTCGGCGAGCAGGGCGGTGAGGTCCCAGAAGCGGATGCCCGGCGTCGGGAAGTCGGGGATCTCGCGCAGGAGGCCGGCGACCACGTCGAGGTCGGCGGCGGCGGTGCCGGTGCTCACCGGCGCCGCTTGCCCGACGGACGTGCGACCTTGCCCGAGGGGCGCGCGCCGGGACGCGGCGCGGTGGACCGGGCGCCGGACGCCCGGGCGCTCGCCCGACCCGCGCCCGCGCCCGCCGCCGCGACCTCGCGGGTGTCGAGCACGTCGGTGGCCGGGCCGGTG
>JAQSWW010000243.1 GCA_029266415.1 Actinomycetospora sp. | reverse complement strand
GGGCGCCCGGCTCGTGCACTACCTCGGGCTGCCGCCGCAGGCGTTCGCCGACTACACGCGCGCGATCGGGGCCCACGGCCTCGCCGAGGGCGCGCGCGTCGTCTACGAGAAGCCGTTCGGCACGTCGATGAAGAGCTTCAGGTCCCTCGACGAGGTCGTGCACGTGGTGCTCGACGAGTCGCAGGTCTTCCGCATCGACCACTTCCTGGGCAAGGAGGCGACGCAGGAGCTGCGGGCGCTGCGCTTCGCCAACGGCCTGTTCGGCAGCTCCTGGGACCGCCACCACGTCGCCGCCGTGCAGATCGACGTGCCCGAGACCCTCGACGTCAGCGACCGCGCGAAGTTCTACGACGCCACCGGCGCGGTGCTCGACATGCTCGTCACGCACCTGTTCCAGGTCGCCGCCGAGGTGGCCATGGAGCCGCCCGCCTCGCTCGCCGCCGACGACGTGGCCGAGGCGCGGGCCGACGCCGTGCGCCACTTCCGGCCGCTGGAGCGCGACGACGTGGTGCGTGGACAGTTCGACGGCTACCGCGACATCGACGACGTCGCCGACGACTCCACCACCGAGACGTTCGTCGCCGCCCGCCTCTGGATCGACAGCGAGCGCTGGCGCGGCGTGCCGTTCCTGCTGCGCACGGGCAAGCGCATGGCCGCGAGCCACCAGAAGGTCAACCTCGTGTTCCGCGACCCCGAGGACTGCCCGCTGCCCGAGGGCGGGCTGCCGAACCGCGGCAACGTGCTCTGCTTCGACCTCGCCGGCAGCGGCGCCCTCGCGCTGTCGATGAACGTCAAGACGCCCGGGGCGACGATGGAGCTGGGCACCGCGTGGACCCAGATCCCGCTCGACAGCCTCTCGGGCGGCGACCCGCTGCCGCCGTACACCCGGCTGATCCACGACGTGCTGATCGGCGACCGGGCGCTGTTCACCCGGCCCGACGGGCTCGAGGACGTCTGGGTCGCCGCCGCCGCCGTGCTCGACGACCACCGGCAGCCCGAGTCCTACGAGCCGGGCACCTGGGGCCCCGACGACGCCCTGCGCCTCGCCGAGCCCGTCGGCTGGGTGCTCCCCGGCTGACCCCACGTGAGCGATCTTCCCGGCCATAGCCGGGAAGATCACGCACAGAGGGTCACGCCGGGCGGACCTCGAGGAGCAGGTCGGGCTCGATGGCGAAGTACCCCGCGAAGGGCGCGGCCTGGGCGCAGAGCAGGGTCATCGCGAGGGCCATGGCCGTGGCCAGGAGACCCATGGCGACCGCCGCGCGGGGCAGGCGGTCGATCTGGACGCAGCCCATGGCCGCGAGGGTCACCACCGCGACGAGGTAGAGCGCCACCAGGCGCAGGGGGTCGATGGCCGAGCTGCTGAGCACCAGGCGGGCGCGGCGCGCCTCCAGCGCGCGGTCGGTCGAGGTGACGATCCGGTCGAGCGCCACCCGCTGGCCCTCGGTCTGCACCGGCAGGGACAGCGCGAGCCGCTGCACCTCGACCAGCCCGGCGGGCGCGACCGTCAGGGTCGCGTCGCCGTCGGACATCGCCCGCCACTCGTCGGCGACGTAGTGGTCGATCTGCTCGCGCAGCAGCTCGCGCACCCGCGGGTGCTCGGCCGGGAACGTCGCCGTGAGCAGGTCGACGTCGCGCAGGGCGCTGGCCTCCTGGCTGACCGCGGCCGAGGCGTCGCCGCGGTCGGCCCACACGTCGGCGACGAGGAAGCCGACGAGGAGACCGAAGATCAGCCCCATCGGGGCCAGCAGGCCGGGACTCAGCGGCCCCAGCGCATCGGCCCGCCCGCGACGGCGCACGACGTGGAGGACGGCGAGCACGAGGGCGGCGGCCAGGTACAGGGCGAGGAAGACGATCGCCGCCACCACCGGCAGCGGCGCGTGCGCCAGCCACTCGACCACCACGCACCCCCGTCACCTCGCCCGACGGGGGCCCACGGTACGTGCGTGATCTTCTGAGCCACAGCCCAGAAGATCACGACGTACGGGGGTCAGTGCTGCGACGCCGGCTCGCCCGCGTACTCGGGGCCGGCGGCCTGGCGCATGGCCGGGTCCTCCGCCGACGCGCCCTGGATGGCGCGCCACACCGCCTCCGGGGTCAGCGGCATGTCGATGTGCCGCACACCGAGGTGCGACAGCGCGTCGACCACCGCGTTGTGCACCGCCGGCGTCGACCCGATCGTGCCCGACTCGCCGATGCCCTTGGCGCCGATCGGGTTGAGGTGGGTCGGGGTCTCGGTGTTCGACACCTCGAACGAGCACAGGTCGGCCGCCGACGGGATGACGTACGAGGCGAGGTTGCCCGAGGTCGGGTTGCCGTCCTCGTCGTAGGTCACCCGCTCGTAGAGCGCCTGCGCGATGCCCTGCGCGATGCCGCCGTGCTGCTGGCCGGCCACGAGCATCGGGTTGAGGATGCGGCCGGCGTCGTCGACGGCCACGTGGCGTCGCTGGCGCACCATGCCGGTGTCCAGGTCGACCTCGACCACCGCGATGTGCGAGCCGAACGGGAAGCTCGACTGGCCCTGCTTGAAGTCGAGCTCCTGGAGCAGCGGGCCGGCCTCACCGGTCTCGGAGCCCGAGCCGTCCTCGGCCGCCGTGGCCACCTGCGACCAGGTGATCTCGCGGTCGGCGATGCCCCGTACGCCGAAGCCGCCGTCGGTCTGCTCGATGTCGTCGACGGACGCCTCGAGCAGGTGCGCGGCGATCTCGCGGGCCCGGGCGACGAGCTGCTCGGAGGCGTTGTGGATCGCACTGCCGCCGGTCTGCAGCGACCGCGAGCCCAGCGTGCCGGCCCCGCTGCGCACCAGGGCGGTGTCGGACTGGACGACCTTGATCTTCTCCATCGGCACGCCGAGCACGCCCGACGCGAGCTGCGCGTAGGCGGTCTCGTGGCCCTGGCCGTGGGCGCTGGTGCCGGCCATGACGGTGAACGTGCCGTCGGGGTGCGCCTGCGCCGAGCCGTACTCGCCGTCGAGGCCGAGCGGGGCGGTGACCTCGACGTACGAGGCGACGCCGATTCCCAGCGCGGTCCGGGCGCCCTCGGCGCGCCGGCGCTCCTGCTCGGCACGCAGGTCGTCGTAGCCCGCCGCGACCTTCACCGCGTCGAGCGCCTTCTCGTGCTCGGCGTTGTCGTACTCGGCGCCGGTGAGGCTCGTCATCGGGAACGCGTCGGGCTGCAGGAAGTTCTTCCGGCGCATCTCGAGCGGGTCCATGCCGATCTCGTCGGCGGCGATGTCGATGATCCGCTCGAGGAGCTGCGTGGCCTCCGGGCGCCCGGCCCCGCGGTACGCGCCGGTGGTCGTGGTGTTGGTGGTGACGCACTTCCACGTGAAGTCGATGGCCGGGATGTCGTAGACGCCCTGGGCCATGAGCTGCGTGAGGCTCGGCAGGATCGTGCCGACGGCCGGGTAGGCCCCGCCGTCACCGACGACGACGCCGCGCAGTCCGACGATGCGGCCGTCGTTGCGCACGCCCAGCTCGATGTCCTGCACCTGCGCGCGGCCGTGCACCATCGACAGCATGTTCTCCGAGCGGGTCTCGGTCCAGCGCACCGGGTGCCCGAGCACCATCGCGGCGCGCGCGGCGATGGAGTACTCCGGGTACGCGGTGGCCTTGGGGCCGAAGCCGCCGCCGACGCGCGGAGCGATGACGCGGACCTGCTCGGCGTCGAGGCCGAGGTCGGCGGCCAGCGCGTCCCGGGCGCCGTGCGGGGTCTGGATCGAGAGCCACAGCGTGACGCCGCCGTTCGGCTCGCCGGGCACCGCGACGCAGGCGTTGGGCTCCATCGGCACGCCCGCGAGGCGCTGGTTGTGGAAGCGCTCCTTCACCACGACGTCGGCGTCGTCGAAGATGCCCTCGACCTCGCCGGTGCCGGCGCCCGCGATGACGTTCGAGCCGTGCTCCTCGTACACCAGCGGGGCGCCGTCGGCCTGCGCCTCCTCGATGCCGACGACCGGGGGCAGCGGGTCGATGTCGGGGAACACCGACTCGGCGGCGTCGAGCGCCTGGCCCGCGGTCTCGGCGACCACGGCCGCGACGATGTCTCCGACGAAGCGCACCCGGCCGCGGGCCAGCGGTGGGCGCGACATCACGTCGGGGACGACGCCGGGCAGGCCGGGGCGGTCGGCGATCTCGAGGTCGCCGTCGGTGTAGACCCCGACGACGCCCGGCCGCGAGCGGGCCTCCTCGACGTCGATCGAGTTCAGGGTGCCGTGCGCGATCGGCGACCGCACGAAGACCACGTGGTACGAGCCCTCGACGGGCAGGTCCCCCGTGTACTTCTCGGCGCCGGTGATCAGGCCCTGGTCCTCGGTGCGCTTGACCGAGTGGCCGAAGATCGAGCCGGATCGGGACGGGGTGATGGTCATCGCCGGTGCTCCTGGGGTTCGAAGGTGATCGTGGCGGTGATCGAGGGAGGCGCCCCGGGGACGCCGCACGCGACCCGGAGGGCGGCGGCCGCGTCGTCGGTGGCGTCGGACGGGGCGGGGTCGACGAGGTGGTCGGCGCGGACCCTCGCTCCCGCGAACACCGGCCGCGCGAGGCGGTAGTCGCACCGGGCGAGGCCCCGACCGGCACGATGTCGGCGGGGTATCTCGGCCAGCATGAGCGCGAGCAGCGGACCGTGCACGACGAGACCCGGATAGCCCTCCACGCCCGTGGCGTACGGGGCGTCGTAGTGGATGCGGTGCGGGTTGTGGGTCAGCGCGCTGAAGCGGAAGAGCAGCGTCTCCGACGTGGCCAGCTCCACGGCCTCCGGGCCCGGGTCCGGCGCCTCGCCGGGAGCCTCGGGAGCGGCGATGCCGCGCGCGGTGCCGGGCGGCTGCGAGCGGTAGACGATGTCCTGCTCCTCGGCGACGAGCACCTCGCCGCCGCCGTCCCGGGCGAACTCGTGGCGCAGGGTCACCAGCAGCATCGCGCCGCTGCGCCCGTGCTTGACGTCGCGGCCGGTCAGCGACGTGGTGCGGCGCAGCGTCTCCCCCACGCGCATCGGCGCGCGCACCTCGAGGCGCCCGCCCGCGATCATGCGCCGCCGGTGCGGCACCGGCGGCAGGAAC
>JAQSWW010000065.1 GCA_029266415.1 Actinomycetospora sp. | reverse complement strand
CTGGGGCTGTCCGTGTGGCAGATGACCACACCACGGCCCATGTCCGAGGCCGGCGGGAGGTTGTTCGTCGACGTCACCCCGTACCTGGCCTCGCCCGCCGGCCGCGAGTGGTTCCTGGAGTCCGCGCGGCGGTCGGACCCCTTGATGTGGGACGCGCTGCAGACGGTCATCGACCGCGGCGCCATCGCCCCGGCCCCGCCGGGGGAGGGTGCCCCGAGCCCGCCCGGAGGCGGCGCGCCGGCGATGATCGACGCGGACCCGGACCTCGTCGACGAGCTGATCGCCGACAGCCGGGCATCGCTCGCCGCCGTCGCGCGCGATATCCGGACACACCACGGACCGGACCTGCTCGACGTCGTCGTGGACGACTTCCAGGAGCTGCGTCGGCTGCTGTTCGACCCGCGCAGCCACCAGGTGTTCACGACGGCGATGGACGCGGCGTGGTGGATCGACGAGAACGTGCACGCCTGGCTGGGGGAGGAGAACGCCGCCGACGCGCTCACGCAGTCGGTCCCGGCCAACGTCACGTCGGAGATGGGGCTCGCCCTGCTGGACGTGGCCGACGTGATCCGCCCGTACCCGGAGGTGGTGGCTTTCCTGCACGGCGTCTCCGGCGACGACTTCCTCGACGACCTGCCCACGGTCGCGGGGGGCCGCGAGGCGCGCGACGCCATCTGCGCCTTTCTCGACAGCTACGGCGTGCGGTGCGTCGGCGAGATCGACATCAGCAGGCCGCGGTGGAACGAGCGCCCCACCGCCCTCCTGCCCGCGATCCTCGGCAACGTCGAGCACTTCGAGCCCGGCGCCGGCCGACGCCGTTTCGAACAGGGCAGGCAGCAAGCGTGGACGAAGGAGCAGGAACTGCTCGAGCGTGTGCGCGCCCTGCCCGACGGGGAGCGAAAGGCCGACGAGACCAAGGCGATGATCGACCGGCTCCGGACCTTCATCGGATATCGCGAATACCCCAAGTTCGCCATGGTCAGCCGCTACGCCGTCTACAAGCACGCCCTGATGGGCGAGGCCGAGCGCCTCATGCGGAAAGGTGTGCTCCACGACCGGGACGACGTCTTCTTCCTCCGGTTCTCCGAACTGCGCGACGTGGTCCGGACAGGACGCGTCGACGATCAGCTCCTCCGCGAACGCCGGGAGGCGTTCGTCGAGCACCAGGCGCTGACACCTCCCCGGGTGCTGACCTCCGAGGGCGAAGCCGTCGCCGGGGCCTACCGGCGCGCCGATCCACCGGCCGACGCCCTGGTCGGCCTGCCGGTGTCGAGGGGATCCGTCGAGGGGCGCGCCCGCGTCGTCCTGGACATCTCCGAGGCCGACCTCGCCCCGGGCGACATCCTCGTCACGGCCTTCACCGATCCCAGCTGGTCGCCGCTGTTCGTCACGATCGACGCCCTGGTCACGGAGGTGGGTGGCCTCATGACCCACGGCGCCGTGGTCGCCCGGGAGTACGGCCTGCCGGCCGTCGTCGGGGTGGAGGGCGCCACGCGTCGCATCCGGGACGGTCAGCGGGTCCGCGTGGACGGCACGAACGGCTACGTCGACGTCCTCCCGTAGAGCCCCCACTCTCGCTGCCCGGACATGACCCCCGATGTCGTCGGGCAGGTCGGGACCTTCGGCCCTGCCGGACGGGTCCCTCGGGCGGTCACCGTGGCCGACCTGCCGCCACGCACCCGGTGCCGGAGGAGGAACACCGTGGACGAGGACGTGCCGTTGCCGGGTGGCGGCGGGTCGACGCTCGGGCCGGACGTCGCTCCCCGGCCCGATCTCACCACCGTCCGCTCGCACCCGCCGCTGCCCGAGCGCGCCCGCTACCGGCCGCTGCGCGGGCTGGACGAGATCCTCGACGAGTTCCTGGGCGGTCCGTCCGCGCCGGGCTGACCGGGTCGTGGCATCCCCGACAGGTGATCACTCGACCTCGGTCAGCACCCGGTCGAGGGGGCGCCGCGGCGTGGCGGGCAACGGCTCGCAGAAGGGCTCGGGCCAACCGAGGCGCAGCGCGACGACCGGCGGGCGGTGCGCGCCGACGACCTGACGGAGGTGGTCGCGGGTCTCGGGGACCTCGAGGACCTGGGTGATCGGGGTCGTGCCGAGGCCCTGGGCGGTGGCCTCGAGCAGGACCGCGCTCAGCGCCTCGCCGGCGCGCAGTACGGACACGGGATGCTCGTCGACGGCGGTGAGGATCGCCAGGGCCGATCCGTCCCGGTGGTCCGCCCCGTCCCGGGGCTGGTGCAGGGTCCCGCTGGGGAACCAGCGGAGCACGAGGTCGTGGTAGGAGGGCGGCGGCCCTTCGAGCCGGCTACCGGCCGGGATCCCGTCGTGCGCCCCGGCGTAGCGGTGGGTCCACCGCTGGAGTTCCGCGGCGTAGCCCACCTGCTCGCGCTGCCGCTCGGCGGCCTCCCGCATGGCGTCGGCGACGTGGGCGCGGTCGCTGCCGAACGCGAGGTGCAGTACGCCGCCGAAGGGCCGCGCCGCGTCGTCGAGCGCCGACACGACGTCGGTGGACACCGAGCGCGCGGAGAACCGGCGCCGGTCGGTGCGGCGTCGGTCGATCGCGGCAGCGTGGCGCCGTGTCCGCGCGTCGATCCCGTCCGCCGCCGGGCGGATGCAGACGCGTGCGAGCGGGCGTCCGCCGGGGTCGTCGGGCTGGTGGCGGATGTCGGCCCGCCACCCGAGATCGGCGAGCGCGACCCGGAGGTGGTGCAGGGCGCAGCCGCACCCCAGCAGCACCCCGTGGCCCCGATCGTCGGTGAAGGGCAGGCGACGGCTGTCGTCGACGTGGAGGTCGAGGTGGTCGGCGCCGAGGACCCAGCGCCAGGGCTGGGCGTTGTGCTCCGACGGGGCCCGCACCGCCCGGGCCACCGCGGCGCGCAGGGCCTCGCGCTCGCGTCCGACGAGGGGCGCGCTCATCGTGCCGGCCCCGGCGACGGCGGGCGTCGCAGGTCGCGGGCCACGACGCGCAGGGCGGCATCGAGCCGTGCGTCGTCCCGGTCGTCGCTCGCGATCGCCCGCAGGACCCAGGTCAGGGTGCCGCGGACGTCGCGGTGCGGCTCGTGGTGCAGTGACGTCCATGCCTGGTCCTGGGCGGCCAGCACCGTGACGTGCGGCGCTCCCCGACGGCGCAGGACGACGACCCGGGAGACGAGGTCCAAGGTCTCGGTGGGTCGACGCTCGGGCACGGTGTCCATGGCGACTCCTCTCCGGGCGCCAGCCCAGCGGAGACACGGATCCGGGGCGAGGGCCGGAGGTCACACGCCCCTCGCCGGACGTCCCTCCCGACGGTGGCCGCGCAGGGGTGCGGAGATCGGCCGATCGCCGAACGGGTGGTGGCCGGTGTGCCGGCAGGCCCACGCTCCCCGACCCCGGCGAGGTCCGTTCGACCCTTCCGGGACCGCCGGCACACCGCCACGCTGAGGGGGACAGGAGGAGGTGGACATGCCGCGTGTCCTGGTGGTCGTCGCAGTGACGGGTGCGTCGTGACGGGCGGGCCGATCGTGGTGGGCGTGGCGATCGAGGGCCACGACCAGTCCGCGGTGCGGTGGGCCGCTCGTGAAGCGCGTGCCCTGGGGGTCTCCCTGCGCCTGGTGCACGGAGTGATCGTGCCCCGGGGGAGCTACCCCGGACGGTCGGTCGTCGGTGTCGACCTCCGGAAGGCGCTGTTCGCCCTGGGACACACCGAGGTGCAGGCCATGCGCGACGAGGCGCTCCGGACCGTCCCGGACCTCCCGGTCACGGAGGACGTCGTCGAGTGTCACCCGATCACGCTGCTGCGCGAGCACTACCGCACGGCCTCGCTCATCGTGCTCGGCAACGACGGGTTCGGCGCACTGGGCGAGCGTCTCGTGCGAGGCATCGCCCGCGGCCTCGTCGGCCACGTCGACGTCCCCGTGGTGGTCGTCCCGCAGGACCGCGACGAGAGGCCGCAGGAACTCGCCGGCGGGCGGGCCGCCGTGGTGGTCGGCGACGACGGCACGACCGGCTCCCGGGGTGCCCTGCGCTTCGCGGCGCACCGGGCCGCGTCCCGGCGCGCCCCGCTCGTCATCGTCCGGACCGGGCCGGACGCGCGCCTGCTGCCCGAGGAGGCCCCCTCCCTCGGCGCGGACCGCCCGCCGTCGGTCCAGGTGGTCATCGCCGAGGAGCGCGCCGACCGCGTCCTCGCCGACCAGGCGCGGGACGCGCAGCTCGTGGTGCTCGGCGTGGGCGAGCACGGCGTGCTGCACCACCGTCACCGCACACGTCCCGCGGTGACCCGGGTGGTCGGGTGCCCGGTCGCGATCGTCCCGCCGGACCTCGACACCGATGCGGTCCCCGCCGGCCCGACCGCGGAGCGGGCGTCGTCCTGACACGCCCTGCCTCGGCGCGGGGCCATCTCGTCCCTGCGCTGAGGCTCCCGGCGGAGTCCGGGCGAACCGATCGGCGGCTCCGTGCGCATCCTCGTCACCACCTTCGGCACCCGCGGCGACGTCCAGCCCTACGTCGCCCTCGGCGGGGCGCTGACGGGCCGCGGGCACGACGTCACGCTCGCCGCGCCGGAGGCCTTCCGCGAGACGGCCGAGGGCGTCGGCGTCCGGGTGCACCCGGCGGGCTCCCGGATGCTCACGATGCTGCAGGACGTCATGCCCGAGCTCAGCGGCGCCCGGGACGCGCTGCGGACCCTCGGTGTCATGCGCGAGGCGATGCGCGAGCACATCGACGAGCAGTGGGACGCGGCGCAGGCGGCGCACCCCGAGGTGATCGTCTACCACCCCAAGTGCCTGGCGGGCCCGCACATGGCCGAGGCGCTGGGCGTGCCGGGGGTGCTGTCCCTCCCGCTCCCGTTCTCCACACCGACACGCGCGTTCCCCCTCCCGCTCCTCGGGAACGCGTCCCTGCCCGGCTGGGCCAACCGCCTGTCGTACACGCTCGCCCGCGCGACCACGATCCTGTACGGCCGCGTGATCAACGACTTCCGACGCAGGGTCGGACTGGGAGCGATCGGCCGGCTCGCCGACCCCCTGCGGAACCCGGACGGGTCGCCGGTCACGGTGCTCTACCCGTACAGCCGGCACGTCGTCCCGGTCCCGACCGACTTCCCCCCGTCGGCGCACGTCACCGGGTACTGGTTCCTGCCGTACGACCCCGCGTGGCGGCCGGACGTCCGGCTCGTCGACTTCCTCGCCGCGGGCGAGCCGCCGGTGTACGTCGGGTTCGGCTCGATGGGCTTCGGGAAGGGCGCCGACGAGCGGCGCGACGCCGTGCTCCGGGCCCTCGCGGCCCACCGGCTCCGCGGGGTCGTCGCCACGGGATGGGGCGGTCTGACGGCGGGTGACGCGCCATCGGACGACGTGCTCGTGGTCGACGCGGTGCCCCACGACTGGCTCTTCGACCGCGTCGCCGCCGTCGTCCACCACGGGGGCGCCGGCTCGACGGCGGCGGGGCTGCGGGCCGGGAAGCCGTCGCTGGTCTGCCCCTTCCTCGGCGACCAGCCCTTCTGGGGTGCCCGTGTCCACGCCCTCGGCGCGGGACCTGCGCCCCTCCCGGCGAGGAAGCTCGCTGCCGGGCTGACCGAGCGCCTCGGTGACCTCGTCCGCTCCCCGGAGTACCGGCCGAGGGCGGCGGACGTCGGCGAGAGGATCCGCGGCGAGGACGGCCTGGGCCGGGGCGTCGCGGCGATCGAGGCATGCGTCCGGACCTGACGAGCACGGCGGGCCGCTCCCGACCACGCGGTCAGAGGAAGACCACCGCGGCCGTCAGGGCGATCGCGTTGTTGGTGACGTGGGCGGCCACCGCCGGCCAGATCGACCGGGACCGCTCGTAGAGCACGGCGGTGAGCGCCCCGAAGAGGGCGGCGCCGACGAGCGCCACCGAGAGCCCGTGGGCGAGGCCGAACAGCACGCTGCTGACGAGGGCCGCGACCAGGAAACCGTGGCGGCGCAGGGCCCCGAACAGCAGCCCGCGGAAGAACAGCTCCTCGGCGAACGGCACCAGCACGGCGCCGAGCACGAGGAACAGGGCGACCTGGACACCCGATCCGGACGCACCGGCGCTCAGGTCGGGGCGCAGGTCCGAGGTGTCGCCGCTGATCGCGACGTAGGCCGCCACCACCCCGACACTGGTCACCAGTCCGACGATCCCGGCGACGACGCCGAGCCCGATCCAGCGCCACGACGTGCGTCGCAGCCCGACGGCCGCAGCCGACCGCACGCGCAGCGCGGTGACGATCAGCGAGGCGACGAGGAACCCTGCGGCGCCGAGCCCCAGGCTGGGCACCGGGCCGGGCAACGCGCCGTCGCCGACCAGCGCCACGGGCACGAACAGCAGCACCGAGACGACGATCCACACGGGGCCGAGGGTGAGCAGTTCGGTCCAGCCGAGCCCCGGCCGTGCCGGGTGCCCCGTCCCGATCGGGGGCGGCGGGTGGGGTGCGGTGCCCGGCGGCGTGTCGGGCGACGGGGGCGGCGGGGGCGCGGCGTCGAGGATGCTCATGGTGGGTCCTTCCGGGACGGAGCGGGTCGGGGGAGACGACGCGCCCGTGGCGCGGCGGCTCCCGGACGAGGTTCCGTGGTGGACGCCGGCCGGACCATCGGGTCGGCCCCCGCCCCGCGCGGGGTGCACCCGACCTCCCGGGGGCGGGTCGACCTCCACGCTCGTCGTCGCCGCGCCCGGGATCCGCGTCCGTGATCCCCCCGACCGACTCAGGCGGCCGTGGTGTCGTCGGCGCTCCGCGTCGTGAGGATCTTGCCGTCGGTGAACCGCACGCCGTCGGCGCACCGGGCCTCGACGGCGCCGCCGCCGAACTGCTCGGCGTAGAGCTGCGCGTACAGCCCGCCGCGCGCCAGCAGTTCGGTGTGGGTGCCCTGCTCGACCAGCCGGCCGCGATCGATCGCGAAGATCACGTCGGCGGACAGGATCGTGGAGAGCCGGTGCGCGATGGCGATCGTCGTCCGCCCGGACATCACGGTCTCCAGCGCCTGCTGGACCAGCCGCTCGCTCGTGGTGTCCAGGGCCGACGTCGCCTCGTCGAGCACCAGGATCTTCGGGTCGGCGAGGATCACCCGCGCGATCGCGATGCGCTGCTTCTCGCCGCCGGAGAGCCGGTAGCCCCGCTCGCCGACGACCGTGTCGTAGCCCTCGGCCAGGCCCTCGAGGTGCTCGGCGATGTTCGCGGCGCGTGCCGCGGCGCGGATCTCCTCGTCGGTGGCGTCCGGGGCGGCGTAGCGCAGGTTCTCGGCGACGGTCGCGTGGAACAGGTAGCTCTCCTGGGTCACCATGCCGACGAGGTCGGGCAGCGACGCCAGGGTGAGGTCGCGGACGTCGATGCCGTCGAGGCGCACGGAGCCGGCGTCGACGTCGTAGAGCCGTGGCACCAGCGAGGACAGCGTCGTCTTGCCCGCGCCGCTGGGTCCCACGACCGCCGCGAGCTGGCCGGGCTCGATGCGCAGGGACAGGTCCTCGAGCGCCCACGGACCGGGTTCGGAGGGACGCCCGGGTTCGGCGTCGACGGGGTAGCGGAACCAGACGTCGCGGAACTCGACCTCACCGCGCGCGTCCTCCTTGGACAACCGGCGGGCGCGGGGGGAGTCGGTGAGCGCCGGGACGAGGTCGAGGTACTCGAAGATGCGCCCGAAGAGCGCGAGCGAGGTCTGGACGTCCAGCGACACCCGCAGCAGGTTGACGATGGGGAACAGCAGGCGCGTCTGCAGGGTGGTGAAGGCGACGAGCGTGCCGGCCGAGATGGCACCGCTCCCGCCGACCGCCAGCAGTCCGGCCACCAGGTAGACGACCGCCGGGATCAGCGCGAAGAAGCCGGTGACGACGGCAAAGAACGACTGGCCGCTCATCGTCTGCCGGATCTGCAGCGCGGTCTGGCGGTCGTTCTCCGCGCGGTAGCGGGAGATCTCGTGGTCCTGGCGGCCGTAGACCTTGGCCAGCAGGACCCCGGACACCGACAGCGTCTCCTGGGTGATCGCGCTCATGTCCGACAGCGAGGACTGCGTGCGCGCCGCGATCTTGCGCCGCACCCGCCCCACCCGGACCTGCAACACGATGAACACCGGCAGGAGCACAAAGGCCACCAGCGACAGCTGCCAGGACAGCGCGACCATGGCCACCACCGAGGCGACCACGGTGACGACGTTGCTCAGGATCGACGACGCCGTGTCGGTGACCACCGACTGGACACCGCCCACGTCGTTGTCCAGCCGCGACTGGATCGACCCGGTGCGGGTGCCGGTGAAGAACCCGAGGTGCATCCGCTGCAGGTGGGCGAAGAGCCGGTCGCGCAACGACTGCATGACGCGGTTGCCGAGCACCGTGGTCAGGTACGTCTGGCCGATCCCGATCACGGCGCTGATCACCGCGATCGCGATCATCGCCCCGACCAGGACCACCAACAGGTCGATCTGCGGCCCACCGGGGGCGAACAGGGCGTCGTCGAAGACGCGCTGGGTGAGGAACGGGTTCGCGACGCCCAGCGCGGACGTCGTGAGGATCGCGAGCGCGATGAGCGCCAGGCGCCCGCGGTACGGCGCGAAGAGGGCGACCGTCCGCCTCCCGGTCGTGTCACCGGACGCCGCGGCCCCGGCCCGGCGATCAGCCATGCGCCCGCCTCTCCGTCGCTCCCGCACACTGTGCTTCCGCGCGGCGTCGGCGTCCAACGGGCGAGGTCGGGCCGCGGACACGCTCGTGAGGACGCGGCTGCCGAGCCGCCGCGTCGTCGCCGATCTCGCCACTGTTCGCGATGCTCCCGTGACGAACTGACACGATCCAGGTGTTCCGCCGACTGGCCCTGCCGGAATCGCCCCCGGTCTCGGAACCATGACGTGGGGCGTCGCCCGAGATCGGGAAGGAGCAGGAGCCCACAGGCTTCCGTGGTGCGATCCCTGGTCAGCGCGTCGCGTCCGTGGTTCGGTGCCGCGACACGTGCGTGCGATGTCCCTGTCCACCCCGCGAGCCCCACAGGACCACACATGATCGACGACGATCCCGACGGCACCGACGAGTGGCGCGAAGCCCTCGAGTCCGTGCTCGCGGTCGAGGGTCCGGAGCGCGCCCACGATCTGCTCGACGAGCTGATCGGCCAGGCCCGGGCCGCGGGGGCGCCGGTTCCTTATTCGGCCACCACGCCGTACGTGAACACGATCCGGGTCGACCAGGAACCCCCGCACCCGGGCGACCGGGCCATCGAGCACCGCATCCGCTCGGCCATCCGCTGGAACGCGGTGGCGATGGTGCTGCGCGCCAACAAGGAGTCCTCCGAGCTCGGCGGGCACATCGCGAGCTTCCAGTCCGCGGCGACGCTCTACGACACCGGCTTCCAGCACTTCTGGCACGCGCCGTCCGCCGACCACGGCGGGGACATGGTGATGATGCAGGGGCACTCGTCGCCGGGCATCTACGCGCGGGCGTTCCTCGAGGGGCGGCTCACCGAGGAGCAGCTCGACGCCTTCCGGCAGGAGGCCGACGGGCAGGGCCTCTCGTCGTACCCGCACCCGTGGCTGATGCCGGACTTCTGGCAGTTCCCGACGGTGTCGATGGGCCTCGGGCCGCTGATGGCGATCTACCAGGCCCGGTTCCTCAAGTACCTGCAGGGCCGCGGGCTGGCCGAGACCGAGAACCGCCACGTGTGGGCGTTCCTCGGCGACGGCGAGATGGACGAGCCGGAGTCGCTGGGCGCGATCTCGCTGGCCGGCCGTGAGCACCTCGACAACCTGATCTTCGTCGTGAACTGCAACCTGCAGCGCCTCGACGGGCCGGTGCGCGGCAACGGCAAGATCATCCAGGAGCTGGAGGGGGTCTTCCGCGGCGCGGGCTGGAACGTCGTCAAGGTGATCTGGGGGAGCCGCTGGGACCAGCTGCTCGCCGCGGACACCAGCGGCCGGCTCCACCAGCTCATGGAGGAGACCGTCGACGGCGAGTACCAGACGTTCAAGTCCCGCGACGGCGCCTACGTCCGCGAGCACTTCTTCGGTCGCTACCCGGAGACCGCGGCGATGGTCGAGGACTGGAGCGACGACGAGATCTGGGCGCTGACGCGCGGCGGGCACGACCCGTCGAAGATCTACGCGGCGTACTCCGCGGCGGTGAACGAGCCCGACCGGCCGACGGTCGTCCTCGCCAAGACCGTCAAGGGCTACGGGATGGGCGAGGCCGGCGAGGGCCAGAACATCTCCCACCAGCAGAAGAAGATGGCGCAGGAGAACCTCCGGCTCTTCCGCGACCGCTTCGAGCTCGACATCGCCGACGAGGCGATCGAGTCACTGCCCTACCTGCGCTTCGAGCCCGACAGCGAGGAGGGTATCTACCTGCGCAAGCACCGGGAGGCCCTCGGCGGCTTCCTGCCCACGCGGCGCCGGACGTCGGAGGCCCTGGAGGTCCCGGAGCTCTCGGCCTTCGGTGGCCAGCTCGCGGGCTCCGGCGACCGCGAGAACTCGACGACGATGGCGTTCGTCCGCGTGCTGAACACGTTGCTGCGCGACAAGAAGATCGGCAAGCGGGTCGTCCCGATCGTGCCCGACGAGTCGCGCACCTTCGGCATGGAGGGCATGTTCCGGCAGTTCGGGATCTTCTCCCGGGTCGGGCAGCTCTACACGCCGGAGGACGCCAGCCAGCTGATGTTCTACAAGGAGGCCGAGAACGGCCAGCTCCTGCAGGAGGGCATCAACGAGCTGGGCGCCATGTCCTCGTGGATCGCCGCGGCCACGGCGTACTCCACCAGCGACGTCCCGATGATCCCGTTCTACATCTACTACTCGATGTTCGGTTTCCAGCGCGTGGGCGACCTCGCCTGGGCCGCCGGCGACCTGCGGGCCCGCGGGTTCCTGCTGGGCGGCACCGCCGGGCGCACGACGCTCAACGGCGAGGGCCTGCAGCACGAGGACGGGCACTCGCACGTGTTCTCGTCGGTGATCCCGAACTGCGTGTCCTACGACCCGACCTTCGCCTACGAGGTCGCGGTGATCGTCCAGGACGGGTTGCGGCGGATGTTCGCCGAGCAGGAGGACGTCTTCTACTACCTGACCCTGATGAACGAGAACTACGTCCACCCGCCCATGCCCGAGGGTGTGGAGGAGGGCATCGTCCGCGGGCTGTACCTGCTCGCCGAGGGCGGGCCGTCGCGCAAGGGCCGCGGCAGGGCCAGGCCGCGGGTGCAGCTGATGGGTTCGGGGACGATCCTGCGCGAGGTGATCGCCGCCGCGGAGATGCTCGAAGCCGACTGGGGCGTCGTCGGCGACGTGTGGAGCGCGCCCAGCTTCACCGAGCTCCGCCGCGACGGCATGGACGTCGCCCGCTGGAACATGCTCCACCCCACCGAGACGCCGCGGGCGTCGTGGGTCGAGCAGTGCCTGGGCGATCGTCCGGCCGGTCCGGTGGTCGCGGCGACCGACTACGTGCGCACGTTCCCGGACCAGATCCGCGAGTTCGTGGGCGACCGGAGGTACGTGGTGCTCGGCACCGACGGCTTCGGCCGTTCGGACTACCGCCGGGCGCTGCGCGACTTCTTCGAGGTCGACCGCCGCTACGTGGTCGTCGCGGCCCTGTCCGCCCTGGCTCGGGACGGCGCCGTGCCGCCCGAGCGCGTCGCCGAGGCCATCGAGCGCTACGGCATCGACCCCGAGCGCCCCGCGCCGGCGCACGCCTGACGACACCCCACCGACGAGAGCGCCCGACGAGATGACGAGGCACCCATGACGGCTCCCGCCACGACCCAGGTCGAGGTCCCCGACATCGGGGACTTCACGGACGTCCCGATCATCGAGATCCATGTCGCGGTCGGCGACGTGATCGCCATCGACGATCCGCTGGCCACCCTCGAGTCCGACAAGGCGACGATGGACGTGCCGTCGTCGCACGCCGGACGCGTGGCCGAGGTGCTCGTGGCGGTCGGCGACACCGTCAGCCAGGGCACACCGGTCGTGCTGCTCGACGCCGCGGACGGGGAGGCCGTGCAGGACGGCCCGGCCGAGTCCGACGCGCCGGTGCCGCAGGACGCGCCCGCCGCCGCCGACGCCGAGGTCACCGCCCAGGAGCCGGCCACCGAGACCTCGTCGGCCCCGGCGCCCGCCCCGTCCTCGAACGGGTCCTCGAACGGATCCGGGCTGCCCGTCCACGCCGGACCCAGCGTGCGCAAGCTGGCCCGCGAGTTCGACGTCGACCTGGAGCAGGTGCCGGCCACCGGGCCCAAGGGGCGGATCACCAAGTCCGACCTGCTGGCCTACGTCCGCGGCCCGGGGGACGGGGCAGGCGCCGCCGCGCCCGCCACCGCACCGGCGGCGCCCTCCGGAGGCTCGGGCATCCCCGAGATCCCGGCGCAGGACTTCTCGAGGTTCGGCCCGGTCGAGACGCAGCCGCTGTCGAGGATCACGAAGATCTCGGGGCCGTTCCTGCACCGCTCGTGGCTGAACGTCCCCCACGTCACGCACAACGACGACGCCGACATCACCGACACCGACCGGTACCGCAAGGAGCTCGACACCCAGGCCAAGAACGAGGGCTACCGGGTCACGCTGCTCGCGTTCCTCATGAAGGCCGCGGTGTCCGCGCTCAAGGCGTACCCCACGCTGAACAGCTCGTTGACCCCCGAGAAGGACGCGCTGATCATGAAGCGCTACTACCACCTCGGGGTCGCCGTCGACACGCCCGGCGGGCTGGTCGTCCCCGTGATCCGCGACGTCGACCGCAAGGGCATCGTCGACATCTCGAAGGAGCTCGGCGAGGTCTCGGCGCGCGCCCGCGACGGCAAGCTCACCGCCGACGACATGAGCGGCGGCTCGTTCACGATCTCCAGCCTCGGCGGCATCGGCGGGACGGCGTTCACCCCGATCGTCAACGCCCCCGAGGTCGCCATCCTCGGCGTCGTGCGCTCGCGCGTCGCCCCGGTGTGGGACGGCGAGGCGTTCGTCCCCCGCACGCTGCTGCCCCTGTGCCTGTCCTACGACCACCGCGTCATCGACGGCGCCCTGGCCGCGCGCTTCACCCGGCACCTCGCGCACACGATGGGCGACGAACGCCGTCTGCTGCTGTAGGCCGCGCCCAGGAGATACGCGATCCGACACCGTTCTCGAAGGAGCGCCGCCGTGGCTGATCCCGTCGTCGTCGAGGTCCCCGACATCGGCGACTTCACCGACGTCCCCATCATCGAGATCCACGTCGCCGAGGGCAGCGAGGTCTCCCTCGACGAGCCGCTGCTCACCCTCGAGTCGGACAAGGCCACGATGGACGTCCCGGCCGAGGTCGCCGGGACGGTCCGCGAGGTCCGCGTCGCGGTCGGCGACACCGTCTCGCGGGGCACGCCCATCCTGCTCGTCGAGCCGACGGGGGACGGCGCGCCGTCCACGCCCGCCCCGGTGCGCAAGACGACCACCGCCGCCGACCGGCCCGCCGTCGAGCAGGAGCCGCCGGCGGCGCCGTCGCCCTCGTCGGACGGGCACGAGGACCGCCACGTCGGGCTGGTCGTGCTCGGCGCCGGGCCGGGCGGCTACACCGCGGCGTTCCGGGCGGCCGACCTCGGGCTCGAGGTGCTGGTCGTCGACGCCCGCGACACCCTCGGCGGGGTCTGCCTCAACGTCGGGTGCATCCCGTCGAAGGCCCTGCTGCACGCGGCGAAGGTGATCGCCGAGACGAAGGAGATGAGCGAGCACGGGCTCTCCTTCGGCGCCCCGCAGATCGACCTCGACGCGTTGCGGGCCTGGAAGGACGGCGTCGTCGGCCGGCTGACCGGGGGCCTGACCGGGCTCGCGAAACAGCGCAAGGTGTCGACGCTGCAGGGCCGCGGCCGCTTCGTCTCGCCCCACCGCGTCGAGGTCACCGCGACGGACGGGACCACCACCGTCGTCGGGTTCGACCAGGCGATCGTGGCGTCCGGCTCCGAGCCGGTGCGCCTGCCGTTCGTGCCGCACGACGACCCGCGCGTCCTCGACTCGACCTCGGCCCTCGACCTCGCTGATATCCCCGGGCGCCTGCTGGTGCTCGGCGGCGGCATCATCGGCCTCGAGATGGCCACCGTGTACGCCGAGCTCGGCTCGCGGATCACCGTCGTCGAGCTGATGGACCAGATCATCCCGGGTGCGGACAAGGACCTGGTCAAGCCGCTGGCCCAGCACATCGGGAAGCGCTACGAGAATCTGTTCCTCTCGACGAAGGTCACCGACGTGACCGCCGGCGACGACGGGTTGACCGTCTCGTTCGAGGGCGAGAAGGCCCCGGCGACCGACACGTTCGACGCGGTCCTCGTGGCCGTGGGCCGCCGGCCCAACGGCGCCGAGCTCGGCCTCGACGCCGCCGGCGTCGCGGTCGACGACCGCGGGTTCGTGCCCGTCGACGAGCGCCTGCGCACGAACATCGACCACGTCTTCGCCATCGGCGACGTCGTCGGCCAGCCCATGCTCGCGCACAAGGCCGTGCACGAGGGCAAGGTCGCCGCCGAGGTCGCGGCCGGGCAGAAGAGCGCCTTCGACGCCCGGTGCATCCCCTCGGTGGCCTACACCGACCCCGAGGTCGCCTGGGTCGGGGTCACCGAGAACGAGGCCAAGGCGCGCGGCCTGTCCTACGGCTCGGGGACCTTCCCGTGGGCGGCGTCCGGGCGGTCGCTCTCCCTCGGGCGCTCCGAGGGATCCACCAAGATCCTCTTCGACACCGAGACCGACCGCATCATCGGCGCCGGGATCGTCGGACCGTCCGCGGGCGACCTCATCGCCGAGGCCGCGCTGGCCATCGAGATGGGGGCCGACGCCGCCGACATCGGCCTGACGATCCACCCCCACCCCACCCTCTCCGAGACCCTCGGCATGGCGGCCGACGCCTTCGAGGGCACCCTCACCGACCTCTACATCCCGAAGAAGGCGAAGCGCTGACCCGTCTCCGGCGGAGCAGTGCCGCGAGGAGCGCCACCCGGGTCGTGCGCGGCGCGGGTGGTGCGGCTCCACCCGGGTGGTCGGGACGCTCCCGGTCGGCCGCCTCGTGCGCAGCGCGGCCGGGGAGGTGCCGCCATGTCCGCGGTGGAGCCCGGTGGGGACGGACCGGTGACGACGGTCCGGTCGTGGGTCCGGTTCCTCGCGGGCTTCGCGGTGCTCTGCGCGGTGCTCCTGGGGACGAGCGCGCTGGACGCCACCGGTCGGTGGGGCCTGGCGATCCTGGCGGCCGTGCTGGTCACCGCCCTCGCCCTCGAGACGGTGGGCCGGCGGTCCACGGTCGTCGGGGCGCTGCGCCGGGTCGGTCTGGGCCGGCCGGGCGGACGCGCGCTCGTGGTCGCCGCCGTCGTGTCGGGGCTCGTGCTGCTCGTCTTCCCGCTGACCGCGGTGGTGAGTGGAGCGGCGCCGGTGCTGCGCCCGGGCTGGCCGTGGCTGCTGGTCGGTGTCCTCGCGTTCCACGGGATCGCCGAGGAGCTCGTCTGGCGGGGCTACGTGTTCCGGCGGCTGCGCGTGGGCCGGACCTTCCGGGCCGCGACCTGGTGGACGATGCCCCTGATCGCGGCGACCCACCTCCCGATCGTCGTGACCGTCGGCCCGGCGGTCGGCCTCGGGGCGATGCTCGTCGCCGCGGTCACCGCGATCCCGTTGGGCTACCTGTACGAGACGGGCCGGAACACGGTCTGGGCACCGGCCCTCGTGCACGCCGCGATCGACGCCTTCTCCTCGCTGCTCATCGTCGTCAGCCTCACCGTCCCGCTGCTGGCCCTCGCCGTGCCGCGCCGGCTGCTCGTCCCGCGTGACCGGCGGAGCCCACGAGGCCGAGCGCGCGGGCGCGCTCGACGGCCTCCGCGCGGGTCGAGACGCCGAGCTTGCGGTACAGGATCTTCGTGTAGCCCTTCACGGTGTTGATGGAGAGGTAGAGCGACGCCCCGATCTCGCGCTGCGTGGCGTCCCCGGTCAGGGCCCGCAGGATGGCGCTCTCACGGTCGGTCAGGTCCTCGACGACCTCGTCGTGTCGGCGCGGAGGCGCAGCAGACCGGCCGGCCCGGCGCTCGAGACGGGCCAGCCGGTCGACGAACAGCGTGAGCACCGGCTCGTGCTCCCCGACCTCGCGGGCCTGCGCGAGCGCCGCGCGCGCGGCGGCCGGGTCCCCGCGGTCGAGCTCGGCCTCGGCCAGGTCGGTGAGCGCCGTGAGCAACGCGGGGGCCTCCCCGGACGTCCGGGCCAGCTCGACGGCCCGCAGCAGCAGGGTTCGCGCGGTCCCCGGGTCACCGTCGACCCCGGCGAGACGCGCCTCGGCGGTGCGCAGGGTGGCGACCCCGGGCGTCGTGGCGGTGCCCCACTGCTGCTCGGCCGTGCGGACCGCGGGCGCGACGTCGGCGAGCAGCCGGCGCAGACGCTCGACGCGCCCGGTCTCGGTGAGGGCGACGCCCAGGATGCTCGCGGGCTGGAGGGCGAGCAGCGGGGACAGCCCGAGGGCCCGCGCGCGTTCCCACGCCTCGTCGAGGAAGGGGACCGCCTCCTCGTGCCGGCCGCTGAACGCGAGGACCGCCCCCCGGACCGTGCGGGCCATCACGTAGCCCGCGACCATCGGGTCGGTCTCCTGCGCGATCGCGTGCGCGGACGCCGTGAGGGCCGGCTCGGCCTCGGCCCGCCAGATGACGAGCTCGACGGCGCGCATCGTCGCGGCGGCTCCCCGTACCGTGCGCCAGCCCTCGAGCGCCGGGGTGTCCTCGTCGATCAGGTCCTCGGCGGCGTCGAGCCAGGGCCCCATCCGGTCGTGGCGGCCGTCGAGCGCGGCAGCCCAGGCGAGGGCCACGCAGAGCCGGGGGTCGGCGAGCACCGTGCCCGGTGACAGGCGCTGGCCGAGCTCGAGGTGGGTGGACAACGCGCCGCGCTCCAGGAACCACGGCACGCTCGAGCGCAGGAGATCCGCCGCCGCCGGCTCGTCGCCGGCCCGCAGACGGTGGTCGACGGCGTCGACGAGGTGTTCGCGCGCGAGGAACCAGTCGGCGGCGCGGGCGAGCACCCGGGCGGGCTCCGCCGGGTCCATCCGGGTCAGCTCGCGTCGCAGGACGTCCCGGAAGAGGCCGTGGCAGCGGTACCAGTCCCCGCGCGCGTCGAGCGGGACCACGAAGAGATCCGCGCGCTCGAGCGCCCGGAGGACCTCGGCCGAGCCGTCCCGGCCGAGGACGTGGTCGCAGAGCGGGCCGGTGAGCCGCTCGAGCACGGACGTCCGGACGAGCAGGTCGCGGTGATCGGTCTCGAGCCGGTCGAGCACCTCCGTGCTGAGGTAGTCCAGGACGTGGCGGTCGTCCCCCCGGATCGTCGTGGCCGCCGTGGCCGGGTCGGCGGCGCCGCGCACGGTCAGGGCGGCGAGCTGCAGGCCGGCGGCCCAGCCCTCGGTGCGGGCGCAGAGCGCCGTGACGGCCTCGGCGTCGAACGCCGCGTCGCCGACCGCGCACAGCAGCGCGGCGGCCTCGTCGGGGCGGAAGCCGAGGTCGGCGGCGCGGATCTCGGTGAGCTCGCGCCGGGCCCGCAGCCGCGCCAGCGGCAACGGTGGGTCCGACCGGCCGGCGAGGACCAGGTGCAGGGTCGGGGGCAGGTAGGCGAGGAGGAACTCGACGCCCTCGTGCACGCGGGGGTCGCTCAGCACGTGGTAGTCGTCGAGCACGAGGACGTACCGCCGGTCGAGCTCGACGAGGGCGTTGAGCAGCAGGGGCAGCGCGAGGTCCACCGGGTCCAGCCCGGGCGTCGACAGGGCGCCGAGCGCGCCGTCGGCGAGCTCGGGAGCGGCGCGGTGCAGTGCCGTGAGGACGTAGGTCCAGAACCGGATCGGGTCGTCGTCGGCCTCGTCCAGCGACACCCACACCACGCCGCGCGTCTCGGCGGCGTCGTGGGCCCACTGGGAGAGCAGGGTCGTCTTGCCCCAGCCGGCCGGGGCGACCACGACGGTCAGCCGCGTGCCGTCGTCCCGGTGGAGGCCCGCCCGGAGTCTCGTCCGCACGACCGTGCCGGGGCGGATCGGGGGCACCGTCTGCTTGGCGGCGATCAGCGGGGCCGTGGGTCGCTCCGACATCCCGGCCTCCCTGCGCGGCCGCCACGCTGCGTGGCCAGTATCGCAGGTCGGTCCGGGCGCCATACCGCCGTTCGTTCGCATCGACCCGGTGCTACCGGCCGGAGATGTCACCGTCCGTCACGCGCAGGAGACGGACGGCGCCGCCGGCGTCCCAGAGCAGATCGAGCAGCGCGCGCACGGCCGCCTGGTCGGCGATCGGGCCCTCCAGGACCGTCCCGCCGCCGGTGCTGCGTGTCGTGACCTCCCCGATCCGCGCGCGGATCCGTTCGACCACGGCGCCGGGCACCGGGCCGGTCACGACCAGGCGGTAGGTCGACCCCATGGTCCCCGCCTCCTCCCTGCTCCGGCCGCCCACGGTGCCGGGGCCCCGGGGGGTCGCGCACCACCCGGCGCCCCGACCACCCGGGTGGTCCCGCGCACGGGGTGGTGTGGCCCCACCCGGGTCCGGGCGACCGTCGATCCCTGCGGCGACGCGGCACGACACCGAGGAGGACGACATGGCGACCGCCGAGATCGGGCTGGTGCTGAGCGTGGTGGCGACCGCGTTGTGGTCGGGCCTCCTGCTGATGCTGGTCACGATCCTGCACCCGATCTACGCCTCGCGGTCGGCCACCGGCTTCCGGGAGGACATGGGCCGGTTCCTGCCGGTCGCCCGGCGATCGGCGACGAACTACGTCCTGGTGATCGCGATGCTGCTCGCACCCGTCGTCGCCCTCGTGGGCCTGTGGCCGCAGCCGACGAGCGCGGTGTTCGTGCTCGCCGTGGCCGGGCTGGTGGCGGTCGTGGCCGGGCCGTTGCTGACCTCGAGCCTGTTCGCCGAGCGCAACTACGCGGTGATCCTCGGCTGGGACCCGGCCGGGCCCCCGGACGACTGGCGGATCG
Organism: Actinomycetospora sp.; assembly: GCA_029266415.1. Taxonomy (GTDB): domain Bacteria; phylum Actinomycetota; class Actinomycetes; order Mycobacteriales; family Pseudonocardiaceae; genus Actinomycetospora. Next base: position 870 of record JAQSWW010000065.1, on the reverse strand, counting down.
CCCGCGCGCGCTACCTGCGCCTCAACTGGATCCGGGCCGCCCTGACCTGGGCCGCGCTCGCCCTGTTCGTCACCGCGACCTTCCTGTACCTGACGCCCTGACCGATCGGAGACCCCCATGGACACCACCAGCGACGTCGTCGTGGTCGGCGCCGGCCCCACCGGCCTGATGCTGGCGACCGAGCTCGCCCGTGCCGGTCTGCGCTGCCGGCTGCTGGAGCGGCGGGCCGACCAGCCGAACGTCACCCGGGCCTTCGCGGTGCACGCCCGCACGCTCGAGCTCCTCGACGCCCGCGGCATGGCCGACGAGCTCGTCCCCCGCGGCGTCCCCGTCCGCCAGGTGCAACCGGCGCCCGGGGCCACCATCGACCTCCGCGACCTCGACTCGCGCTACCCCATGATCCTCATCGCGCCGCAGAGCGGCACCGAGCGCGTGCTCGAGGAGCACGCGTGGGCCCTCGGCGTGGAGATCGTGCGGGGCGCCGAGGTCGTGGCGCTGCGGCAGGAGGCCGACCGTGTCGTCGTCGACCTCGCCGACGGCACCGCGGAGACCGCCGCGTACGTCGTCGGGTGCGACGGCGCGCACAGCGTGGTCCGCGACCTCGTCGGGATCGACTTCGTCGGCCGCCAGTACGCGACCCACATCATGCTCGCCGACGTCCGCCTCACCGATCCGCCGGAGGAGGCCATGTTCGCGGCCACCGGGGCGGAGGGGGCGGTGATCGTGGTCCCGTTCGGCGACGGCTGGTTCCGCGCCATCGCGTGGGACCGGCAGCGGGAGCAGGCCCCACTGCACGACCCGCTGCCGATGGACGAGATGCGCGACGCGTTCGTGCGGATCGCGGGCACCGACTTCGGGATGTGCGAGCAG
>JAQSWW010000242.1 GCA_029266415.1 Actinomycetospora sp. | reverse complement strand
TCTTCTCCAGCTCCTCGGGCGTGCGCCCCGCCCAGGTGCGCAGCGTGATGCCGAGGAACTTGCGGAAGTCCTCCTCGCCGTGCAGGCCCTGCCAGCCGCTCGCCAGCGTCTCCAGTGTCGTGCGCGGGTGCAGGTCGAGCTTCTTGACGTGGTGGAGCATGAACGAGGTCACCGAGTAGCCGGCGATGACCGTGCCGTCGAAGTCGAAGAACGCCCCGACCTGCGGGCCGTCGGGGGCGGCGGCGACCGCGTCCATCAGGTCGGCCGCCGTGGTGGCCGTGCTCGCGTCAGGGTCGGACACCCGCGGACTCCTGTCGGTTGGTCGCATCGGTCTCGTCGATGGTCACGACCCGCTCCACCACCCCGCGGACCTCGGCGGCGAACGCGCGCCGGCGCGTGGCGAGGTCGGGCTCGCCCTCGGGGGCGGCGCTGCTCGGGCCCAGCAGACCGCGGTTGCTGGCCAGGCGCACCGCCGACGCGAAGAGCTCCCGCGACAGCGACTCGGGCCCGTGCAGCTTGCCCTGCAGCAGCAGCTGCTGCCCGACGGCGGCGCAGCGGTCGAGCAACGCGTCCTCGTCGACCGGGGTGTCGGGGTCGTGCTCGGCGAGGCGCTCGGCCACCACCCACTGCGCGTCGACGAACGAGCGCAGCACCCGGTGGGCGCAGAGGAAGCGGCTCTGGCGCAGCAGCTTGCGGGTGCGGGCGAGGTCGCCCTCGTAGGACCGCCAGTCGGGGTCGACGAGGGTGAGCTCCTTGATCAGCTCCGCCCGGAAGGTCTCCTTGTCGGGGAAGAAGAACTCGTACTTGAGCAGGTCGCGCAGCCCCAGCGCCGCCTGGAACCCGCGGGCGAGCGCGTCGCGTCCGGTGAGGTCGCCGACCTCGAGGATCGCCAGCTCGACGATCGCGCGGTTGACGAAGTGGTGGATCGCGGAGTTGCGGTAGAACGCCGCGACGATGTGGTGGCCGGGCTCGATGGAGAAGACCGGCTCGGAGCCCTCGGTGTAGGCGCTGACGACCTTCTCGCGCCGGAGGGACAGCAGCGCCTCGGCCACCCCGCCGTTGGTGCGCAACGACTCGACGCCGGTGTGCGGCAGGCCGCGGGCGTCGACGTAGTCGAGCACCGGCTCGACGACGCGGCGCACCTGGGAGAGCGTCAGCGCGCGGTCGCGGACGCCGAGCAGCGCGAGCGCCGCCAGCGCGATCGGCGTCACCGGCGTGACCCGGTTGATGCGGACGAAGACCTCGAACGCGGTCTTCTGCAGCGCGAGGCGCCGGGCCGGGGAGTCGTCGACGACACTGTGGGGGTCGTCGGACGGACGGGCGTCCAGGGCCGGGTCGTTGGCGGCGGTCAGCGCCGAGCGCAGCGACAGCGGCTCGCCGAAGCTGACGTGCACCCCGCCGACGGGACGGCGCTGCGCGCGGGCGTAGCCCATCAGCCAGCGCAGGCCCTCCGGCGTCTTGGCGGCCCCGGTCTGCTCGGCCGCCATCTGGTGCACCTCCTGCAGCTGGTCGTGGATGATCGACACGGGCACGAGGTAGACGTCCTCGGTGCGTCGTCTCTCCACGGCGCCGGCCACGTCGGAGAGCAGGCCGTACTTCGGCGGGCGCAGCTTGCCGGTGCGGGTGCGCCCGCCCTCCATGTACCACTCGAGGTTGAAGCGCTTGGCGCACAGCCACGAGAAGTACTCGCGCACCACGGCCTTGTAGACGGGGTCGCCGCCGAAGCTGCGGCGGATGAAGATGATGCCGCTGCGCCGCGCGAGCTGCTCGAGCCCGATGATGCGCAGGTTGTCGCCGCCGAGCACGTGGTTGCGCGGGAAGTCGTTGCTGCGCAGCACGTCGGCCAGCACGAACGGGTCGGTGTAGGACCGGTGCGACGGCAGGAAGACCAGCGCGTGGTTCGCGTTGAGCTCGCGCAGCGGCTCGAGCCCCGCCGTGTCGGCGTGCACCGTCCACGCCTTCTGGTGCATCGGACGCAGCACGCCCGAGAACAGGTCGACCGCGCTGGGGTCCAGCGAGGCGACGATGCTCTCGAGGTCGGCGGCGGCCTCGTCGGCGACCTCGTCCTCGGGTCGGCCGGTGGTGGCGGCCAGGCGCTGGATCTCGCGGCTGAAGTGCGCGGAGCCGACGATCTGCCCGGCGACCTCGCGCGGCACCTTGAAGCGGTTGCCGGTCAGGGCCCGCTCGGCCCGGTCGAGCGCGAGGGTGGCCTGGCGGGCCACGAAGCGCACGAAGTCGGCGCTGTCGGGCTGCGCCCGCTCGCGGCGGTGGCGGCGCAGCAGCTCGCGCACCGTCGCGGGCCGGCCGACGACGACCCGGTGGTGGTGCGGCCCCCGGCGGGCGGCGCGGGCGCGGGAGCGCAACGCCCAGCCGCGGGTGAGGACGTCGGCGAGGCGCAGCAGCGTGCGGTCGGGCTCGGGGTCGGGCGACCACACCACGCGCACCGGCACGAGCAGCGGGTTGTCGCCGCGGGTGAGCCGCGACGCGAGCTGCTCGCCCTCCGCGGGGAGCACCTCGAGGCCCCGCCCGTTGCGTCCCTGACGCGCGTCCGCGAGCCAGCGGTCGATCATCCGGCGCTCGACGGTGGAGGGGGCGTCGACGAGCACGACGAGGGACCGTTCGCCCGAGTCGGGGAGCGTGGCCCTCTCGTCCTGCGTGCTCACGCGGCACCTCCACCCCTCGCGACGCCGCGGGCCCGGTCGTCGTGGCCGTGCCGGTCGTCCCCGCTCCTGGTCGTCCTGACCTTACCCGTTGGGGTGGCCCGACGACCGGCCGTGAACGGGCGGCGGTTCAGGCCGGTGCGGTGAAGCCCCGCGCGATGCGGGTGAACTCCCAGGGTGCCTGGGCGATGCCGCTGCAGTCGTCGGCCTCGTCCTCGGTGCCCGGACAGGAGCCGTTGTCCCGCGCGACGGCCCAGAGCCCGACGCCGCCGTAGCCCGCGGCGCGCGCCTCGTCCACGACGGCGCGCGCGTCGGCGGGCGTGGTGGTCATGTCCATGTCGTTGCGGCCGAGCATGAAGGTCACCCCGGTGCGGCGGCGCACCTCGGCGGGCTCGCTGCCGGGCCAGACGCCCTCGAGCTGGCGGACCGCGGTGCGGGCGGCGCCGATCATGGCCCCGGCCCAGGTGCCGCCGTCGTACGTGTAGTTCATGACCATGAGGTTGACCCGCGCCGCGACCCCGGCGGTGGTGGCCTGGCGCACGAGCTCCTGCGCGTCGGCCGACAGGCCCTCGTCCACGCCGTCGATCTGCACGGTCAGCGTCACGCGGGTGCCGCGCTCGCGCTGCAGCAGGGCCAGCGCCTCGGCGATGCGCCGCACGGAGACCTCGCGGCCGCGGTCGGTCTCGACGTCGACGTCGAGGTGGTCGGTGCCGACGACGTCGAGCGCGGCGCCGTAGGCGCGGGCCAGGGAGGACGCGTCGGGGCACGCGGCCTCGAGGTAGTCACCGATCGCGCCGCCCGAGGACACCGTCATGGTGCCCCCACGGGCCTTGAGCGCCGCGATCCGCCCGCCCACCGCGGGGTCGGTCAGCGGCGTGGTGCCGCCCCAGGTCGGCGCGCACGCCCCGTCCTCGCCGGCGAGGACGAACGCGAGCACGACGTCGGCCTGCCCGGTGGCGTCGGCCATGTCGGTGAGGGTCGGCAGCGGCGGGGTCGTGAGGTCGACGTACGGGGCGACGCCGACCGTCGGCAGCGGGCCCTCCGGCGCGGCGACGCCGGGGCGCCGTGGCCGCGGGGCGTCCTCGCTCGCGCCGCCGGCGGCGTGATCGTGGGCGAACGCCGGCTCCGGTGTGGGCGTCTCGCCGGTGACCACCGGCCCGGTGACCAGCACCGCGACCATCGTGGCCAGCAGGACCGCCCGCAGCGACGGCCGGGCCGTCCTGCGGCGGGGGCGGCTCAGGTGTCGGCGGCGTCGTCGTCGGCGGCGCCGCCGTTCGGTTCCACGGGGGGCTCGGGCTGGGTCTCCGCGACCCCCTGCGGGGCGGCGTCCTCGGCGGGCGGCGCCACCGGCTGGACCGGGGCCACGACCGTGCGCGGCGTGGTGCGCGGCGCCCGGGAGGTCGTCGAGCGCGGGGCCTTGCGGGTGGTGGAGCGCGCGGCGCGGCTGGTGGTGGTCGGCTCGACCTCGGCCACGGCGCGGGCCTGGACGGGCGGTGCGAGCACCGGGGCGGGGGACGGCGCGGCCGCCGGCAGCAGGGTCGGCGACGCCGTCGGGCCCACCGGTCCGGCCACCGCGCCGACCGCGACGACCCCGACGTACGACGCGCAGAGCACCGTCGCCGCGATCGCCACGGTGCGGAAGCGCCGGGCCCGGCGACCGGTGCGGTCGGCGAACACGGGCTCGCCCACGGGCTCCACTGGGGCGAGGACCGCCCGCTCGGATCGGGACCCGGGCAGCGCGTCGGGCGAGGAGCTGCGGCGCGCCGCGGCGCGGGCGGCGATCTCGGCGGGGTCGGAGCGCCGGGCAGCGGGCTTGCGGGGCGCGGCCGCCGGGGAGGCGACCGGGGTGGCGGTCGCCGAGGTGGGCGTGACGACGGTGGCGACGGGGGCGGCCGGCACGGCGGTCGTGGCGGTGGGCCGCGGCGGGACCGGGCGCTCGGGGCGCCGCGGCGCGGGCCGGGGCGTGGCGGTGGACGTCACGGGGGGCACCGTCGGAGCGGCGGGGCGCGGGGCGACGTGGCTGGTGCGCGGCCCGTTGGCGACGCCGGGGGTGAGCGGCGCGGCGCGCCGGGACGGGGTGCACGGCGCCTCGGTGACCGGAGGGGCGGGCGTCGTCCCGGTGGACGGGCCCGACCACGGCGAGGCCGGGCGCGCGCCGGCCGGGCCGTCGGCCAGCAGGTCGGCCAGCCGGGGCGTGCGACGGGGCTCGCCGCCGGGGACGGCGCCCAGGTGGCGGCCCACGGCCGCCGTCGACGTCGGCTGCGGCGTCTCGCCGGCCGCGTGACGTGTGTGGCGACCGGCGCCGGCGCCCGGGGCGCCGGTCGGCGCCGAGGCGGCATGGCGTCCGCTGGGCGGGTGTGGTGCCCGTCCGTGGTCCATGGTGTCCCCGATCCGTGTGACAGCCCCCCGACAGGGTGATCCGAGGGGGCATCGTCCGCCGACATCGTGTCG
>JAQSWW010000241.1 GCA_029266415.1 Actinomycetospora sp. | reverse complement strand
GCGGCGTCCACCACCGTCTCCTCGGCGGCGCGGTCGGGCAGGTCGACGACGAGGTGCGCGCCCGCCCGGTCGCCGCGCACCCCGTGGCCCGCGGCGGCGACGGCGTCGACGACCCGGGCCCGGCGCGCGGCCAGCTCGCGGCGCAACCGGGCGAGGTGGCGGGCCAGCGCCCCGTCGGCGTGCAGGGCGGCGACGACGTGCTGCCCGGCGGGCGCGGGCCGCACGCTCGTCGCCCGGCGCCGCGCGAGCACCCGGTCGCGCCAGGCCGGCGGGGCGACCATCCAGCCGGCGCCGAGGCTCGGGGTCAGCACCTTGCTCGCGGTGCCGAGGTGCACGGTGACGTCGGGCGCCAGGCCGGCGAGCAGGGGCAGCGGCGCGACGTCGTAGCGCAGCTCGCCGTCGTAGTCGTCCTCGACGAGCAGCAGCCCCTCGTCGCGGGCGCGGGCGACGAGAGCGGCGCGCCGGGCCACCGGCAGGCGGGCGCCGAGCGGGTACTGGTGCGCGGGCGTGAGGTAGACGGCGTCGATGCCGGGCGGGACCTCGTCGACGCGCAGGCCCTCGTCGTCGACGCCGACCCCGAGCACCTCGGCCCCGGCGTCGCGCAGCACCGCGACCGCGCGCAGGTAGCCCGGGTCCTCGATCGCGACGCGCGGCGGGCGCCCGTGGTGGGTGGCGAGCAGGGCGACGAGCTCGGCGAAGCCGTCGGTGGTGCCGGCGGTGGCGAGGACGTCGTCGGGGGCCGCGGCCAGGCCGCGGTGGTGCAGCAGCAGGCGCGCGACGGCGTCGCGGTAGGCGGGCACCCCCGCATGCTCGGGCCGGGCCGCGGGCTCGAGGTCCCCCGCGCGCCGCCAGGCCCGCCGCCACGCGCGCCGGTCGAGCACCGCGGTGCACGGGGCCCCGGGCCGCAGGTCGGTGCCCGCCTCGCCACGTGAGCGATCCTTGGGCCTGTAGCCCCGAAGATCGCTCACGTGGGAGGTGGCCAGCACGTACGTGCCGGCGCCGCGGCGGGGGCCGAGCCAGCCCTCGGCGACGAGCTGGTCGTAGGCGGCGGCGGTCACCGTGCGACTGACGCCCAGCTCGTCGGCCAGGGCGCGGGTGGACGGCACGCGGTGGCCGACGCGCAGGTCCCCGCGGGCGGCGGCGTCGCGCAGCCCGTCGGCCAGCTGCACCGCGAGCGGGGCGGGCAGGGTGCGGTCGAGCGGGAGGACGAGCTCCGGCGGCAGCCCGCGCACGGTGGTCTCCTCGAGTCACGCGGAAGTGGCCGTTCGAGGATGCCACTCACGGCCCGACCATGGTCACCGTGCCGCCGCTCTCCCCCACCGACCGCTCCCGCGTCCGCCGCCACCGCGGCCGCCAGCGCAGCGACCGCGCCGAGCTCCACGCCGTGCTCGACGAGGCGCTCGTCGCCCACCTCGGTCGCGTCGTCGACGGCGAGCCCGTCGTGCTCCCGACCCTGCACGTGCGGGTCGGCGAGACGCTCTACCTGCACGGCTCCAGCGGCGCGGCGAGTCTGCGCGGCGACGAGCCCGTGTGCGTGACCGTGACCCTCCTCGACGGGCTCGTCTACGCCCGCCGCTGGTTCACCCAGTCCGCGAACTACCGCAGCGCCGTGGTCCGCGGCCACGCGCGGCCGGTGACCGACCCCGACGAGGCGATGGCCGCCCTGCGCGCCCTGGTCGTCCACGTCGCGCCCGGACAGGAGGAGCACGCCGACCCGCCGAACCGCAAGGAGCTCGCCGCGACCGGGCTGATCGCCGTCGACCTCACCGAGGCCAGCCTCAAGGCACGCACCGGCGGCCCCGGTGACGGCGAGGACGTCGCCGCGGGCGACCACCGCTGGGCCGGCGTCGTGGGCCTCGAGACCCGCGTGACCGGCGTGACGACCTGCCCGGCGCTCCCGGCGGACACCCCGGTGCCCGCCCACGTGCCGACGGGGTGAGCCGTCAGGCCATCGCGGAGGCGGCCCGGCCCGGCTCGGCGGCCGGCGTGGTCACCGACGCCGGCGCGATCCGCCGGCGCAGCTGCACCGTGGTGCCGGAGTCGTCCGACAGGACCGCGGTGGAGTGCATCAGCTCGCGCATGAGCGGCAGCCCACGTCCCCGCCAGCCGGGCCCGTTGCTGGGCCGCCACGCGCCCTCGTCGAGGACGGTGACGACCAGGTCGCGACCGGTGAGCAGAGGGTGGGACACCACGGCCCACAGCGTCATGAGCCCGGGCGCACCGCGCTCGACGTAGGCGTGGTCGACGACGTTGGCGAGCGCCTCGTACACCGCGAGCGCGAGGTCGTCGGCGGTGTCGGGGTCGGTCAGCGGGCCCACCCAGCTGCGGAAACGCCGGCGCATCATCGCGGCGTCCTCGGTGGTCGAGAGCGCGCAGAGCTCCAGCGGGGCCACGGTGGACCGTGGCGCCGTCCGCGGCCCCAAGCGCTGCAGCACGTCCATCGCGCCCTGTGTTCCCGGGGCCGGGGGCGGCAAACGTCGACGCACCGGGTCGAGTCACGGCCCGCGACGGGGTCACTCGACCTTGAGCTCCCGGTTGATCAGCTCCTCGCCGACCTCCTTCGCCGACACCTCGCCGGCGCACACGCGCCGGACCGCGTCGACGATCGGGGTGTCGACGTCGTGGCGACGGGCGAGCTCGCTGATGGCCTCGCAGGACTTGACGCCCTCGGCGACCTGGCCGTGGTTGGCCTCCTCCGCCTCGGCCACCGTCAGGCCGCGGCCGAGGGCCTCGCCGAAGCGCCGGTTGCGCGACAGCGGTGACGAGCAGGTGGCCACGAGGTCGCCCATGCCCGCCAGACCCGCCAGGGTCAGGTGCTCGGCGCCCAGCGCCACGGCCAGCCGCGAGATCTCGGCGAGCCCTCGCGTGATCAGCGAGGCCGCCGTGTTGTCGCCGTAGCCCAGGCCCGCGGCGGTGCCGCAGGCGAGCGCGATGACGTTCTTGCACGCGCCGCCGAGCTCGCAGCCGATGACGTCGGTGTTGGTGTAGGGCTTGAAGTAGCCGGTGGAGCAGGCGTGCTGCACGGCGACCGCGCGGTCGTGGTCGGTGCAGGCCACGACGGTGGCGGTGGGCTGCTCCGCGGCGATCTCGCCGGCGAGGTTGGGGCCCGACACCACGGCCACCCGCCCCTCCTCGGCGCCGGTGACCTCGCGGATCACCTCGCTCATCCGCAGCAGCGTGCCGCGCTCGACACCCTTGGCCAGGCTGACCAGCGTCACGCCGTCGGGCAGGTGCGCACGCCACTTCTCGAGGTTCTCCCGCAGCCGCTGGGCGGGCAGCGCCAGCACCACCGCGTCCGCGCCCTCGAGCGCCTCGTCGGCGTCGGCCGTGGCGGCGAGGTCCAGGGGCAGCGCCACCTCGGGCAGGTACTCGGGGTTGCGGTGCTCGCGGGCCACGGCCTCGGCGACCTCGGCGCGGCGGGCCCAGAGCGTGACGGGGGTGCCGGCGTCGGCGAGCACCTTGGCGAACGTGGTGCCCCACGACCCGGCGCCCAGCACCGCGACCCGGCGCAGCGGGGCCACGCCCTCCCCGGCGGCGCTCACTGCGTGCCCCGCGAGCCGCGCACCGGTGCGGGGACCGGTTCCCCGCGCACCTCGCCGAGGAGCTCCCGCACGGCGGTCATCATCCGCTCGGTGGCCTCCCGCAGCGCCGACACCTCCGCCATGCGCTCGCGGCCGGGCTCGGCCTCGGCGACGCGGGCCCGCAGGTCGTCCATCGGGATCGGCTCGCCGGCCTTCACGGTGATCGTGGTGCGCCACGAGGGCCGGAACCGGCGCCGGTAGTGGTCGTAGACCGACAGCGTCCCCCAGTGCACGACGGGGATGACGGGGACGCCCCGGCGCTGCAGCGCCAGGCGGGCGGCGCCCGAGCGGGCGGCCATCGGCCACCCCGCCTCGTCGCGGGTGATCGTGCCCTCGGGGTAGATCACGACCACGCCGTCGTCGTCGAACGACGCGCGGGCGGCCTCGAGGCTGGCGCCGGCGTCGGCCGAGCCCCGGCTCACCGGGATCTGGCGGCTCCCGCTCAGCACCCGCCCGAACAGCGGCACGCTCCACAGCGACGCCTTCGCGAGGAACCGCGGCACCCGCTTGGCGCGGTGCACGAACACCGCGGTGTAGACCGGGTCCAGGTAGGAGACGTGGTTGCACACCAGCAGGGCCGGCCCCTCGGCGGGGATGTGGTCGAGCCCCTCCATCCGGCGCTTCGCGAGCAACCAGGTCAGGGGGTAGAAGGTCGCTGCGGCGAGGGCGACCGCCCACCCGCCCTTCTCGCGCACCCGTGCCACCGGCCCGCCCACCTCCGCGTCCCTCGGTCGTGCGGGTCCTCCGGCGGCCCGCGCCGCGCAGTCTCTCCCGCCGCCGAAGGGCCGGTCCAGCGAGCCCGGTCACCCCGGCGGGTCGACGCGCCGCCGGGTGACGGCGCGAGGAGGCAGACTGGGGCCGTGCCCGATCCGGTGGACCTCGTGGTGCCGGTCAAGGAGCTGCGCCGCGCGAAGTCCCGCCTCGCCCCGGCCGTCGCCGGCCTGCCCGGTGACGACGCCGACCGCGAGCGCGCGCACCACGCGCTGGCCCTCGCCCTGGCCCACGACACGCTGCGCGCGGCCCGCGGCGCGGCGCGCGTCGGCCGCCTGGTGGTCGTCACCGCCGAGCCGGCCGAGCGGCTGGCGGGCGCGGGCGGGCCGTGGGAGACGGTGCGCGACCCCGGTGGCGGGCTGAACGCCGCGATCCGTCGCGGCGGCGGGCACCTGCGCGGCGCCGGCGTCCTCCGGCGCGCCGTCGCGGCCCTGCAGGCCGACCTCCCCGCCCTGCGTCCCGACGAGCTCGACGACGCGCTCACCCGCGCCGCGGCGGCCTTCGCCGGCGGCGCCCCGGCGGCGTTCGTGGCCGACCACGCCGGCACCGGGACGACCCTGCTGGTGACCGCGCCGGGCCGGGCGCCGCGACCGCGCTTCGGCCCCGGCTCCGCGGGCGCGCACGCCCTCGCCGGCGCGGTGGCGCTCGACGGCGACTGGCCCGGCCTGCGGGGCGACGTCGACACCGTCGACGACCTCGCCCGGGCCCGGGCCCTCGGTGTCGGGCCCGCGACCGACGCCTGGTGCGGCCGGGCGCCGGCCCCCGTCGGCGCCCCCTGCGGG
>JAQSWW010000064.1 GCA_029266415.1 Actinomycetospora sp. | reverse complement strand
CCTGCTGCGCGACGACCTGCGCTTCGCGATGCTGCCCGTGCCGGGCACCGTGAGCACGACGGCCGAGGACGCGGTGGACGGCTGGGTCTCCGCCGGACTCTTCCGGCGCGGCTACGACGACTGGCGCGGTGTCGCCACGACGCTCAACCGCATGCCGGCCGCCGCGCTGTACCTCCGCACCCCCGGCGACCCGGAGCACCGGCTCTTCACCATCGCGGTCCTGCACATCGTCGACGGGGAGGTCGCCGAGCTCACCGGTTTCGACGCCACCGACAAACCCTGGCTGGGCCTGCCCCCGACACGGTGATCAGAGCGCGGGCCCGTGCTCATCGCCTCGCCTCGTACCGGGTCAGCACCACGCCGCCGGGGAACGTGCGCGTCTCCACCAGGTCCAGGGCCACCCAACTGTCCAGCGCCCCGGAGAACGGCGTGCCGCCGCCCACCAGGACCGGGTAGGTGGCCAGGGCGTACTCGTCGATCAGCCCGGCCCGCATGGCCGCCCCGGCGAGCGTGGCGCCGCCGATGCGCATCGGGCCGCCGTCCTCGGCCTTGAGCCGGGCGATCTCGGCGACCGCGTCGCCGGTGACCAGGCGGGTGTTCCCACCGACCTCGTCGATCGTCGACGAGAACACCACCTTCGGCGTGTCCCGCCAGTTCCGCGCGAACGCGATCTGGTCCGGGGTGGCGTCGGGCTGCTGGTCGCCGGTCGGCCAGTAGGAGCTCATCGTCTCCCACAGCTTGCGCCCGTACAGCGACATCTCGCTCGCCTGCTCCTGGTCGAGCCACCACCGGAACAGTTCGTCGCTCGGCGGTCCGCCCCAGCCGATGTCGTCGCCGGTCGCGCTGATGTAGCCGTCCAGTGTGACGTTCATGCCGAAGATCAGTTTCCGCATCGTGCGCCTCCCGTGAGTCGATCCCCACATGCAGACGGGCGGGGCACGGAGACCTCATCGGTGCGCGGTCGGCGTCGGCGCCCGCCTTCACCGGTCGCTGGCGGTGAACACCATGATCGCGGTGTCGTCGACCAGACCGGGCCCGAGCGAGGACAGGACGTCGGCCAAGCCGTCGACGACGTCCCGGGCCGTCCCTCGGGGCAGCTCGGCGACCAGCGCGGGGAGGTCCTCGTCGAGCATGGTGCCGTCCGGCCGGCGGGCCTCGGTCAGTCCGTCGGTGTGGAGCAGCAGTCCGTCGCCCGGCCGCAGGGTCGTCGTGACGGTGCGGAAACGGGGCCGGGACAGGAGCCCGACGGGCTGCCCGCCCACGGTGTCGACGGCCTCGACGGCGGCGTCCCGGGGAACGACCAGCGCGGGCGGGTGCCCCCCGCTGGCCAGCGTCACGGTGAACCCGGGGTCCGCCGGGACGAGGACGCCGTAGATCAGCGTGCACCAGCTCGTGGACGTCGTGCCGCGCTCCTGCCGCAGGCTGGTGTTCAGGGTGGTCAGCACCGAGACGGGATCGCTGTCGTAGACCGCGGCGGCCCGCAGCGTGTAGCGGATCAGCGAGGTGAGGACGGCCGCACCGGGTCCCTTGCCGCAGACGTCGCCGAGGAAGAACCCCCACCGGTCGTGGGCCAGCGGGAAGAGGTCGTAGAAGTCTCCGCCGATCTCCTCCACCGAGGCGCTGTGGTAGTACGCGGCGATCTCGAGCCCCGGCACGCCGGGCAGCGCCGGCGGCAGCAGCGTGCGCTGCAGCGTGGTGGCCAGCTCCTGCAGGCGGTCCCTCTCGAGGTCCGCCTGCCGACGGGCACGCAACAGTTCGACCTCGTACGCGCGGCGGTCGGCGGCGTCGACGACCATGATCCGCACCAGCGACGGCCCGGCGTCGGACGCCTCCTTCACCACGGCGTCGACCAGCACCGGCAGACGCCGTCGATCCGCGGTCCGGACCTCGAGCGCCACCGAGTGCACGGAGCCCTGGAGCAGCAGCAGGGGCGCGAGATGGGTCTCGTGGTACATCCTGCCGCCCACGGTGAGCAGATCCGCGAACCGCATGTGGCCGACCACCTGGTCGTGCTCGTAGCCGAGCCACCGCAGCAGCGTGGCGTTGATCCGCACGATGTGGCCGTCGGGCGTGGTCGAGAGGTAACCGCACGGGGCGTTGTCGTAGAGGTCCTCGGCGGTCTCGGTCAGCTCGGCGTGGTGCAGGCGTGCCTCGCGCACGGCGTCGGTGTCGTCGGCCGGACCCACGTCAGGCGACCGCGAGAGCCGGGAGCCAGTCCTGGATCGCCGCGACGACCTGGTCCGGCGCGCTGAGGTTCGGGCAGTGGCCCGTGGCGTCGAGGACGACCAGGGTGCTGTCGGGGATCCGGGAGTGCACGAACTCGCCCACCTCGAGCGGGGCGATGACGTCCTCGCGGGACTGCAGGACCAGGCAGGGCACCCCCACGCGGGCGAGGTCGTCGCGGTTGTCGGAGGTGAAGGTGACCCGGGCGAAGTGGCGTGCGATCGAGGGGTCCGTGCGGCAGAAGCTGTTGGTCAGCTCCTCGCCGAGCTCGGGCCGGTCGGGGTTGCCGATGATCGCGGGCGCCATCGCCGCCGACCAGCCCAGGTAGTTGCTGTCCAGCGACTCGAGGAGCTCCTCGATGTCCGCGGCCTCGAAGCCGCCCCGGTACGGCGGGTCGTCCACGTAGCGGGGCGACGGGCCGACGAGGACCAGCCCGGCGAAGCGGTCCGGTTCCCGGGCGGCGGCCAGCACCCCGATCATCGCGCTCACCGAGTGCCCGACGAACACGACGTCGCGCAGGTCGAGCTCCTCGCAGATCTCCAGGACGTCGCGGGCGTACCCGTCGAGCGAGGCGTAACGCGTGGGGCTCCAGGCCGAGAGGTCCGAGCCACCGGCGCCGACGTGGTCGAAGAGGACCACCTGGTGGTCGCGCTCGAACGCGGGAGCGACCAGTCGCCACATCGACTGATCGCACCCGAATCCGTGGGCGAACAGGAGCGTGGGGCCACCCGCGCTCCCGGCGACGGACACCCGGTTCCGGGTCCTCACATCCACCGGGCGATTGTCGCAGCGAGTCCTCGCGGGACCAATCGGTCTCACCACCGCCGTTCCCGCTGCCCGGCTGGGTATCACCTGGTGGGACGGACGGAGACGGGAGACGGCGATGGCACCACGGGCGGTCTGGAGCGGGGCGATCACGTTCGGTCTCGTGACGATCCCGGTCGGGCTCTACAGCGCGACCGAGGACCACACGATCCACTTCCACCAGTACGTCCGCGGCACCTCCGACCGCGTCCGGGTGCAGCGGGTGAACGAGCGCACCGGCGACGTGGTGCCGAACGACGACATCGTCAAGGGACGTGAGGTCGAGGACGAGATCGTCGTCGTGGAGCCCGACGAGCTCCGCGAGATCGCCCCCGGCCGCTCCCGGGCCATCGACGTGGTCGAGTTCGTCGACCTCGCCGAGATCGACCCGGTGTACTTCGACCGCACGTACTGGGTGGCGCCGAGCGACGACCGGTACACGCACTCCTACGGGCTGCTGTGCCGGGCGCTGGCGCAGAGCAACCGCGCCGGCATCGCCACCGTCACCATGCACGGCCGCGAGCACCTCACCGCGCTGCGCGCCGACGGCGACGTGCTGGTGCTGCAGACGCTGTTCTGGGCCGACGAGGTCCGGGACCCCGCCGAGCAGCTCTCCTCGCTCCCGGTGGACGACGAGCCGAAGCAGCAGGAGCTCGACACGGCGATCCAGCTCGTCGCCGCCATGACCACGACCTGGAAGCCCGACCAGTACGAGGACACCTACACCGCGCGCGTCGAGCAGCTCATCGCCGACAAGCGCGAGGGCCGCGAGGTCGTGCCCGCGGAGGCGCCGGCCGAGGCCACCGACGTCGGCGGCCTGCTCGACGCCCTGCGCCGCAGCGTCGAGGCCGCCGGGGGGCGGGGGCGGTCGGGCGAGGGTGACGGATCCGACGACGACGGGAGCGGCGGGGAGGACGACCGCGGCGACGACGCCGACGCGCTGGCCACCCTGAGCAAGGCCGAACTGTCCCGCCGGGCGCGCGAGCTGGACATCGCCGGCCGATCGACGATGAACCGCGACGAGCTCGCGCGCGCCGTCGCCGAGGCGGGGTCCTCCGCTCGGGCGTCCTGATCCCCGGAGTCTGCGCCGACGGCGACCCTGGTGGATCGGTCGCGCCGCTTCGTATGATGCGCGTCACAGGCGGAAGCCGATCATCGCACTGCGACGGCCGGGGGGTTCCACGATGCAACCTGCGACGAGCACGCGTCCCGCCCCGACGGCGAAGGAGACCCGGCGCGTCGCGGGTGCCACGCTGATCGGCACGTCGATCGAGTGGTTCGACTTCTTCGTCTACGGCGCGGCCGCCGCGCTGGTGTTCGGCAAGCTCTTCTTCCCCTCGGCGAACCCCCTCACGGGCACCCTGCTGGCGCTGTCGACGTTCGGTGTCGGCTTCGTCGCCCGCCCGTTCGGCGGCGTGATCTTCGCGCACTTCGGGGACCGGATCGGCCGCAAGTCGATGCTCGTCCTGTCCGTGGTGATGATGGGCGGCGGCACGTTCCTGGTCGGGCTGCTGCCGACCTACGCGACGATCGGGATCGCCGCCCCGATCCTGCTCGTGCTGCTGCGGATCGTGCAGGGCATCGGCCTGGGCGGCGAGTGGGGTGCGGCCGCGGTGATGGCGGTCGAGTACGCGCCGCCCCGCCGCCGAGGGTTCTTCGGGAGCTTCCCGCAGACCGGGGTGCCGGCCGGCATGCTCACCGCGAACCTCTCGCTGCTCATCGTGTCCGCCGTACTGTCCGACGAGGCGTTCCTCTCCTGGGGCTGGCGGCTGCCGTTCCTGGCCTCGATCGTGCTGGTCGTCGTGGGCATCGTGATCCGACTGCGGGTGGCCGAGTCCCCGGTCTTCGAGGCGGCCAAGAGCGCCGGGAAGATCGAGCGGCAGCCGGTGGTGGCGGTGCTGCGCCGCCAGCCGCTGAACGTCCTGCGGGCCGCGGGCCTGCGGTTCGCCGAGAACAGCACGTTCTACATCCACACCACGTTCGTCCTGACCTACGGCACGGTCGTGCTCGGGCTGGCCCGCAACGACCTCCTGCTCGCGGTCATCGTGTCCTCGGCGCTCGGGTTGATCAGCATCCCGTTCTACGGCTGGGCCTGCGACCGGTTCGGGCGACGTCCGGTCGTGCTGTGGGGCTCGCTGGTACTGCTCGCGATGAGCTGGCCGTACTTCTGGGCCCTGGACAGCCGGTCGCTGCCCTGGATCGTGCTGGCGACGGTGGTGGCGGTGAACATCGGCAACTCGGCCGTCTATGCGCCGCAGCCCGCCTACTTCTCCGAGCTGTTCGAGCCCGAGGTGCGCTACAGCGGGGCGTCGATCGGGGCGCAGGGCGCGAGCGTGTTCGCGGGCGGGCTGGCCCCGGTCATCGCCACCGCGCTGCTGGACGCGACCGGCGGCTGGGGCTGGATCGCGGTCTACATGTCGGCGATGGTTCTGATCACGATCGTCGCGGCGCTGTTCTCGCCGGACCCGTACCTGGCCGCGCTGCGCAAGGGCGGGTCGCTCCCGTGAGGCCCGCCCGTAGACCTCGCGGCGCCGGCGGGCGCGGCGCGTACCGCACTGCTCCGGTGACGCCGATCGGCCGGGCGGCACGGAGCACGTGGAGCAGCCGCGTGGTGCAGCCTGCGCGTCTTCTCCCGGAGCGATAACGGCTGCGCGCGTCCCGCCGATCACCTGCGACGGACCGGTCGACGGGGGCGCACATGGATCATCCGACAGCATCGTCACGCGCGAGGGGCCACGAGCACCTGGTGTGGCACCAGGAGCTCATCTGTCCCGGCGCGTCGTGCCGTGGGCGCGTCCGGGTGTTCCCGCCCGGCGTCCTCGTCGACGGGGGCCGGGGCGAACGTCGCTCGTGTCCCGAGTGCGGTGCCGCCGTCACGGCGCCCGCGTTCTACCTCGCCGGGTCGGCGCGCGATCGACCGGCGACCGCCCGGCGCCCGGCCGACGCGCGCCTGTCCGGTGCCGCCGATGGCTGACGGATCCCGTGCCGAGCCCGCGCTCGGGAATCGTCCGGAGCCGGCCGAGCGGGACCTCACGGTGACCGAGGCGGTGACCGGCGCCCGGGTGGTCACGGTCGTCGGTCCCGTGGACCGCGAGGTGGCGCGACGGTTCCGTGACGGAGTCCGGACGCTGGCGCGGTGGAACTGCCGCCCGATCGTGGTCGATCTCGGGCGGGCGCCGGGCGACGAGCTCCTGATCGCGTCCGCGCTGCGCGACATCACCCCGCGGCCGCTGGTGAGCCTGGTGATCGACCCTCGCGCCGTGGACGCCTGGATGTCGATCGACCACTCCGAGACCACCGTGTACCCCACCCTGAGCGACGCGCTGGAGCCGCGGATCCCGAGCGGGCGCGACCCTCGACGGTGAGCTGACCCCGACGCGGACCCTCGGACGGGACGACGCCGTCCGGCGGGCGCCGTACGATCCTCCGGGTGACCCAGGACACCCTCCGGCTGCGGCTGATCGGCCGTTTCCGGGTGGAGGGCGCGGTCCACGGCCCGGTCCCGAGCGGGCAGGCCGAACGCCTGCTGAGCATCCTCGCCGCTCACCACGGCCGCTTCCTGCCCACGGGCGCGCTCACCGATCTCCTGTGGCCCGACCGCCGGCCCGCGGAGCCCGAACGGAACCTGGCCGCCCTCGTCAGCCGCCTGCGACGGACGCTCGGCCGCGAGCGCATCGAGGGCGACCCGCGGGCGTACCGCCTCGTGCGCGACGCCGCCACGACGGTCGACGTCACCGAGGCGACCGACCTCGTCGCCACCGCCGAGCGCGAGCTCGCCCGGGACCGCCACGCCCTGGCCGCGATGAGCGCCGAGGTCGCCGAGAGCCTGCTGGCCGACGGCACGCCGCTGGCCGCCGAGCCGGACACCGAGTGGGCCGAGGAGGTGCGCGACCAGGTGGTCACCACCCTCGCCCGCGCCCGCGCGGTCCGCTGGACCGCGGCCCTCGAGCTCGGCGACCTCGAGACCGCCGCCGACGAGGCGTCCCGGGCGCTGGCCGCGAACCCGCTCGACGAGCCCGCGTGCCGCGCCCTGATGCGGGCCCACCAGCGGCGGGGAGCCGACGCCGCTGCCCTCGCCGCGTACGAGCAGCTGCGCCGGGCCCTGGCCGACGCGTTCGGCACCGACCCGTCCCCGGCCACCCAGGACGCCTTCCTGGCGCTGCTCCGCCCGGACCACGACCCGGTCGGGCCGGCCCCGCGGCCGGTCCGTCCCCCGGGCCCCGCCGCGCTGCCGGGGCGGGAGGACGAGCTCGCGGTCCTGTCGCGTGCCTGGGACGCCGCGGCCCGCGGACAGGGCGGGCTCGTGCTGATCACCGGCGAGGCCGGTATCGGCAAGAGCGCCCTCAGCGCGGTCCTGCGCACCGAGGCCCGCCGGAGCGGCGGCCTCGTCGAGGTCGTCCGGTGCTCCGAGGCGGAGCGCTCGCTGTACCTGCAGCCCCTCGCCGAGGCCGTGCGCGGGATCGTGCTGCGCCAGGCCCCCGACGCCCGTGACCTGCTCCCCGAGCGCGAGCGGGCGGCCCTGGCCGACCTCGTGCCCGAGGTCGCCCCGCCGCGCGGACCGGTGACGTCGCCGCCGTCGGAGCTCCGGCGGCGACGGACCCTGGAGGCGATGGCGGAGCTGTTCGGCCGGGTGGCGACGTCGCGCCCGGTGCTGCTCGCGGTGGAGGACCTGGAGCACGCCGGGCAGCAGACGATCGAGGCGCTGCACTTCCTGGCCACGCGGATGGCCGAGCGGCGGGTCCTCGTCGTCGCCACCGAACGGACGTCCGAGGCCCCCGGCGCCACGGCGACCCTGCGCGACGTGGCGACGCACCTCGAGATCGGGGCCCTGTCGCGCGACGCCGTGCGGTCCCTGCTCGCCCGGGCCGGGCGCGAGCACGACCTCGAGCGGTTCGTGGCGTGGACCGGGGGCTCGCCGCTGCTGGTCAGCGAGCTGCTCCGGCACCCCGAGAGCGTGGCCCCCGACGGGGACGGGGCGGAGCCGGCCATCCCCCGCACCCTGCAGGAGGCGCTGTCGCGCCGGCTGGCCGCGACGGCCGAGGACGTCACCCTGCTCCTGGCGCAGGCCGCGGTGTGGGGGACCTCGTTCCGGCTCGACGACGTCGCCGCTCTGTCGAAGCTGGACGTGGAGGAGTGCGCCCACCGGGCCGGACGTGCCACGCGGGCCGGCTTCCTCGTCACCGACGGCCCGAGCTACCGGTTCGCCAACGACATCGTGCGCCGGATCGCGTACGGGTCGGCGCCGCTGCCGGTGCGGACCAGCCGGCACCGCCGCGTCGCGGCCCTGCTCGCCGACCGGCCCGAGGCCGCGGCCCCCCACCACGCCGCCGCGGGCGACCACGCGGCCGCCTGCCGGTCGTGGATGGCCGCCGCGGACGCCGCGCACCTGGTCTTCGCGCACGTCGAGGCCGAGAAGCTGCTCACCGCGGCGCTCGGCAGCGCGCGCAGCGCCGGGGACCCGTCGCTGCAGGCCGGGGTGCTGCTCCGGCGCGGTGCGGTCCGCTGCGACCTCGGGCACCACGAGGCCGCCCGCGACGACCACGACGAGGCCCTCGCCGTGGCCCGCGAGCTGGCCGACGAGGAGCTGGAGGCCCGTGCGCTGGAGGGCCTGGGCTGGACGGCGCTGTGGGCACGCGACGCGCTGGGCGCGGTCGACCTCGCCGAGCGCGCCGGTCACCTCGCGGAGTCCGCCGCGGCGGCGCCGGGCGCCCGCCGGAGCTCGCTGCTCCTGCTCGGCCGCGTGCGCCACTGGGACGGCGACTACACCGGGGCCACCCGCGCCTACCAGCAGGTGCTCGCCGTCGAGGCCGACGACGCCACCACCGCCGTCGCCATGGCCTACCGCGGCGCGCTGCTGCAGCACATGGACCGGTTCGCCGAGGCCCGCGCCGTGCTGGAGCGCGCCGTCGCCCTGTGCACCCGCACCGGGGAGTTCCGCACCCTGCTGCAGAGCCTCTTCTTCTGCGGGCTGGCGCGGGGCGACGTCGGCGACCTCGCGGGGGCCCTGCGCTCCCTCGACCGCGCCCGCCGCCTCATCGACGAGGCGGGCGTCGGCTACTACCGCGCCGGGATCGAGACCACGACGTCCTGGCTGTGGCAGGAACTGGGCGACCTGGGCCGCGCCCGCGAGCACGCCGAGCTGGCCGTCGACCTCGCGAGCCGGGGTGGTGGGGCGCTCGAGCTGGAACAGGGGCTGCACGCCCTGCTCGCCCTCGCCGACTGCGACCTGCGCGAGGGCCGCGACGACGATGCCGGTGCCCGCGTCGAGGCCGCCGCCCCGCTGCTGGACCGCCCCCTGCCCTTCCGACCGCGGGCGACGATGCGGTTGCTGGAGATGCAGGCCCGCTGGGAGCCGGACCGGGCCGAGGCCCTGCTCGAGTACGCCCGGACCTACCGCTCGGCGAAGTACGAGGCCCTCGCCCTGGGGCACCTGGGCCGCGACGAGGAGGCGGCCAGCGTCGGCGCGCGCACCCGCTCGGACCTGGTCGTCGCGCAGAGCGGTCCGCCCGCGCAGCGCGTCGCGGCGCGCGACCGCATCGCGGCGGCGCTGCCGCCCGAGCTGCGCACCCGGTTCGTCGCCCGCGGTCGGCTGGCGGTGCCGGCGCCGACCACGCGCTGACCGGCTCTCAGCGCAGGGCGATGTCCATGACGACGTGCGGCCGCCCGACGTAGATCTCGGAGGCCCGCGCGGTCCAGCCGAGGTGCTCGAAGAAGCGCCGGTTGTCCTGCTGGACGTGCGCGACCATGCGGGTGCCGCCGCGCGCCGCCGCCGTGGCCACGGCGAAGCGCACCAGCGGCGCGCCCACGCGGGCGGTGCGGAACCCGGGGAGGACCGCGAGCCGGTCGCCCTGCCAGTCGCCCGGCCCGTCGGCCGCGGCCGCGAGCGGGAAGAGCCGCACCACGCCGGCCGCCCGGCCGTCCACCCAGGCGACGACGTGCAGGACGTCGGGACGGGCGTCGTGGGCGTCGAGGTCGCTCGCCGCGAACACCGCCTGCTCGTCCACGAACACCGCGTGGCGGATGCGGTGGTGCTCCGCCGCCTCCGCCGCGTCGGCGACCACCCGGCAGTCCGCCCGCGCCGGCGCCACCCGCATCCCGGTCACCGGTCGTGCCCCACGGCCGTCACGCGCCGGCGCCCGGGCGCCGGCCGATCTGCAGCAACGGCTGCACCGCGTTGAGCGCGGAGCAGGCCTGGCACCGCGCGCACCCGGCGACCGCGTTCTCGGCGCTCATCCCCCGCCGGCTCATGTAGGCGGCGACCTGCCGGTAGACGCGGTTGCTGTAGGGGCCGGGCGGCGGCGCCCAGTCCTCCATCAGGCTGCCCGCGACGGGCCGGAGCGGGACGATGAACGGGTAGACGCCGATGTCCACCGCGCGCCGGCACGCCGCCACGGTGAGGTCGGGGTCCTCCCCCATGCCGAGGATGACGTAGGTCGACACCCGGCCCTCGCCCCACAGCGCGACCGCCCGCTCCCAGGTGCGGAAGTAGGTCTCGATGCCCGTACGCGCCTTGCCCGGGGCCACGTGCGCCAGCACCTGCGGGTCGAACGTCTCGACGTGGATGCCGACCGCGTCGGCGCCACCCGTGGCGTGCACCTCGTCGAGGATCGCGAGGTCCCGCGGCGGCTCGAACTGGATCTCCACGGGCAGCCCGGACGCGTCCTTGACCGCCCGCCCGCACCGGGCGACGTAGCGCGCACCGCGGTCCGGCGCGGTGGAGCTGCCCGTGGTGAGGGTGGCGTCGACGGCGCCGTCGAGCTCCTTGGCCGCGACCGACACCTCGGCGAGCTGCTCAGGGGTCTTCTTGACGATGGTGCTGCCCGCGGCGAGCGAGACGCCGATGCCGCAGAACCGGCACTGGTCCGCGGTGTTCCAGTAGTTGCAGGTCTGGACGACGGTGCTGGCCATCGAGTCCAGGTGCAGCAGGGCGATCTTCCAGTACGGGACGCCGTCGGCGGTGGTGCGGTCGTAGTACCGGGGCCGCCGCGTGTCCGCGACCGAGGCGAGCCGCCTGCCGTCGCGGTAGATGGCCCGGCCGCCGTCGTCCTCGTGGCGCAGCACGTAGGGCGAGCGCCGGGCGTCCTCGGTGCGGACCGGGACCGTCACCGGGAAACCCTCGATCCACAACATGCCGGCGTCGGTGGGTCCGGCGCCGCCGACGCGGGTCTCGACCTCGGCGTCGGTGCGCAGGCCGACGCTCTGCAGCTCCACGATCAGGGCGGCGACGGAGGCGGGGTCGGGCCCCTCGTGCGGCGCGGTCTCATGGCCCAGGACGCCCGTCATCCGTGATCCACCCTCGCCCCTCGTTGACTACAAGAAACGTTCATTGCTCATCGGAAACCATGGGCCCGCCGCCGTCAAGGGCGCCGATGTCCGCGCGGCGCCGGGCCAGGGCGGCGTCGCGGTCCGCGCGCACGCCGAACCACTCCTCGGCGGTCCCGTGCCCCGCGAGGGGATCGCCGGTGTCGGTCGCGAGGACCACCTCGCCGAGCCCGTGCAGCTCCCGGTCGCGGTACGGGTCGTCGATCACGACGAGCGCGAGACCCGTGGGCAGATGCATCGACACCGAGCGCGTGACGCCCTCCTCGAGCAGCACCCAGGTCCGGCCCTCGGCCCGGGCCGCGGCCACGCGGGCGATCCGCCGGTCCCGCGCGCGGTCGGCCTCGATCTCGTCCGCGCGCACCGCGCACGCGGCCGCCAGGACCAGCGGGGACGCCTCGCGACCCGGCCCGTCGAGCCCGGCGAGGAAGCCGTCGGGATCGGCGTCGACGACGAGCAACTCGGTCCGCGTGGTCACCCTGCGCCGCATCGCGTCGAGCACGGCGCCGACGCCGCCGGCGGCCCGGCGATAGCCCTCGTCGTCGACCAGCGCGACCGACCACAGCCGGTCGGCGGCGGACCGCCACCGGGTCCGGGCGGCGCCCCAGCCCGGGTCGAGACCGACCTGCTCGGCCATGCCGAACCTCCCGATGCCGTACCTCTTATCAGGTCTGATCATCTACTATAATGGACGTGGACGGCACCCCCGTCCGTCCGCGGAGGAGGAGGGCTCGTGCCCAGGACCGCAGTGGTCGCGCTCGGCGGCAACGCCATCACCCGCAACGGCCAGTCCGGGACCTACGAGGAGCAGTCGCGCAACGCCCACGCGATGGCCGCCGCCGTGTGCGCGCTGCGCGACGCCGGGTGGAACGTCGTCCTCGTCCACGGCAACGGGCCGCAGGTCGGCAACCTCGCCATCCAGCAGGACGAGGCGGCGTCGATCGTGCCCGCCCTGCCGCTGTTCTGCGTGAACTCGATGACGCAGGGCCAGCTCGGGAGCCTGCTCAGCCTGGCCCTGCTGGCGGAGGGGCGGGGACGCCTGCCCGGTGTCGTGTCCGTGGTGACGCACGTGATGGTGGACCCGGCCGACCCCGCGTTCCAGCGGCCGACGAAGCCGGTCGGGCCCTTCTTCACCGAGGCGCAGGCGCGCGAGCTCGCCGAGAACCGCGGGTGGGACATCGTCCGGGACGGCGACCGCGGCTACCGGCGGGTGGTGGCGTCGCCGAAGCCGGTCGGCATCGTCGAGGTCGACGCGATCCGCGCCCTCATCGAGCAGCACATGATCGTGGTGGCGGCGGGGGGCGGCGGCATCCCGGTGATGGCCGGCGACCGGGGGCTCGAGGGCATCGACGCCGTCATCGACAAGGACTTCACCGCGCAGCGGCTGGCGGCGTCGGTCAACGCCGACGCGCTCGTCCTGGTCACCGACACCGCCAAGGTCCACCTCGACTTCGGGACCCCGCAGCAGCGCGCGATCGACGAGATGAGCGTCGACGACGCCACGAAGCACCTCGACGAGGGCCAGTTCCTGGGACCGAAGGTCCGGGCGGCCGTGCGCTTCATCAAGGAGGGCGGTCGCACGGCCGTCATCACCACCGCCGACCGTGCGGGCCCCTCCCTCGACGCCGCCGGCACGCACGCCGACGACCGCACCGGGACCCGGATCGTGGGGGTGCGGGCGTGACCACCCTCGTCCGGGTCGTCAAGGACACCTACCTGGACTCGGTCGTCCAGCTCTCCGGCACCCGGGCGATGCGCGCGGTCGAGGGCGTCGACTGGGCGACCGCAGCGATGGCGACCCCGGCGAACCTCGGGACCCTCGCCGACGAGGGGTTCAGCGGTGACGACCTGGCCGGCGCGGGCCCCGGCGACCTCGTCCTGGCGGTCCGCGCGGCGTCCGACGACGCGGCGGAGGCGGCGCAGGAGGCCGGCCGGGACGCGATGTTCTCCGCGCGCGCCGACGAGACCGGCCCCGCTGCCGCCGAGAGCCCGGCCCGCACCCTGTCCGACGCGCTCGCCCGCCTCCCCGGCGGCAACGTCGCGGTGATCTCGGTGCCTGGCGAGCACGCGGCGCTCGAGACGCACAAGGCCCTCAGCGCCGGCCTGCACGTGCTGCTGTTCAGCGACAACGTCCCGATCGCCACCGAGGTCGAGCTGAAGACCCGCGCCGAGGCGCTGGGCCTGCTCGTCATGGGCCCGGGCGCGGGCACGGCGATGCTGGGCCGGACCTGCCTCGGCTTCGCCAACGTCGTCGCGCCGCTCGCCGAGCGCACCGGCGCGGTGGCGGTGGTCGCCGCCGCGGGCACCGGCGCCCAGGAGGCGGCCGTGCTGCTCGACCGCGCGGGCGTCGGCGTGACCCACGTGGTCGGACTCGGCGGCCGCGACCTGGGCGCCGACGTCGGCGGCACCATGGGCCGCGCCGCCGTCCGCGCGCTCGCGGCCGACCCCGCGACCGAGGCGATCCTGCTCGTCTCCAAGCCGCCAGACGCGCGCGTCGCGGCCTCCGTGACCGCCCAGGCGGGCGACACCCCCCTCGTGGCCGCGCTCATCGGGCTGGACGAGCCCGGCCAGGAAGGGTCCGACAGCGCGACGACGCTCGAGACCGGCGTGCTCGCCACGCTCGACCGCCTCGGCCGACCCCGCCCCGACGTCACCGCCGGCCTGCGGGCGCAGGTGGAGGACGCGATCTCCGAGGTCGGCGCCGACCGGACGCTGGTGCGGGGCCTCTTCTCGGGCGGGACCCTCTGCTACGAGTCGCTGGTCGTCCTGGGGCGCGTGCTCGGGCCGGTGTACTCGAACACGCCCGTCGACAAGACGCTCCGACTGCCGGCCCCGGACTCGGCCCACGTGTGCCTGGACCTCGGCGAGGAGGAGTACACCCGCGGGCGGCCGCACCCGATGATCGATCCGGAGGCGCGCCTCGAGCACCTGCGCGAGCAGGGCCGCGACCCCGAGGTGGCCGTGATCGTGCTCGACGTCGTCCTCGGGTACGGGGCGCACCCCGACCCCGCGGGCGAGCTGGCGCCGGTGTGCGCGGAGATCCTCGCCGCCGGCGGGCCCCGCGTCGTGGTCTACGTCCTGGGCACCGAGCAGGACCCCCAGGGCTTCGAGCGCCAGCGCCGGGCCTTCCGCGACGCGGGGTGCGTCGTCACCGAGACCGCCGCGCGCGCGTCGCTGGCCGCCGCGGCGATCGCCCGCCGCGAACCGGCGCTCGCGGAGGCCGTCCTGTGAGCGGGCAGATCGTCCTCGTCACCCACTCCACGTCGCCCCGCGGCGGCATGGTGCACACGCTCGCGCTGGCCGAGGCGCTGCACGCGCTCGGCCGCCCGGTCCACCTGGTCACCCAGGGCGACCCGAGCGTGGGGCTCTTCCGCCCCACCGACGTCCCGCACACCGTGCTACCCGCACCGTCGAGGGCCGGGACGCTGACCGACCGCGTGTTCGCCTCCATCGACGCGCTGACCGACGCCCTCGCGGCGATGGTGGCCGGCGACGGCGGCGGCACCGTGCTGCACGCCCAGGACTGCATCGCCGCCCGCGCCGCGGCCCGTGTGCGCGACGCCGGCGCGCCGGTCCCGGTGGTGCGCACGGTGCACCACGTGGACGACTTCACCACCCGGGCCCTGATCACCTGTCAGCGGGAGGCGATCATCGAGCCGGACCGGGTGCTCGTCGTCAGCGAGCACTGGCGGCGCATTCTCCACGACCACTACGCCACCGAGGCCACGGTCGTGCCCAACGGCGTCGACCCCGGCCGCTTCCCACCGATCACCGCCGCACGCCGGGCCGCGCTGCGGGCGTCGATCGGCGCCTCGTCGGACCAGGGCGAGCGCTTCCTCTTCCTCGCCGTGGGCGGGGTGGAACCGCGCAAGGGCACCCATCACGCGTTCGAGGCCCTGGGCGAGCTGGTGCGCGGGATGCGCCGGCCGCCGATGCTCGCCGTGGTCGGCGGGCACTCGTTCCAGGACTACGCGCCCTACCGCGAGGCTGCGCTGGCCTCGCTGCCCGGTCTCGGGCTGACCCTCGGGACCGACGTCGTGCTGCTCGGCACGCTGCCCGACGACGAGCTCGGCGCCTGGTACCGCAGCGCCGACGCCCTGTGCTTCCCGTCGCTCAAGGAGGGCTGGGGCCTCGCCGTGCTGGAGGCGATGGCCGCCGACCTGCCCGTCCTGGCCGGGGACCTGCCGGTGTTCCGCGAGTACCTGCTCGACCACCACGACGCGCTGCTGCCGCGCTCGGGCGACAGCGCCGCGCTGGCCGCGTCGATGCGCGAGATGTACGCCGACACCGCCCTGCGGCGCCGGCTCGTCGCCGGCGGGCGCACGACGGCGCGGCGCTTCCGGTGGTCGCGCAGCGCGCAGCGCCACGCCGCGATCTACGACGAGGTACAGGCGGCCACCCGGGGCGCGCTGCGTCAGTGACCGTGGCCGTGACCGTGACCGTGCCCGTGGTCGTCACCGTCGGCGTGGTCGTGGCCCGCGGGGCGCTCGGCCAGCTGGGCGGAGCGCGCGGCCACCGCCACCGCGTCGAGCGCGCCGGCGGCCACCACCCGGTCCTCGAGGGCCGCGAGCCAGCAGCGGTAGTAGCGGTACTCCTCGCCCGGGGCGTGGTCGGCCTCCCAGGCGGCGATGCGCGCGACGAGGCTGTCGCGGAACTCGTCCCAGGTGAACAGGCCCGCCTCGGCGAGGGTCACCGCCATCCCGAACGCGCGGCTCTCCCACGGCTCGGCGAAGACCAGCTCGCCGTTGGCGCGCGGCGGCGCCGCCGCCCCGTCGATCGCGAGCACCGCCGTCACGGGGCCGCCACCTCCGCCACCCCGACCATCGCGTCGCGCGTGACCAGCGCCGCGAGCGCCTCGGCGTCGAGGTCCTCGGTGCCGGCGGGACGCCGGGGCAGCACGAGGTAGCGCACCTCGGAGCTGGAGTCCCACACCTGGATGTTCTTGCCCTCGGGCACGTCGAGGCCCATCTCGCGCAGGACCCGGCGCGGTGTGCGCACCATGCCCGCCCGGTAGGCCGGGTCCTTGTACCAACTCGGCGGCAGCCCGAGGACCGGCCACGGGTAGCAGGAGCACAGGGTGCAGACGACGACGTGGTGGACCTCGTCGGTCTGCTCGAGCACGACCATGTGCTCGCCCTGCGGCCCGCCGAAGCCCATGTCCCTGATCGCCGCGGTGCCGTCGCGCAGCAGCCACGCGCGGTACTCCGGGTCGGTCCACGCGCGGGCGACGACCTTGGCGCCGTTGAGCGGGCCCACGTCCTGCTCGTAGGTCTTGATGAACGTGTCCATCACCGCGGGGTCGATCAGCTCGCGCTCGACGAGGAGCTGCTCGAGCGCCTCGGTGCGCAGGACCGGCGACAGGCGGTCGGCGGGGGCGGCGCTCACTGGTCGGCCTCCAGGTAGCTCTCGAACAGGTCCACGTGCAGGGTGAACGGCTCGGCGTCGGGGCCCCACAGCTCCGTGGAGGCGAAGCCGACGGTGTAGACGTGTTGGGGGTTCTCGCCCTCGAACACGGCGTGGGTGTCGGGCAGGACGTGCGGGGGCCGGATGGCCGTGACGGTGCCCGAGCGCCGGCGCACGTAGCCCGGCAGCTTGGTCGGGCCCTCGGGGTGCAGGTCCTTCGTGCGCACCCCGTCGCCGACGGCGAACGCCGGGTCGCGGTCGACCTCGCGCAGCGACCCGCCGGCGGTGGGCTTGTAGTCGGGACGGTCCGGTTCGGGGAACGGCGGCTCGGTGACGTCCTCGCCGAGGTTGCGCCGGGCGCGGGCGTCGACGGCGCCGGGCGCCAGGATGCCGGAGTCGGTGAGCATCAGCTCGGCGGCGTTGAGCCACCGGCCGTAGTAGCCGTCGACGAGGTAGTCGACGGGGTGCAGCCGCCCGAGGGCGTGCCGGAACGCGTCGAGGTTGCGTCCCGAGATCCGACCCATCGTCAGCACCGTGATCGCGAAGCTGCGGCCCTCCCAGGGCTCGGCGAAGGGCGGCTCGTCGGTGGGGACCTGCGCGGGGCCCCACCCGTGCGTGCCGCCCATGTCGGCGATCGAGTCCACGGTTCCTCCTCTGCACTGCGCGCCGGTGAGTGCTCGTCCGTGCTCCGGCACGGACGAGCACCCACGGGACCGGGTCAGACGGTCCAGGTCTGCATGACCAGCGCGCCTTCGCGCCGGGCGGTGAGCTGCGCGTCGAGGACGTCGAGGGGGTTGATCGGCTTCACGCCCTCGAGCATGTCCACCTCGCGCATCCCGTACAGCATGGCGGCCGAGAAGCGGCAGGCGTAGACGTGGCCGCCCTCGCCCATGAAGGTGGTGAGCTGGTTGTTGTAGCCCAGCCCGCCCGGGAACGCCTCGTCGCCGACGCGCGGGTAGCCGCGGGTGGCCGACGCCATGAGCGAGCCGGGGCCGAACAGCACGATGCTCGTGTCGAAGCCCTTCCGGTTGACCCGGGTGGCGGTGAGCATGTTGACCAGACCGACCGAGCCCTCGAAGGGCACGGTGTGCATGAAGATGTACGCCTTCTCGCCCTGCTCGGCCTGGATGTCGTCGAAGACCTTGTCCTCGTAGTCGACGATCGCGTCGCCCTTCTGGACCCGCTCGCCCACGATCTGAGCCACCTCGGCCACCTCTTCCTTCGTTCGGGGTTCAACACTCGGTCCGGCGGGCGGGCGCCCGCCGGTGTCCTCACACGGCCGGTTCCCGGCGCTCGGGCGGCGGTGACCAGGTCTGGCGGTGGCTGCCGGGCATCGCGCGCATTACGCGGTGGCGCAGGGGCCACGGCAGCGCCCGGTAGGTCGGCGCGAAGACGCGCCGCCAGAACAGCTCGACCAACCCGTGGGGGCGCTGGGGCGGGCGTGTGCCGGAGTAGCGCCGGGCCAGCCGCTCGTGGGCGTCGATCATCAGGTAGTGCTCGGAGTTCTCCCGCAACCAGCGCGAGAAGGAGCGCCTGCCCATCTAGAGCTTCCCCGCCTTCCGGAGCTCGTCGAGCCCGTTCGTCGCGGCCACGACGATCGGCTCGTTGAGCGCCCCGATGGCCGGGGAGTAGACGTTCTCCATGGTCGAGAGGTCGTGGAACGTGAAGCCGTGCTTGACGGCCATCGCGAGGAAGTCCGCGCGTTCCTTGATGCCCTCGCCGCCGACGATCTGGGCGCCGATGAGCCGCAGCGACCCCGGCTCGGCGAGCAGCTTGACCTTCACCGGTTTGACGCCGGGGTAGTAGCGGGCGCGGGAGATGCCCTGCGCCTGGCCGAGCACGTACGGGATGCCGAGCGCGGTGGCCGTCGTCTCGCCGAACGACGCCCCACCGATGATCCACTTTCCGGCGGGGGTGCCCCAGGGCACGTAGACCGCCTTGTACTGCCGCGACCCGCCGCCGGCGTTGACGCCCGCGGTCTTGCCCTGCGCGTACGCGTGACTGCCGGTCAGGCCCTGCAGCGGCACGCGGGTCAGTCCGTGCGGGATCTCGGTGCAGTCACCCGCGGCGAACACGCCCGGCACGGACGTCGCCATCCGCTCGTCGACGATCACACCGCCGGTGGTGCCGATCTTCACCCCCGCCTCGGCGGCGAGGCGCGCGTTGGCCACCTTGTGCGTCGCGACCACCACGAGGTCGCAGTCGATCTCTCCGTCCGACGTCCGCACCGCGTTGACCCGGCCCTGGCCGACGAAGCCCCGCAGCTCGGTGTTGAAGTGGGTGGTGATCCCGAGCTCGCGCCAGGACTCCTCGACCGGCGCCATGATGTCCGGGTCGGCCATCTCGGCCAGCGGCCACGGGTGCGGGTCGATCACGTGCGTCTCGATGCCGCGGTGGGCCAGCGAGGTGGTCATCTCGACTCCGAGCGGCGTGGCCTCGACGACGACGGCCTTCTTCACCGAGTCGAGGACCCGGTCCCACTCCATGGCCCGGCGGATGTTCTTGACGTAGTACAGGCCCTCCAGGTCGCCGCCCGGGACGCCGGGGTCGGCGTACTCGAAGCCGGTGGCGAAGATCAGGGTGTCGTACTCGACCGCACCCTCGCCCTCGACGTGCACCTTGCGCGCCGCGGTGTCGACCCGGGTCACCGTGGTCTCGTAGTGCACGTCGATCCCGGCGCTGACGTACTGCTCCTTGGTCGCGAGGAACAGCTTGTCGAAGTCCGAGATCTCCTTGCCGTGTACGTAGGGGATGCCGCAAGGGCTGTAGGCGACGTCCTCGTACTCGGTGTAGACGACCACCTCGGCGTCGGGACGAGCGGCCTTGACGCCGCCGGCGGCGCCCAGACCGGCGGCCCCACCACCGATGATCACGGTCTTGTGCGGCACACGGAACCCCTCGTCGGACTCGTACGATGCGGCGTCGGACGCCGGGCGACGGGACGCCGCCTGCTCCGAGATGGCCACCATAGGTGATGGTCATTTACGATACTAACCGCGCGAACCGTGTCAAGGAGGCCCGATGGCGGAGCCCGAGGCCGCGCCCGAGCCGATCCCCGGCTGGGCGTCGGTCGTCGACGCGATCGGGCCGAAGGTGCGCGACCTGCGCCAGCAGGCCGGCCTGTCCCTGCAGCAGCTGGCGCGGCGCGCCGACGTCTCGGCCGCGTCGGTGCACAAGGTCGAGCGGGGCGACATGGTCCCGACGATCACGACGCTGCTCAAGCTCGCGGCGGCGCTCGAGCGCCCGATCGGGCACTTCGTCGACGACCGCGAGCCCGAGCCGGTCGCGAGCCTCGTCGTCGCCGGCGGGCGTCCCGAGGTCCCGTCCTCCGAGCCCACGGTCCACCGGGCGGGCATCACGGGCCCCGGGGCGCGGTTCCGCCTGCAGGGCACCGTGACCGAGATCGCCGAGGGCGCGGCCGGCGCCGACGACGGCCCGCGCAGCGGCGAGGTCCTGGTGCACGTCCTCGACGGCGAGCTCGCGTTCGAGCTGGCCGGCGAGCGCCACGTCGTGGGCCCGGGCGACACGCTGCACTACCCGGGAGACCGCCCGTCGGTCTGGCGCAACACCGGCGCCGGCCCCGCCCGCGCGATCTGGCTCGTCCTGCGCGGGAGCTGAGACACCGCCAGCGCCAGGCCCGCCGCGAGGTGGGCCCCCGAGCTCGCGCCCACCGCCAGCAGGCGCGCCCGCGCCCGCTCCGCGTCGTCGGACCGGCCCGCCGCCACCGCCACGAGCCAGTCGTGGACCGGGGCGACACACCGGCCCCGCGCGGCCTGGGCGAGGAACGCGCGCGCGACCCCGGTGGTCGCCACGTCCCGGGCGACCGCGTCGAGACGCGGCTCCGCCTCCGGCCCCCAGCACGTCCGGGCGACGACGAGGACCCCGGCGAGCAGGTCGTCGCCGGCGGGCGTGAGCCCGGGTCCGCGACCGCCGACGGCCGCGGCGAGGGCCTCGATCCGGCCGGCCCGCACGAGGTCCGCCAGGTCCGGTCCGACCGTCACGGCGGGCGCGCCGACGTCGAGGTCGCCGTCGAGGGCGTCCGGGTCCGGCAGGGCGCCGCGCCACACCG
This sequence comes from Actinomycetospora sp., assembly GCA_029266415.1. Classification (GTDB taxonomy): domain Bacteria; phylum Actinomycetota; class Actinomycetes; order Mycobacteriales; family Pseudonocardiaceae; genus Actinomycetospora. The sequence goes on along the minus strand of JAQSWW010000064.1, from coordinate 11,978 downwards.
GGCCGTCGATGCGCAGCGCCCAGCCGGGGCCGGCGAGGCGCACGCCGTCGGAGGTCACGGCGAGCCCCTCGCGCAGAGGCGGCAGCGGGGCGCACCGCACGTGCAGCGGGCCGGCCGGGACGGACGGATCGGCGAGGGCGACGACCTCGCCGTCGAGACCCAGGTAGGCGGCGCGCCGGTAGACCGCGACCACCCGTCCCCGACCCGGGCGGGCGAGGACGGCGTGCGCCCCCTCCCCCACGTCGACGACCCGCACGTCAGTCCCCGGCGAGCTCGAGCAGGGCCGCGACGAAGCAGTCGAGCGGCGCGGTGGCCACGCCGGCGCCGACCTGCCCCGCGCCCGAGTGGGCCGCCAGGATCCCGGTGGTGACCTTCGGGGTGATGCCGAGCTCCACCACCGCGCGGACGTCGACGCCCACCGGGGACCCGGTGAACCCGAGGGCGGGCAGCGTGAAGCGGCTGCTGGCGCCCACGCAGATCCGGCGGAAGACCTCGGTGGCGCGGGCGGCGTCGGCCATGGTGCCGCCGAGGAACGCGGCCACGGCCGGCGAGTTCGCCGCGGCGGGCCCGCCCAGACCAACGAGCTCGAGCACGGCGCTGTCGCCGATGTCGGGCGCGGCGTCCTCCGGCCCGTACCCGGAGTGGTAGAGGGCCTCGCCGACCGGCGGCGCCTCCGTGACGTGCCACTGCTCCGAGCCGGCGAGGCGGACGCCGAACGTCGTGCCGTTGCGCGACATCGTGGTGACGATGCTCGACCCCTCCACGCGGCCGGCCCACGCCGTCAGGGCGCGCGCGGCCGCCATCGCGACGGTGAGGAAGAAGAGGTGGTTGCCACCGAGGAACGCCGCGAAGCGCTCCCGCAGGTGGTCGGGCAGCGCCGCGATGTGCGGGAGCCAGGTGCGGGCCAGCAGGTTGGTCGCGGCCTGCGTGCGCATGTGCAGGTCGTCACCCATCGCGATCCCCTGCGCGGCGACGGCCAGGACGTCGAGCGGGCCCGTCCGCTCCAGCACCGCGGCGATCGCGGGCCCGGCGACGTCGCGCAGCAGGAGCAGGCGCTCGACGGCGGCGGGGGTGTCGCGGCCGAACCAGGGTGCCTCCCCGGGGCCCTGGTTGATCGGCGCGAAGGTGCGCACGGTCCCGTCCGGGGTGCTCATCTCGACGACGAGGACGGGCGCGGACGGGCCGACGGCACTGGCCATCGGCACGACGGTGTCGTGGAGGTTCGCCGGCTCCAGGCGCACGGCATCCGACGCCAGCAGCCGGTCGGCCTCGCCGGTGTCGGCCGCCCACCCCTCGGCCACCGCGGCCGCGCGCATCGACCGGCGCAGCGGGTCGGCGGCCCGGTCCCACCCGATCGCCGGTCCGCAGTGCAGGAGCACCCGCCCCTCGACTCCGGGGACGACCTCCCCGGCCGGGACGACCCCGACGAGGAACGGCACGCCGGTGTCGAGCCGGCGCAGGACCTCGGCGTTGGCCGCGTCGATCGCCGCCCCGCGCTGCGCGTGCAGACGGGTCAGGGCCCGGATCGCCTCCGGGTGCCCGCCGGCCGGCGGTCGCCAGTCGACGTGCTCGACGGGCCGCCCCTGGGCGCGCACGGCGTCGGCGAACATCGGCAGGCCGACGTTCACGACCTCGACCGCGTCGGGCAGGACGACGGTCGGGAGGGCGGTCTCGGCGGTGCTCACGGGGCTCCTCCACGGTCGGTGGGGACGGGCGGGTCGGTCTGGCGGGGCGGGGTCACGGCGTCGCGCCGAGCCGCGTCGAGCAGCGCGCCCTCGGCGGTCTCGTAGCCTTCGAGGCGGTCGGCGGCGGCCGTGGCGAGGGCCGTCAGGTCAGCGTGCAGGGCCGTCGTCATCCGGCCGAGCGCCTCCGGGGACGCCCCGCCGCGGGCGCCGCGCGAGAGCACGATCTGCCAAGGGTCGAGCACCGCGGACAGGTCCCGGCCGGCCATCCCGAGCGGGGCACCACGGTGCTCCACGGCGGCCCGGTCGATCATCTCGCCGGTGACGGCGATGCCCGGCACACCGGCGAGGCTCGCGGCCCGGACCGTGCGCCCGACGATGACGTACGCGGTGCGGTAGTCGACGTCGCAGGCCTGCACGAGGTACTCGGCGAGGTCCGTGGCCTGCGTGTACCCACCCCGGACCTCCTCGGCGAGCCGCTCACCGTTGACCCGCAGCGTGCGCACGACCCCCGTCGCGAGCCGGACGATGCGCAGGGTGAGGTCGAGGGCCCGGGGGACCTCGCCGTAGGCGTAGATCAGGTTGTCACTGCGCGCCGACGGGCTCTTGGTGACCGCGAGGAAGCCCGACAGGCGGCCGATGAGCACCCCCGACGCCCCGCGGATGATCGACAGGGCGTACGGGTTGCGCTTCTGCGGCATGAGCACGCTGGCGCGCGTGTAGCCGTCGTCGAGGTCGACGAAGTCGAACTCGCTCGACGACCAGATCTCGAGGTCCTCGGCCAGCTTGCAGAGGTTCGTCAGCAGGCTCGCGGAGGTCGCCAGCACCGCGATCAGCCCGTCGACCTGCCACATCGCGTCGCGGGTGTGCTCGATGACGTCGGCGAAACCGAGCGTCTCCGCGATGAACTCGCGGTCGGACAGCAGCCGCGTGCCGTTCACGCAGCCCGCCCCGCCGGGGCTGGCGTCGACCCAGTCGAGCTCCTCGAGCAGCCGGCGGCCGTCGCGCAGGGTGGAGTAGACGAACGAGAGCAGGTAGTGCGCGAACGTCGAGGGCTGCGCGTGCTGGAGGTAGGTCTGGTCGGGCATCACCGTCTCGGCGTGCTCCTCGGCGCGCGCCACCGCGGCCAGCCCGAACCGGGCGGCCTCCGCCACCAGCTCCGTGATCTGGCGGCGCACGTGCAGGCGCAGGGCGATCCGCACGGCCTCTCGGCGCGGGCGCCCGGCGTGCAGCCAGCCCGCGACGTCGCCGACCCGCGAGACGAAGTAGGCCTCGCGCGAGTTGTACGGCTCGCCCAGCTCGGGGTCGTAGGGGAACTCCTCGGGCGGCGTGGCGTCGGCCTCGAGGAGCAGGCCCAGCAGGGTGCGGCGCGCGTCGTCGGGGACCAGCCCGCGGCGCGAGAGGTCGAGCACGTGGCCCATGTCGGCCAGGTTCAGCCCGCGGTGCAGGAACGGGGCGTCGGCGTTCTCCAGCGTGAAGCCGGAGTCGACGAGCTCGCGCGCGGCGGCGGCGCGCGGCGGGCCCTCCTCGCGTCGGCGGACGGTCATGGTGCTCCTGTCAGGGCGGGGTGGTCGCTGGGGCGGGGGCCGAGGTGGGCCAGGGCGGACGCGACGCCGCCGGTGTGCCAGAGGACGACCGGGCCGGGCAGGTCGCCGCCGCTCAGCCGGTCGAGGGCAATGGCGAACGCCTTCGCGCCGTAGGTGTCGTCGAGCAGCAGGCCCTCGGTGCGCAGGGCCGTCGCCGCCGCCGCGCGGTCGCCGGGCGCGGCGACGCCGAACCCGGGCCCGCGGTGGTCGACGACCTCGAGCCGGTCGGCGCGCGGCGCGGGCGTGCCCAGGAGGTCGGCGCACGCGCGGGCCAGGTCCAGCACCTTCTCGGTGATCTCGGCGGGCGGGCGGCTCACCGACACGGCGAGCACGCGGGTGCCGGCGCCGGCCGCGGCCAACCCGGCGAGCAGCCCCGCCGTGCTGCCGCCGGAGCCGAGCGGGAGCACCACGGTGTCCGGCGCCGGGCCCTGGTCGAGCAGCTCGGCGGCGGCCACGGCGAAGCCGGCGGCGCCGACGGGCGTCGACCCGCCGCGCGGGACCGCGACCGGGTGCCGGCCCGCGGCCCGCAGGGCGGTGGCGCGCTCGGCGACGACGACGTCGACGCGCTCCCGGCCGTCCACGCCCACGTCGTCCAGGGGCACGACGGTGGCGCCCGCGGCGGCGGCGAGGGCCAGGTTCGGGGTCGGGTCGAGGGTCCCGGCACCCCAGACCACCAGTTCGCAGTCGATCCCCGCGACCCGCGCCGCCAGCGCCGCGGCCGCCACGAAGTTCGAGTCCGGCCCGCCGCCGGTGACCAGCACGTCCGCGCCGCGGGCGAGGGCGTCGCCGAGCAGGTGCTCGAGGGGACGCGTCTTGTTCCCGGCCACGCCGAACCCGGCGAGGTCGTCGCGCTTGATCCACAGCGGCCCGCACCCGAGCGCGGCGCGCAGGCGCGGGGCGGGGACCAGCGGGGTCGGGAGCACCCCGAGCGGCAGGCGCGGCGGGATCGCCGGGGACGTCACGGCCGGGCCCGGGCGAGCACGTCGTCGACCATCCGTCCCGCGGTGGCCACGGCGTCCCGCGCCGTCCACCCGCGCACCTCGTCGGGTGTCGCCACCCCCCGCGCCGCGAGTGCGGTGGCCACGTCCTCCCCGGCGGCGAGCACCTCCTGCAACAGGGCCTGCGCGGCGTGCTTGCCGAGGCGTCCGGACAGGCCCGCGAGCACCCGTTCGGAGGCGAGCCGGTCGCCGAAGCGGTCGAGGTTCGCCGCCATCGCGTCGACGTGGACCTCGAGCCCGTCGAGCAGCCCCCGCGCCAGCCGCAGCGCCGTCCCGGTGAGCAGGCAGACCTCGGGCAGGGCGACCCACTCGGCCTTCCAGCCACGGCCGTCGCGCTCGTGGCTGACGACCGTGCCCTCGAGCAGCACGCCCGCCGACGAGCGGGCCAGCCGCGCCAGGGTGTCGAGGTGCTCGCTGACCTCGGGGTTGCGCTTGTGCGGCATCGTGATGCTGCCGACCGCTGTGGCCGTGGTCGGCTCGGCCAGCTCGCCGATCTCGGGGCGGGCGAGCTCGTAGACCTCGCCGCCGATGCGGGCGAGCGTCCCGCCGACCAGCGCCAGGACGTGGCCGAACTCGGCGACCCGGTCGCGGCTGGTCAGCCAGGAGGCGCCGGGGTCGCCCAGCCCGAGCTCGGCGCAGAAGTCCCGCCGCAGGGCCAGGGGATCGACGGCGGTGTCGTGGAACGCGAGGGCGCCCACCGCGCCGGCCAGCTGGCCGACCGCCCAGCGCGGGGCGCCCTCGCGCAGGCGGTCGACGTGGCGGCCCAACTCGTCGGCCCACGACGCCGCCTTGAGCCCGAAGGTGATCGGGGCGCCCGGCTGGCCGTGGGTGCGCCCGACCATGAGCGTGTCGCGGTGGGTCGCCGCGAGGGTCAGCGCGGCCGCCTCGAGCGCCCGCACCTCGTGGCGCACCAGCGCCCCGACGTCGCGCATCACCAGGCCGAACCAGGTGTCGCTGACGTCCTGCACGGTCGCGCCGACGTAGACGTGCTCGCGCGCCGACTCCGGCAGGATCCGCTGGAGCTCGCGGATGAGGCCGAGCGTCGAGTGCGAGGTCGAGCGGGTGCCGGCCGCGACCCGGTCGAGGTCGAGGTGCTCGGCGCGCGCGGCACCGGCGATCTGCTCGGCGGCCGCGGGCGGGACGAGGCCGTGGCGGGCCTGCACCCGGGCCAGCGCGACCAGCACGTCGAGCCAGGCCTGCCAGCGCGCGGTCTCGGAGAACACCCCCTCCAGCTCCGGGGTCGACCACAGGTGGGCGTAGACCGGGGAGTCGGTCAGGCGGGTGACCACGGCGGCGCCCCCCGCTCGGCGAGGCGGCGCAGCGCCTCGCGGACGTGGTCCAGCGAGGCACCCCAGGGCACCGACACCCACGTCGTCTCGCCGTCCGGTCCCGTCGCGACGCCCTCGTCGAGCTCCTCCTGCTGCAGACAGCACTTCGTCAGCAGCGCCCCCGGCCCGGCGGCGGCGGGGTCGACCTTGGGGCAGAGGTCGACCCGCGGTGCGTCGTGGCCGTAGAACCAGCGGTGGATCTGCCGCGAGCGCTCGCAGCCCAGCAAGGTCCAGTCGGCCGGCTCCGGCCGCTCGTCGAGGTAGGACACGGCGGCTCCGGGGACCTCACTGCCCCCGCCGCGGCACGGCAGCAGGTAGTGGGACGCGGGCGCGCGGCGGGCCAGGTCGGCGAGGTCGACGACCTCGCTCTGGAGGTGCAGCGGGCGCAGCTCCTCGGTGACGTCCACGACGCGCCGGGCCTGGTCGACGAGCTTCGCCGGGTGCGGCGGCACGACCTCGCGCACCACGACGCGCAGCGGGTCGGCGTCGACGACGAAGTTGACGTGCTCGTAGCGGCCCTGCACGACGACCGCGCGCACCGGGACCCCGACCGCGACCGCGGCGAGCGCCGACGGGATCGCGGTGTCGACCTCGGGCCGGTGCACGAACGCGCACGCGTCCGGGCCCGCGAGCAGCTCCACGTCCGTGATCGGGCTGAACAGCGCGTCGCCGGGATCGCGCGCCACGGCGAGCAGCGCCGTGCGGGCGTCGGCGTCGTCGTGCGGGCGCACCACGAGGAACCGCGTCTTCCAGTACGCCTCGCGCCCGAGGAAGTGCGCGCGCAGCGACGCCTCGTCCCAGTCCTCGTCCCGGGCCCCGTCGTACCGCGCCACGGCGACACCGCGGTACCGCCCGGGGATGCGGTTGGCCCAGGGGCCGGCACGGCGGGTCACCGGACGGACTCGACGGCGTCGACGTCGGGGACGGTCACGCCGGCGGTGTCCGAGCGCAGGCCCAGACGCAGCGTCTCGACCGACAGGACCTCGTCGAGGGCGACGTTGCCCAGGTTCACGTCGGGACCGAACCGTCGGACGAAGAACGCCTGCTGCCCGGCCCGGGGCGCCTCGAACACGACGCGGTGGAGCCCCACGGCGTCCACGACCGCGCCCACCACGTCCTCGCGCACCGACCCGTCGGCGTCGTAGATGCCGACGGTGCCGCTCTGCCGGCCCTCGGCGACCACGAAGGCGGCGCCCGCCGCGCGGTCCCGCCCCGCCTCGTCGCCCCACTGCGCGAGCGTGTACCGCTGGTCCGGGTCCTTGGCGCCCACCTCGGTGAGCACGACGAAGCGGTCGGCGGCACGCCGGACCAGCTCGTGCTTCGCGTCGAGGGACATCGGCACGGTGCCCCGCGACACCTCGACGTGGGTGAAGCCCGTCGCGTGCGCCCACGCCAGGCACGCCTCGGCCGCACCCTGCGCCCACGCGATCTCGAGCAGGGTGCCCCCGAGGCAGGACGCCACGTCGTGGGCCGCGAGCACCGCCAGCTTCTCCCCGATCCGCGGGTCCACGTAGGCGGTGCCCCACCCGGTCTTCCAGATGTCGACGTGCGGGGCCGCCCCGTCCAGGACGTCGGCGGCCTGCGCGGGCGTCACGCCCGGGTCGAGGACGTGTGTGAGCCCGGTCGAGCGGGGCTTGGACGGCCGGGGCGGCAGCGTCAGGAAGCTCGCGGGACCCATGGCACCGATGCTAGATCACATAGTAGATGTACGCCTACGATGCGAGACGACAGAGGAGGTCCCGCGTGGGCGGAGTCGTGACGAGCGAGCTGGAGGAGATCGTCCGGGCCGTCGTAGCCCACCCCGGGCTGCTGGCGAAGACGGACATCGGGCTGGTCGGCGAGGTCCTCGGGGACACCGACTGGACCAGCGGGCCCGGCGACGACGGCGCCGTCGTCACCACCTCGACCGGCGCCGTGGTGGCGTGCGGGGAGGCGCTGTGGCCGCCGTTCGTCGCCCGCGACCCGTGGGGCGCGGGCTTCGCCGCCGTGCTCGCCAACGTCAACGACGTCGTGGCGATGGGCGCGCTGCCGCTCGGGATCGTCAACACCGTGGCGGCCTCCGAGGCCACCGCGCGGGCCGCCCTCGAGGGGATGCGCCACGCCTCCCGGCTGTACCGGGTGCCGATCGTCGGCGGCCACCTCACCCGCCACGACGGTGAGCCCTCGATCTCCGCGTTCGGCCTCGGCGAGGTCGACGCGCCGCTGTCGATGACGCGCGTGGCGGCGGGTCAGAGCCTCGTCGTCGCCGCGGCCACCGACGGCGCGATGCGCGCGGACTTCCCGTTCTTCCCCGCCTTCGAGCAGCGCGGCACCCGGTGCGCGGACGACGTCCGGGTGCTCCCCGCGCTCGCGCGCACCGGCGCATGCGTCGCGGCGAAGGACATCAGCATGGCCGGCCTGGTCGGGTCGCTGGCGATGCTCCTGGAATGGGGCACGTTCGGCGTGGAGGTGGACCTCGACATCCTGCCGACACCCCGCGACGTGGCGCCGGCCGCGTGGCTCACGTGCTTCCCCAGCTTCGGCTTCCTGCTGTGCGTCCCGGACGGCCGCGAGGACGAGGTGCTCGCGGCGTTCCGCGAGCGCGACCTCGAGGCCGCCGTCGTCGGGCGGATCGACGACACCGGGCGCATCGGGCTGCGCCGCGGCGGGGCGACGGCGACCGCCTACGACCTGACCCACCGTGCGGTCACGCGCCTGCCGCGGACCGCGCGGTGAGGGCGCGGGACGGCGGCCCGGGCGACGGACGGGGAGCCGACTCAGAGCTCACCCGCGAACAGGTCGGCGTCGGCGAGCCCGAGGCGGGCCGCGGCCGTCGCGGAGCACGGCGCCGGGCCAGGGGCGGGCAGGCGGTGCGGCCCGCGCAGCGCGATGTCCGCGGCCAGCGAGAACAGCCGCTGCACGCGCTCGGGGCACCGCCAGCGGTGGCCGGCGGCGAAGTCGATCCACGCCTCCGGCGGGACCACCCCGGCCTCCGACCAGTCGAGCTCGCCCCAGGTGACGGCCAGCTCGAGGAGCTCGACGAGCTCGTCGGGGTCGTCCTCGATCCGCAGCAGCCGATCGTGGTGGACGCGCAGGCGGCGTTCCGGCCGGCACCCGTCGGGCCCGGCGGGCGGCCGGCCCGCCAGCGGGACGACCACCGGGTGCACCGTGCTGTCGATGCTCATCGGCTGCTCCACCTCGTCGGGGCCAACGTGACGGCGACCACTGTTCCCGACGATGTTGCAGCGGTGTTGCACGGAGCGTCCCGTGGCTGAGCGCACCGTGTCGGCCGTGTGGGAGGAGGCGATGCGCTGCACCGTCGACGCCGGCGGGTTCCCCATCACCGTCGACGAACCGGTCTCGGCCGGCGGCACCGACCAGGGCCCTCAGCCCACCGAGCTCTTCCTGGCCTCGATCGCCTCGTGCTTCACGCTCGCGCTGTCGCACAGCGCCACCAAGCGCGGCATCGAGCTGCGCGGCCTGCGGGTCGACGCGACGGGCACCTACGACGGGCCGCGGTTCGCGGCGCTGCGGGTCACCGTGCACGCCGACGCGCCCCGCGGCGAGGAGCTCGAGCGGCTGATCACCGTCGCGGAGCGGGTCTGCTACGTCACCAACACCCTCCGGCAGGGCCCGGAGATCGCGTTCAGGAGCTCCTGAACGCCGCCAGCGCCGCCTCGCACACCGCGCGGACCGGCCACCCGAGCGCGGCCGCCGCCGCCTCGGCCTCGACCAGCTCGGGGGTCGCGACGGGCAGGTCCCCGGGCGCGTCCGGGTCGTCGGCGACCTTCACCGTCACCTCCCGGGTCGAGCCGGGGGGCCCGACCTCGACGCGGACCGACCGGCGGCGCGCGGTCGCCCGCTCCCAGCGCGACCACCGGACGCCGAAGGTGCTGGTGTGCCGGAACACCGCCTGGACCACGGCGTCCCGGGCGGCGTCGGGGCAGAGCGCCGAGAGCACCTGACCGGGACGGCCGTGCCGGCCGACCACGGACGTCGTCCAGCAGTCCCATGCACCCGCGGCGCGGACGGCGGCCAGGACCGAGGGCCACAGCCGCGGGTCGAGGTCGTCGACGGTGGCCTCGACGACCAGGACCTCGTCGCGACCCCGGTGGTCCGCAGCGCCCGCCGCCCGTCCGAGCACGACCCGGGTGGTGTTGGGGCGGTCGGCCGGGTCGCGCCGGCCACCGCCGACGCCGACGCCGGTGGCCCGCATGTCCGGCAGCACCCCGGACCTCGCGAGGACGGCGAGCAGCGCGGCACCGGTGGGCGTCGTGCGCTCGCCCTCGAGGTGGCCGCCCGCGAGCTCCAGGCCGGCGTCGGCCGCGATCCGCAGCACGGCCGGCGCCGGGACCGGCAGGCGCCCGTGGGCGCTGCGGACCGTCCCGTGACCGACGGCGAGCGGCGAGCACCACGTCGCGGCGCCCGGGTCGAGGAGGCCCACCGACGCGGCCGCGGCGGCGACGCCGACCACGTCGGCCAGCGCGTCGAACGCCCCCACCTCGTGGAAGTGGACCTCCTCGGGCGTCGTGCCGTGGACCGCGGCCTCGGCCCGAGCCAGCAGCGCGAACACATCGGCGGCGAACCGGCGCGCGGCGGGGTCCAGGCGCGCGGCCCCGACGCGCTCGAGGACGTCGGCGAGCCGGCGCTCGCGGTCCGCCGCGGCCGGCGTCCCCACGACGACGCGCAGGCAGGCGAAGCCCCCGCGCCGCTCCCGGTGCACGTCGACCGTCAGGCCGGGGACGCCCAGCGAGGCGACGGCGTCGCGCACCCGGTCGAGGTCCGCGCCCGCGTCGAGCAGGGCGCCGAGGAGCATGTCGCCGGCGACGCCCCCGGTGGCGTCGACGTAGGCGACCGGTGCGAGCTCAGCCACGACGCACCCCGAGCACCTTCGCCGCGTGCGCGGCGGCGCCGACCCCGTTGTCGATGTTGACCACGACCACGCCGGGGCTGCAGGCGGCGAGCATCGTCGTGAGCGCCGCGCGGCCCTCGGCGGCGACGCCGTAGCCCACGCTGCTCGGCACCCCGATCACCGGCGCGGACACGAGCCCGGCCACGACCCCGGGGAGCGCGCCGTCCATGCCGGCGACGACCACCACGACGTCGGCGCGGCGGACGTCCTCGAGGCGGGAGAGGAGGCGGTGCAGCCCGGCGACGCCGACGTCGGGCAGCAGGCGCGCCCCGACGCCGAGCGCCGCGAGGGTCGCGGCGCACTCGCGGGCGACCGGCAGGTCGGTGGTGCCGGCGGTGAGGACGACGACGTCGCCGTCGCCCGGCGGGAGGCCGCCGACGGTCACGGTGCGCCCGACCCGGTCGACGGCCACGTCCTCGCCGGGGAACGCGTCCGGCGCGGCGTCGAGGACCGACACGGGGCACCGGGTGGCGAGGGCCGGGCCGTCGGGGTCGAGCCGACGGAGGTCGGCGAGCAGCGACAGGGTGCGCTCGGCCGGCTTGCCCTCGGCGAACACGATCTCGGGAATCCCGGTGCGGGCGCGGCGCCCGCCGTCGGGCAGGGCGTCGGGGAGCGGCTCGCTCACGCCGGCGTGATCTCCAGGTTCAGCGAGCCCGAGCGGAACGGGTGGGGGTCGATCTCGACCTCGCGGTAGCCCGCCGACCGCACCGCGGCGACGACGGCGTCGCGCTCCCCCGGCAGCTCGAGGCGGCCGAGCTCGTCGCCGGCGATCTGGACCCGCCCCCGGTCGCCGTGGTGGCGCACCCGCAGGACGGCCCACCCGAGCGCGTGCAGGGCGGCCTCGGCCCGGTCGACCTGCGCCAGGACGGGCGCCGAGACCGCGGTGCCGTAGGGGATGCGGGAGGCGAGGCAGGGCGACGCCGGCTTCGCCGCGCTGGGCAGACCGAGGAGCGCGGCGACCGCCCGGATGCGCGCCTTGCCCATCCCGGCCTCGACCAGCGGGTGCCGGACGCCGTGCTCCGCAGCGGCGACGAGGCCCGGCCGCCAGTCCCCGAGGTCGTCGGCGTTCGCGCCCGAGAGCACCACCCCGTGGCCGGCCGCGCGCGCCGTGGCCGCCAGCCGCTCGTAGAGGTCGGTCTTGCAGTGGTAGCAGCGGTCGCGGCCGTTGCGCCGGTACTCCTCGCGGTCGAGCTCGGTGCCGGACACGACACGGTGCGCGACGGGGACGGCGGCGGCCACCGCGGCCGCGGCGTCGACCTCGCCCGACGCCAGCGCCGGCGAGACGGCCGTGACCGCGAGCGCGCGCTCCCCCAGCACCCGCGCCGCGGCAGCGGCCACGACCGAGGAGTCGACCCCGCCCGAGAAGGCGATCACCGCGCCGGGGACCCCGGCGATCAGCGCCTCCAGCGCGGCGAGGTCGTCCGCGGCCGTCGGAGGGGGTGTGGACACGGCTCGCAGCATGGGCGCCGGGACGACTGCCATCAAGACCCGTC
>JAQSWW010000063.1 GCA_029266415.1 Actinomycetospora sp. | reverse complement strand
CGTCGCCGCGGCCGGGCTCGCCACGCTCCGGCGGGCGGTGGGGGAGGCCCACGCCGCCCACCTGTTCGCTCTGGCGCGGGGTGTCGACGAGCGGCGGGTCGACCCGCACGGCCGCGAGAAGTCCGCCGGCGCCGAGGAGACGTTCGCCCGCACCTCGTCGATCCGGCCGCGCTGCGCCGGGAGCTGCTGCGCCTCGCGGACCGCACCGCGCGGATGCTGCGCCACCGCGGGGTGCGCGCCCGCACCGTCGCGCTCAAGGTCAGGTTCGCGAACTTCACCACGATCACACGTTCGAGGACCCTTCCCGCGCCCACCGACCTCGCCCGCGACCTCCACGCGACCGCGACCGATCTCCTCGACGCCCTCGGGGATCTCGCGCCGGTGCGCCTGCTCGGCGTCCGCGGCGAGGGGCTCGTCCCCGCCGACCGGGCCCCCGAACAGATCCTGCTCGGCGAGCCCGAGCACGGGTGGTCGGACGCCGAGCGGGCCGCTGACCAGGCACGATCGCGGTTCGGCGTGGCGGCGGTGCGCCCGGCGAGCCTGCTCGGTGATCGTGATCCGACCCGCGCCCGTTCGCCGGTGGAGGCCGCGGACCCGGCGCGTCGCGGTCACCGAGCGCAGCCGGGTGCCTCCCGCGCGGCGTCGCCACCGGAGCCGAACGGATGATCGGGACCGCAACACGCCGGTCCGGGTAGTGGGACCGACGGCGGACTCGTACGATGGTGCTCGGGACATCACGACGATGCCCGCCGGACCTCCCCTGGTCGGGCGTATTCCATTCCGGTGCCGGAGGAGAACCATGCCGCTCTCCGAGCACGAGCAGCGACTGCTCGAGCAGATCGAGCGCGCTCTCTACGACGAGGACCCGAAGTTCGCGTCCACGGTTCGGGGAGGCAAGCTCCGACGTCCGTCGCGTCGGCGCCGTGTCCAGGGCATCGCGCTCTTCGTGATCGGCGTCGTGATGCTCGTGCTGGGCGTCGTGTTCATGTCGTCGACGCCCGGCGTCGGCATCGTGATCAGCGTCGTGGGCTTCCTCGCGATGTTCAGCGGCGCCGTCCTCGCGATCACGTCGTTCGGCGCCCGCAAGAAGGAGGCCGCCGCCGAGGGCGCGGCCCCCGGTGCGGCGGCCGAGAAGGAGCGCAGCCGCTTCACCTCCCGCATGGAGGAGCGCTTCCGCCGCCGCTTCGAGCAGGAGTAGCCCTCCCGTCAGCCGTTCCCCGCCGCGCCGTCGACCTCCTGGTCGGCGGCGCGTCGTGCGTTGGCCTCCGGCTCGTGAGCGCTTGTCCGTGCTGGGGCACGGAGAAGCACTCGCAGGGTCAGGTCACGGAGATCAGCAGGTGGAGAAGCACGCGGATCGGCTCCTCGGTGTGCTTCTCGGCCTGCTGATCGTGAGCACGTCGCCGGCCTCGGGAGGCGTGGTGGTGGGGGCCAGCGGCTCCCCCCCCCCCACCCCGCCCCACCGGAGCCCCCACCCCGCCCCACCGAAGCCCCCACCCCGCCCCACGGGCCGCCCCACGCCACACCACCCGGCACCCCGAGGCCCCGCACCAGGCGCTCCACCGCAGGTCAGCGGTCCATGAGCAACCGTGGGGAGCGGCCGGCCCCCGCCCTGCGGCGTGTCGACGTGCTCGCGGGCGCCCTCGGCCGTCACTCTCCCCCCACTTCGCTCCACCATTGCTGACCAGCGAGAACTGCCCCGATCGGGGGTCTCCCCACCCGCAGGACGGTTTGGTTGTGGGGGACGGTGGGGTATGGTGGTGAACAGTGGGGCGAACGGGCCTCACCGGGGAGGTGGGCGCCGTGTTCCTCGGCACCCACACCCCGCGATTGGACGACAAGGGCCGGTTGACCCTGCCCGCCAAGTACCGGGACGAGCTCGCGGGAGGGTTGATGATCACGAAGGGCCAGGACCACTGCCTCTACGTGTTCCCCCGTGACGAGTTCGAGCAGATGGCCCGCAAGGTGGCCGAGGCGCCGTTCACCGACGAGCGGGTGCGCGCGTACCAGCGCTACCTGTTCGCCGGCACCGACGAGCAGCGCCCCGACTCCCAGGGTCGTATCCCGATCGCGGCCGAGCTGCGGCGCTACGCCGGGCTCGGGCGCGACTGCACGGTGATCGGGGCGGTCAACCGCCTCGAGATCTGGGACACCGAGGCCTGGGCGCGCTACCAGGACGAGCACGAGGCCGGCTACGCGCAGGCCCAGCAGGAAGTGCTGCCCGGCGTCTTCTGACGTCGACGCACACCGACAACTGATACGAGGGCGTCCTGCGGGACGCCGAGCCGGGTGCCGTGAGGCCCCGGTCCGCAGGGCGACAGCCCTGGCGCACCTTCCCCGGCGCCAGGTCCGTCGCCCTGCGGGCCGGGACGTGACGGCACCGGGCGCCGCAGGACGGCACGGGCGAACGCCCGCCCACGGGTCGGTGGAAGGGGGTCGGGTGGACGAGCAGCACGCGGACGACGACGTCGCCGGCCCGCGCCACGTCCCGGTCCTCCTCGACCGCGTCCTCGCCCTCTTCGAGCCCGCCCTCGCCGATCGCGACGCCGTGCTCGTCGACGCCACCCTGGGGGCCGGCGGTCACGCCGCCGCGCTGCTTTCTCGGCACTCGGGACTCACTCTCGTGGGTGTCGACCGTGACGAGTCGGCGTTGCGGCTCGCGTCCGACCGCCTCGCCGCCTACGAGGACCGCGTCCACCTCGTGCACGCCGTCTTCGACGCGCTGCCCGACGTGCTCGACGACCTCGGGTACGACACGGTCCAGGGTGTCCTGTTCGACCTCGGGGTCTCGTCGATGCAGCTCGACGAGGACGAGCGGGGCTTCTCCTACGCCCGCGACGCGCCGCTGGACATGCGGATGGACCCCTCGACGGGCCCGACCGCGGCGGACGTCCTCAACACCTACGCACCCGGCGACCTGATCCGGGTGCTCCACGACTACGGCGAGGAGCGCGCGGCCCGACGCATCGTCGAGGCCGTCGTGCGGGCCCGGCGGCGGGCTCCGTTGCGTACCAGCGCGGAGCTCGTCGCCCTCCTCGAGAGCGCGATCCCGGCCGCCGCCCGCCGCACCGGGGGCAACCCGGCCAAGCGCACGTTCCAGGCGCTGCGGGTGGAGGTCAACGGCGAGCTCGACGCCGTGGCCGCCGCCGTGCCCGCGGCGGTGCGCGCGCTGGCGGTCGGCGGCCGGGTGGTCGTCCTGTCGTACCAGTCGCTGGAGGACCGCATCACCAAGCGGGTCCTCGCCGAGCACAGCCGCTCGAAGGCGCCGCCGGACATGCCGATCGTGCGGCCGGAGGACGAGCCCGAGCTGCGCCTGCTCACCCGCGGCGCGGAGCGGGCCGACGAGGGGGAGATCGCCGCCAACCCCCGGGCGGCGTCGGTGCGGCTGCGCGCCGCGGAGCGGGTGCGGGAGAGGGCGGCATGAAGCGCAGCACGACGGAAGGAGGGACGAGGCCGTGAGCACCGCGACCCTGACCGAGCCCCGCATGGGCACCCGGCACGCGCCGGCCACCCCGTCGCGCCGTCCGACGAGCACCCGTCCCGCCGCGCGCCCCACGACCACGCACGCGAAGCCCGTCGAGGACGGCAAGGGCACCGCGCCGTTCGTCCTGCTCATCATGGTGCTGCTCACCGGTGGGCTGGTCGCGACGCTGTGGCTCTCGACGGCCGCGGCCGCCGACTCCTACCGGCTCGACGAGGCACGCCAGGTCGCCCGCGACCTCTCCGAGCAGAGCGAGCGCCTGCACCGCGACGTCGAGGCCGCCCAGTCGGCGCCGGCGCTGGCGGCCGCGGCCCGCGCGCAGGGCATGGTGCCGGCCGGGGAGCCGGCGGTGCTGCTGGTCGCGCCCGACGGGTCGACGCAGGTCATCGGCGACCCGCGCCCGGCCCAGCCGATCGCGCCGCCGGTCACGCCGCCCGCGCCGCCGGCCGCGCCCGCGTCGACGAGCACCGGCGCCCAGGCGGCCACCGGCGCCCAGGCGGCCACCGACGGCCAGCCGGCCCCGGCGCCGGCCGGTGCCGCGGCGGCGGAGGACCAGCTCGTCGCGGTCCCCGACGCCACCCCCGACGTCGACGCCGCCGACAGCGAGACCAGCCCCGACTCCGCGGCCACCGCCGACGACACCGCCCCGGTGACCCCCTGATGCCCCGCACCGCGGCCACCCTGAGCCGTCCGCCGTCGCGGGCGCCCGGGGTCCGCGGGCCCGGCGGGCGCCGCCCGTCGCCCCCGCCGCCCCCGCCCCGGGGACCGGCGCGCCGTCCCGCACCGCGCCCGCCGGACCCGCGCCGGCGGCTGCGCGTCGGCCGCGTGATCCTCGTGGCCGTCCTCGTCCTGTGCACCGTCAAGCTCGTCGAGGTGCAGGGCCTGCGGGCGGGGGAGCTGTCCGGCGACGCCGCCCGCCAGCGCACCACCAAGCTCGTCGTGCCCGCCGAGCGCGGCGCGATCCTCGACCGCTACGGCACCCCGCTGGCGTTCAGCGTCGAGGCGAAGGCGCTGGTCGCCAACCCGCGCCGCATCACCGAGGACTGGAACGACCCCGCGATCCGCAGCCGCCCGGGCGCGCCGACCCCGGACCAGCGCAAGTCGGACATCGCCCTGGGTATGGGCCGGCTCCTCGGCCTCGACCCCGGCCCGATCTTCGGATCGCTGATGGCCGACCGCAGCTACGTGGTGCTCGCGCCGCTGGTGGACCCGGGCGCCGCGCGCCAGGTCCGCGAGGCGTTCCCCGAGATCGCCGAGGAGGATCGCGAGTCGCGCCAGTACCCGGCGGGCGACGTCGCGGCGACCGTCGTCGGCAGCGCCTCGTGGAACATGGACCGCGCCAAGATCCGCGGGTCGATCGGGCTGGAGAGCGCGCTCGACTCGACCCTCGCCGGCACCGACGGCTTCCGCGTCGTCGACACCGCCGAGGGCAGCGACGCCGTCATCCCCGGCACCACGCGCGCCGAGCTGCCCGCCCAGGCCGGCCGCGACGTCGTGCTCACCCTGGACACCGACCTGCAGTACGCGGTGGAGCAGCGCTTGCGCGACTACACCACGCGGGTCGGCGCCCGCAGCGGCAGCGCGGTCGTGCTCGACGCCCACACCGGCCAGGTGCTCTCGATGGCCAACTCGGGGTCGTTCAACCCGGCCGCGCCCGGCGCCGCCGGCGCGCAGCTGAGCAACCCGTCGGTGACCTCGCCCTTCGAGCCCGGCTCGGTGAACAAGGTCGTCACGATGGCCGCGGCCCTCGAGGCGGGCCTCGCCCGGCCCGAGGACGTGCTCGAGGTGCCCGGCAACATCCGCGTCGCCGACCGCACCATCAGCGACGCCTGGTCGCACGGGATGATCCGGATGACGCTCAACGGTGTGCTCGGGCGGTCGTCCAACGTCGGCACCCTGATGACCGCGCAGCGCGTCGGGCCCGAGCGCTTCGCCTCGATGCTCGAGGCCCTGGGGATCGGCCGCCGTACCGGCGTCGAGCTGCCGGGCGAGAGCCCCGGATCGGTGCCGGCGCGCGAGGACTGGTCGGGCAGCACGTTCGGCAACCTGCCCATCGGCCAGGGCCTGTCGATGACGACCCTGCAGATGGCGAGCATGTACCAGGCCGTCGCGAACGACGGCGTGCGCGTGCCGCCGCGGGTGGTCGAGGCCGAGGTCGGGGCCGACGGCGTCCGCACCCCGGCGCCCGCGCCCCAGGGCGTGCGGGCGATGAGCCCGGACACGGCGCGCACGCTGCGCGACATGCTGCAGTCGGTGACCCAGAACGGGCGTGGCGCCGACCGGGGCACCGGCCCGCAGGCGGCGATCCCCGGCTACCCCGTGGCCGGCAAGACCGGCACCGCGCAGCAGGTCGACACGGGCTGCGGCTGCTACTCGCAGTCGGACTACTGGATCACCTTCGCCGGCATGTTCCCCGCCCAGGACCCGCGCTACGTCGTCGCCCTCATGCTCGACCGCCCGCCGGGCGGGGACTCCGCGGCGCCGCTGTTCCACGAGATCGGGGCCTACCTCGCCCAGCACGGCGCCGTGCCGGTGTCGACGGCGCCGCCGCGCCAGGTCCCGCTGACGCTGCCGTGATCCAGCCGTGATCCCGGGCCTGCAGGACACAGGGCCTGCCGAGGCCCGCGGAGACGGTGAGTAGCCTTCGCGACCGTGCCTGCCGCACCGCCGAGGACCGAGGACAGCGCCGCCGGGGCCACCGGGGGCGCGGTCGCCCACGGCTCCCCGGACGCCGCGGCGAGCAGGGCGGGTGACGCCGCCGACGGGCCGTTGCGCCCCGCCCGCGTGACCCCGGTGTCGATCACCGACGTGATCGCCCGCATCCAGGAGGCGCGGCCCGGCGACGGGCCGGTGGAGCTCCGCGGCCTCGACACCGCCGTCGTCACCGGGGCCACGCTGCGCGCCCACGAGGTGTTCCCGGGCGACCTGTTCGGCGCGCTGGCCGGGGCGCGGGCGCACGGCGCGGACCACGCCGCGGACGCCCTGGCCCGCGGGGCCGCGGCGGTGCTGACCGACGTCGCGGGCGCCGAGCGCGCGACCCTGCGCGAGGCCGCCCTCGAGGCCGGTGTGCCGGTGCTTGTGCACGCCGACCCGCGCGCCGCCCTCGGCCCGGCCGCCGCGCGCATCTACGGCGACCCCTCCGCGCGCCTCGACGTCCTCGGCGTCACCGGCACCAGCGGCAAGACCACGACCGTGTACCTGCTGGAGGCCGCGCTGGCCGCCGCCGGCGCGCGCACCGGGCTGATCGGCACCGTCGAGACCCGCCTCGCGGGGCGCCGGCTGCCGAGCGCGTTCACCACGCCCGAGGCGCCCGACCTGCAGGCCCTGCTCGCGACGATGGCCGACGGCGGCGCCACCCACGTGGCCATGGAGGTCTCCAGCCACGCGCTGACGCTCGGCCGCGTCGCCGGCACCCGGTTCGCGGTGGGGGCGTTCACCAACCTCTCCGCCGAGCACCTCGACTTCCACGCCGACATGGAGGACTACTTCGCGGCGAAGGCGCAGCTCTTCGACGGGCGCGCCGAGCGCGAGGTGGTCTGCGTCGACTCGGCGTGGGGGCTGCGCCTGGTCCGGGAGGGCACGATCACCGTCGGCACGCCCGACGCCGACTGGTCGGCCACCGACGTCGTCGCCCTGCCCGACGGCACGCAACGCTTCACCGTCCACGGCCCCGACGGACCGGAGCTCCCCGCGACCCTGCGGCTGCCCGGTGCGTTCAACGTGACGAACGCGCTGCTCGCGCTCGCCTGCGGCCACGCCGCGGGCCACGACCCGGCCGCGCTCGTCCGCGGGCTCGCGGAGGTCCGCGTGCCCGGGCGCATGCAGCGGGTCGAGGCGGGTCAGCCCTTCCTCGCCGTCGTCGACTACGCGCACAAGCCCGCCGCGGTGGGCGCGCTGCTGGAGACGCTGCGCGCCCAGACCGAGGGCCGGGTGCTGACCGTGCTGGGCTGCGGCGGCGACCGCGACCGCGCCAAACGCCCGGTGATGGGCCGCCTGGCCGCCCAGCTGTCGGACCACCTGTGGGTGACCGACGACAACCCGCGCACCGAGGACCCGGCCGCGATCCGTGCGGAGGTGCTGGCGGGCGCCCGGCAGGCCACCGCCGGCTCCGAGATCAGCGAGATCGGCGATCGCCGCGCCGCGATCGCCGCCGCCGTGGCCGCCGCACGCCCCGGCGACGTCGTCGTCGTGGCCGGCAAGGGCCACGAGACCGGCCAGCAGGTCGGCGACCGCACGCTCCCGTTCTCCGACGTCGACGAGCTCGAGCGGGCCATCCAGGGCGGTCCCGCGTGATCGACCTGACGCTCGCCGACCTCGCCCGCCTCACCGGCGGCCGGCTGCACGGCGCCACGGGCGACGAACGCGTCACCGGCTCCGTCGAGTTCGACAGCCGCGCGGTCACCCCGGGCGGCCTGTTCGTCGCCATGCCCGGCGAGCGCGTCGACGGGCACGACTTCGTCGCCGCCGCGATGGCCTCCGGCGCGGCCGGGGTGCTGGCGGCCCGCGAGGTCGACGCGCCGGCCGTGATCGTCCCGCCGGTGCAGGCCGTGTCCAGCTCCTACGTCCTCGCCGCCGACAGCGAGGGCGCCGGCGCCGGGGTCCTCGCCGCGCTGGCCGTCCTCGCCCGGCACGTCGTCGACACCCTCGTCGCGGACGGGCTGCTCGTCGTCGGCATCACGGGCTCGTCGGGCAAGACGTCGACCAAGGACCTCACCGCGCACCTGCTCGAGGGCCTGGGGGAGACCGTCGCGCCGCCCGGGTCGTTCAACAACGAGCTGGGCCACCCGTGGACCGCGCTGCGCGCCACGCGCACGACGCGCCACCTCGTCCTCGAGCTCTCCGCCCGCGGGCCCGGTCACATCGCCGCGCTGTGCCGCGTCGCCCCGCCGCGCGTCGGCGTGGTGCTCAACGTCGGCTCGGCGCACCTCGGCGAGTTCGGGTCCCGCGAGGCGATCGCGCAGGCCAAGGGCGAGCTGGTGGAGGCGCTGCCCGCGACCGGGGTGGCCGTCCTCGGCGCCGACGACCCCGTGGTCGCCGCGATGGCGCTGCGCACCGACGCCCGCGTGGTGCACGCGGGGCGGGCGCCGCAGGCGCAGGTGCGCGCGGACGACGTCGTGCTCGACGGCGCCGGGCGTGCGACGTTCCGCCTGGTCACGCCGGTCGGCGAGGCCCCGGTGACGCTCGGGCTGCACGGCGCGCACCACGTCGACAACGCCCTCGCCGCCGCGGCGGTCGCGCTCGAGGCGGGCCTCGACGTCGCCACGGTCGCCGCCCGCCTGGGCTCCGCCACCCCGCGCTCGCGCTGGCGCATGGAGCTCACCGAGCGCCCCGACGGCGTCCGGGTGCTCAACGACGCCTACAACGCCAACCCCGAGTCGATGCGCGCCGCGCTCGCCACGCTGGGCGCGATGGGCGGGCGGCACACCGCGGTCCTGGGCGTCATGGCCGAGCTCGGCGACGACGCCGCGGCGGCGCACACCGACATCGGGCGGGAGGTCGCGCGCACCGGCGTCGACCGGCTCGTCGTGGTGGGTGACGACGACGCCGTGGCGCGGATGCACGAGGCGGCGGCGCAGGCCGGCGTCGACGCCCAGCTCGTGCCCGACGCCGCGGCGGCCGCCGTCGCGGTGGCCGAGGGTGTCGGGCCCGGGGACGTCGTGCTGATCAAGGCGTCGCGGGCGGCCGGGCTGGAGCGGGTGGCGGAGACGCTGGTCCACGCGGGCGGCGCAGCGGAGCGGAGCCGGACCGTCGACGGGGGAGGAGCCCGATGAGGGGCGTGCTGGTCGCGGCCGGCGTCGCGCTGGCCGTGTCGATCCTCCTGACCCCGTACGTGATCCGGCTGTTCATCAAGCAGGGGTTCGGCCAGGAGATCCGCGAGGAGGGGCCGCAGAGCCACCGCGGCAAGCGGGGTACGCCCACCATGGGCGGGGTCGCGATCCTCACCGCGGTGTGGGCCGGCTACCTCGTCGCCCACCTCGTCGGCGACGTCGCGATCTCCGCGTCCGGCCTGCTGGTGCTGCTGCTGATGACGTCGCTGGGGGTCGTCGGCTTCCTCGACGACTTCATCAAGATCCGACGGCAGCGCAACCTGGGGCTGAACAAGACCGCGAAACTGGTCGGCCAGTTCGTCACCGCCGTGCTCTTCGGCGTGCTCGCGCTGCAGTTCCCCGACGAACAGGGGCTGACGCCGGCCTCGCCCAACCTGTCGTTCGTCCGCGACATCGCGGTGGTCAGTCTCGGCGCGGTCGGGTTCGTCGTCTTCTGCTACCTCGTGGTGACGGCCTGGTCGAACGCGGTCAACCTCACCGACGGGCTCGACGGCCTCGCGGCGGGCACGTCGGCGATGGTGCTGGCGACCTACCTCATCGTCTCGTTCTGGCAGTTCCGCAACGCCTGCGGCGTGCAGATCGAGGCGGGCTGCTACCAGGTCCGCGACCCCCTCGACGTGACGCTCGTGGCCGCGGCGGCGATGGGCGCGTGCATCGGGTTCCTGTGGTGGAACGCCGCCCCGGCGAGGATCTTCATGGGCGACACCGGGTCGCTCGCGCTCGGCGGGCTCTTCGCCGGGCTCAGCATGGTCACCCGCACCGAGCTGCTGCTCGTGGTGCTCGGCGGCGTGTTCGTCGTCGAGGCCCTGTCGGTGGTGCTGCAGGTCGCGGTCTTCCGGACCACGCGACGGCGACCGTTCCGCATGGCCCCGTTCCACCACCACTTCGAGCTCGCCGGCTGGGCCGAGACCACGGTGATCATCCGGTTCTGGCTGCTCGCGGCGATCTGCTGCGCGCTCGGGCTGGGACTGTTCTACAGCGAGTGGCTGGCGGCGTCGGGCGGATGAGCTGGTCCGGCCGCCACGTGCTCGTCGCCGGGGCCCGGCGCACCGGGCTCTCCGTCGTCGACGTGCTGCTCCACCTCGGCGCGCGGGTGACGGTCGCCGACGGCGACCAGGCCCAGCTCAGCACCGACAGTGCGCTCGGCGACCGGCCCGTCGCCCGCACCCGGGAGCTGGCGGCGCTGCCCGACGGTGCCGACCTCGTCGTCACCAGCCCGGGCTTCCGCACCGACGCCCCGCTCGCGGTGGCCGCCCGCGAGGCCGGCGTGCCGATGGTCGGCGAGCCCGAGCTCGCGTGGTGGCTGGGCGACGACCCGGCGGTGTGCCCGGACGGACCGCCGCGCTGGCTCGCGGTCACCGGGACGAACGGCAAGACCACGACGACGACCATGCTCGAGGCGATCCTGCGCGCGGCGGGGGAGGACACGGTCGCCTGCGGCAACATCGGCCTGCCGATCGTGGACGCCCTGCGCGCCGGGCACCGGGTGCTCGCGGTCGAGCTCTCGAGCTTCCAGCTGGAGTGGTCGCCGTCGGTGCGCCCCTTCGCGGGGGCGGTGCTCAACCTCGCCGAGGACCACCTCGACTGGCACGGCTCGATGGCCGCCTACGGCGCGGCGAAGGCCCGGGTGCTCCGCGGCGACGTGGCGGTCGCGGGCCTCGACGACCGCGAGGCCGCCGCGCTGCTCATCGCCGCGCCCGCCCCGCGGCACGTCGGCTTCACCCGCGGGGAGCCGGAGCCCGGGCAGCTCGGGATCGTCGACGGGCACCTGGTCGACCGGGCCTTCGCCGAGGGCGTCCCGCTCGCCGCGGTCACCGACGTCGCCCCGCCCGGCCCGCCGGGGGAGGCGAACGCGCTGGCCGCCGCGGCGCTGGCCCGGGCGCACGGGGTCGCGCCCGAAGCGGTGGCCGTCGGGCTGCGCGCGGTGGCCCCGGGCGCGCACCGCGGGGCCGTCGTCGCCGAGGCGGGCGGGGTGCGCTGGGTCGACGACTCCAAGGCCACCAACCCGCACGCCGCCGCCGCGTCGCTCGCCGCGCACCCGCGCGTGGTCTGGGTGGCCGGCGGGCTGCTCAAGGGCGCCGACGTCGGCGAGCTCGTCGTCGAGCACCGCGAGCGCCTCGCCGGCGCCGTCGTCCTGGGCCGCGACCGCGACCGCGTGCGCGAGGCCCTCGCGCGACACGCCCCCGAGGTCCCCGTCCTCGACGTGGGCGGGGGCGACGATGGGGCCGTGGGCGACACGGACACCGATGACGGCATGCTGCGCGCGGCCCGGGCGGCCGCGACGCTGGCACACGCGGGCGACACCGTGCTGCTCGCCCCGGCCGCGGCGTCGATGGACATGTTCCGCGACTACGCCGCGCGCGGTGACGCCTTCGCCGCGGCGGCGCGCGTCGTGGCCGGAGGCGTCGGGCCGCACGGGGCGGTCTCGCCTTCGGACGCGGAGCAGACGAGGGAGCACGCCGATAGGGGAGCCGGACCATCGAGGCCCGATCCCCGGACGACCGACGGCGCGTCGGACGGCGCGACGTGAGCGCGCCCGCGCGGGACCGGGGCCGTCGCCCCGCCCGCTCGGGCCGTCCGGGAGTGGTGTCCTCGCTGCGCGGGGCGCTGCACCAGTGGCTCGAGCGCCCGCTGACCTCGCTGCACCTCGTGCTGGCGGTGTTCGGGCTGCTCACCGCCCTCGGGCTGGTCATGGTGCTCTCGGCGTCGGCGGTGTCGGCGTACGCCGCGGGCGGGTCGTCCTACGGGGTGTTCGCCCGCCAGGCCGTGTTCGCGGTGATCGGGCTCGTGCTGTTCTGGCTCGGCCTGAGGATCCCGCCGCGCAACCTGCGCGCCGCGAGTCCCTGGCTGCTGGCGGGCTGCCTGGTGCTGCTCGCGCTCGTGCTGGTCCCCGGCCTGGGCGCGACGATCAACGGCTCGCGCAGCTGGTTCCGCGTCGGTGGGCTCTCGCTGCAGCCCTCCGAGCTCACCAAGATCGCGCTCGCACTGTGGGGCGCGCACGTCCTGGTGCGCCACCGCCCCCACCCGCGGACCTGGCGCGCCGCGCTCCTGCCGCTGCTGCCGGTGTCGCTGCTGGTGCTGGTGCTGGTGCTCCTCCAGCCCGACCTCGGCACCACGATCTCGCTGATGATCATCGTGTTCGCCCTCTTGTGGTTCGCGTGCGCGCCGCTGGGGCTCATGGCGTTCATCGTGTCCAGCGGCGTCGTGGCCTCGGTGGTGCTCGGCGTCGTCGCCACCTACCGCCAGAGCCGCATCACCGCGTTCCTCAACCCCGACACGGCCGACCCCCTCGGCCCCGCCTACCAGGCGCGTCAGGCGCTGTACTCGCTCGCTGACGGCGGGCTGTTCGGCGCGGGCCTGGGCCAGGGCCGCGCGAAGTGGGACTACCTGCCCAACGCCGACAACGACTTCATCTTCGCGATCATCGGCGAGGAGCTGGGGTTCGTCGGGGCGGGCGCGGTGATCGCGCTGTTCGCGACGCTGGCCTACGTCGGCCTGCGCATCGCCGCGCGCAGCGCCGACCCCTGGATGCGGGTCGTCGCGGCCACGCTGACGGTGTGGCTGGTCGCGCAGGCCTGCATCAACATCGGCTACGTCGTCGGCCTGCTGCCCGTCACCGGCATCCCGCTGCCGCTGGTGTCCTCGGGTGGCACGTCGCTGGCGCTCGCGCTGCTGTCCGGCGGCCTGCTGGCCAACTTCGCGCGCCACGAGCCCGACGCCGCCGCCGCGCTGCGCGCCCACGGGCAGGGCCGTCTCGCCCGGATCCTGCGCCTGCCCGAGCCGTCCCTGCCGCGCGCGGCGGCGACGGACCGCCCCGTCCGGACCGACCGCCCCACCCCCCGGGGACGCGGCCGGTGAGCCCCCGGAGGATGGGGGCATGACCGACGACACGCCCTCGGTGGTGGTGGCCGGCGGCGGTAGTGCCGGTCACGTCGAGCCCGCCCTGGCCACCGCCGACGCGGTGCGCCGGCTGCGACCGGACGCCCGGGTCACCGCGCTGGGCACCGAGCGGGGCCTCGACACCCGCCTCATCCCGGCCCGCGGCTACCCGCTCGAGCTGATCCCGCCGGTGCCGCTGCCGCGCAAGCCGAACCTCGACCTCGCGAAGCTGCCCTACCGGGTGGTGCGCTCGGTGCACCGCACGCGGACGGTGCTGCGCGACGTCGGCGCCGACGTGGTGGTCGGGTTCGGCGGCTACGTGGCGCTGCCCGCCTACCTGGCCGCCGCGTCGCTGCGCCTGCCGATCGTCGTCCACGAGGCCAACGCCCGGGCGGGTGTGGCCAACAAGGTCGGCGCCCGCTTCGCCGGCGACGTCCTCGCCGCGGTGCCGGGCAGCGGGCTCCGCGGGGCCGAGGTCATCGGGATCCCGTTGCGCCGCCAGATCACCGAGCTCGACCGCGCCGGGCTGCGGGCGGAGGCCCGCGAGCACTTCGGGCTCGACCCGCAGGCCCCCGTGCTGCTGGTGTTCGGCGGCTCGCAGGGCGCGCGCTCGCTCAACGAGGCCGTCTCCGCCGCCGTCCCGGCGCTCACGGCGGCCGGGGTGTGGGTGCTCCACGCCCACGGCCCGAAGAACGCGCCGACCGTCGAGGCCCCGAGCTACGTGCCCGTGCCCTACCTCGAGCGCATGGATCTCGCGTACGCCGCGGCCGACGTCGCCCTGTGCCGCGCCGGCGCGATGACCGTCGCCGAGGTCTCCACCGTCGGGCTGCCCGCGGTGTACGTGCCGCTGCCGCACGGCAACGGCGAGCAGGAGCTCAACGCCCGCCCGGTCGTCGACGCCGGCGGCGGGATGCTCGTCCACGAAGCCGACCTCACCGGCGAGCGGGTGGCGTCGTTGGTCACCGACCTCGTCGCCGACACCGGACGGCTGGCCGCCACGGCCGCGGCGGCCCGGCGTTCGGGGCACGCGGGGGCGGACGAGACACTGGCGCGGACGGTGCTGGCGGCGGTGCACCGGGGCGAGCGCCGGGCCGGCGTGACGGGGAGGGACGCGGGATGACACAGCAGACCGAGGAGCAGGCGGGACGCGAAGCGCAGCGGAGCCGGACCATCGACACCGGGACCGACGCCGGCGTGCCGCCGCTGCCGCGGCTGCTGTCGCGCGTGCACTTCATCGGGGCCGGCGGCGCGGCGATGAGCGGGATCGCCCGCATCCTGCTCGCGCGCGGGGCGATGGTCTCCGGCTCCGACGCCAAGGACTCGCGCGCTGTCCTCGCGCTGCGGACCCTGGGCGCCGAGGTCGCCGTCGGCCACGACGCCCACAACCTCGACCTGCTGCCGGGCGGGCCGACCTGCCTCGTCACCACCAAGGCCGTGCACCAGGCCGACCCGGACAACCCCGAGCTGCTCGAGGCGGCAGCCCGTGGCATCCCGGTGCTGCACCGGTCGGCCGTGCTCGCCGAGCTCATGGCCGACCACCGCGCCGCGTGCGTGTCGGGCAGCGCGGGCAAGACCTCGACCACCTCGATGCTGGTCGTGGCCCTGCAGGCCTGCGGCGGCGACCCGTCGTTCATGATCGGGGGCGACCTGCTGGCCTCGGGGTCGAGCGCCCACCACGGGGTCGGCGACGTCTTCGTCGCCGAGGCCGACGAGAGCGACGGCTCGTTCCTCGCCTACTCGCCGGCCGTGGCGATCGTGACCAACATCGAGCCCGACCACCTCGACCACCACGGGACGGTCGAGGCCTACGTGGCGGTGTTCGACGCGTTCGCCGCCCGCATCGAGGCCGGCGGGGCGCTCGTGGTCTGCGCCGACGACCTCGGCGCCGCCGCGCTGGGCGACCGGGCCGAGCGGGCCGGGGTCCGCGTGCGCCGCTACGGCCGCGCCGCCGAGGGCCCCGAGGACGCGCGCGTGCTCGACTACCGCGCCGAGGGCTCGGTCGGCGTGCTGCGCCTGCAGGTCGCCGGCCGGGAGATCGAGCTGCGCCTCGCGGTGCCCGGCGAGCACCAGGCCCTCAACGCCTGCGCGGCCCTGCTCGCGGGCCTCGACCTCGGCGCCCCGCTGGACGGGCTGCTCGCCGGGCTCGCGGGGTTCGACGGGGTGCGCCGGCGCTTCGAGTACCGCGGCACGGCCGCCGGCGTGCGCGTCTACGACGACTACGCGCACGCGCCCACCAAGGTCGCCGCCCAGCTGCGCGCCGCCCGCCCCGTGCTGGGGGAGTCGGGACGGCTCATCGTGGCGTTCCAGCCGCACCTGTACTCGCGCACGCGCGACTTCGCCGCCGAGTTCGGCGCCGCGCTCTCGCTGGCCGACGAGGTCGTGGTGCTCGACGTCTACGGCGCCCGCGAGCAGCCCGAGCCCGGCGTGAACGGCGACCTCATCGCCCGCCAGCTGACCCTGCCCGCCGAGCACGTGCACTACGAGCCCTCGTGGGGCCAGGTCCCGGCGCTGCTCGCCGACCTCGCGCGTCCCGGCGACCTCGTCGTGACGATGGGGGCGGGCGACATCACCGTGCTGGGCCCCGAGGTGCTCTCCGAGCTCGAGCGCCGCACCGAGCACGCCGCGCACCACGGGAGACGGAGCGCAGCGGAGCTCGACCACCTGGCCGGGCCCGACGGCCCCGGTGCCGTGGGGACCGACCCGCGGTGACCGGCCCCGCCCGTTCCACCGGACGCCCGGCACGGGCAGGCCGGTCGGGACGGGCGGGCCGCGCGCCGTCCGAGCGGGCCGGGCGGCCGGAGCGCGGGCGTCCCACCGGTGGCGCGGGCGCACGTCCGGAGGGCGCCGCCGCGGGCTCGCCGGGCCGGGCGCGGCGCACCGCCCGGACGGCGCCCGCGGACCCGGGGCGCCGTCGCCGGGGCCTCTGGATCGGGCTCGCGGTCGGCATCCTCGTGCTTGCGGCCCTCGTGTGGGTCACGGTGTTCTCGCCGCTGCTCGACGTGCGCGACGTGCAGGTCGTCGGGGCGGCCCCCGACCAGGTCGAGCCGATCCGCGCCGCCGCCGCGGTCGGTCCGGGCACCTCGCTGCTCTGGCTCGACGGCGACGAGGTGGTCGAGCGGGTGCGGACACTGCCGCGCATCGCCGCCGTGGCCGTGTCCCGCGGCTGGCCCGGCACCCTGGTGGTGACGGTGGCCGAGCGCGAACCGGTGCTCGCCGCGCCGGTCCCGGGCGGCGTCCTGCTCGTCGACGCCACCGGCTTCGGCTACCGGACGCTGCCCGAGCGCCCGGCGGGGGTCCCGACGCTGACCCTCCCGCCGGGCGTGCTCCCGTCCCCCGACGAGGCGGGCACCCGCGCCGCCGCGGACGTCGCCGTCGCCCTGCCCGCCACGCTGCGCGCCGAGGTCCTGGAGGTGCGGGCGAACGGGCGCTTCGGCGTCTCGTTCGTGCTCTCGGGCAACCGCGAGGTGCGCTGGGGCGCCGACACCGACAACGAGCGCAAGGCGGCCGTGCTCGCCGCGCTGCTCACCCGCCCGGGCTCGGTCTACGACGTCTCGACCCCGGACCTGGCCGTCGTGCGCTGACCCGCGCGCCCCGCCGACACCGTCGCTCAGAACGCGGGGGGCCCGACCCTCGAGTGCTGCTCGAGGGTCGGCGCCTGCGTGACGACCGTCCGCCGAGTGGGTGCCGTGAGGTCGGGACACGCCCGGCGCGCCTCGTGGAAATGCCGCACCGCGCCTGCCTACCGTGCGCACGTCGCGCAATTGATCGGCTCAACGTAGACCTCTACGTGAGGTCGAGGGTTGCGACACGCCGGACCCGGACGACGACCGTCGCCAGCCCCAGCTCGAAAGGCGGATCCATGACGCCCCCGCACAACTACCTCGCCGTGATCAAGGTGGTCGGCATCGGTGGCGGCGGCGTCAACGCCGTCAACCGCATGATCGAGGTCGGCCTCAAGGGCGTCGAGTTCATCGCGGTGAACACCGACGCCCAGGCCCTGCTCATGTCCGACGCCGACGTGAAGCTCGACGTCGGCCGCGAGCTCACCCGCGGCCTCGGCGCCGGCGCGGCGCCCGACGTGGGCCGCCGCGCGGCCGAGGACCACCGCGAGGAGATCGAGGAGGTCCTCAAGGGGGCCGACATGGTCTTCGTGACCGCCGGCGAGGGGGGCGGCACGGGCACCGGCGGCGCACCGGTGGTCGCGAGCATCGCCCGCAAGCTCGGCGCCCTGACCATCGGCGTGGTCACCCGCCCGTTCAACTTCGAGGGCAAGCGCCGCGCGACGCAGGCCGAGAACGGCATCACCGAGCTGCGCAACGAGTGCGACACGCTCATCGTCATCCCCAACGACCGCCTGCTGCAGCTGGGCGACGTGGGCCTGAGCCTGATGGACGCCTTCCGCAGCGCCGACGAGGTCCTGCTCTCCGGTGTCCAGGGCATCACCGACCTCATCACCACGCCCGGCCTGATCAACCTCGACTTCGCCGACGTCAAGAGCGTCATGTCCGGGGCGGGCAGCGCGCTGATGGGCATCGGCGCGGCCCGCGGCGAGAACCGCGCGGTCGAGGCGGCGGGCAAGGCCATCAACTCGCCGCTGCTCGAAGCGAGCATGGACGGCGCCTACGGCGTGCTGCTCTCGATCGCCGGCGGCTCGGACCTCGGCCTGTTCGAGATCAACGAGTCGGCGTCGCTGGTCCAGGAGGCCGCGCACCCCGAGGCCAACATCATCTTCGGGACGGTCATCGACGACTCGCTGGGCGACGAGGTCCGCGTGACCGTCATCGCCGCGGGCTTCGACTCCGGCTCGCCGACCCACAAGAAGCTGGAGCCCCAGGCCCTGGCCTCGACGTCGTCGGCGTCGTCGGCGTCGTCGGCGACCTCGACGGTCGCGGCCCAGGCCGGGCAGGTCCACCGTCCCGGCGGCTCCGGCAACGGCACCGCGAACGTGGGCGGTCCGACGCCCGCGGTCTCGGCGGCCCCGACCGTGCCCCAGGCCCCCGCAGTGGACCGGGCCTCGGTGGAGCGCCCGTCGACCCCGACCCCGCCGTCGGGGGCGACGCCCGCCCCGGCCGCTCCGGCCGCCGAGAACGGGTCGGGGGCCTCGGCGCCGGCCACGGAGGCGCCCGCGGCCCGCACCGCGGACGACGACGACGTGGACGTGCCGTCGTTCATGAGACGCTGAGGGTGTGGGTCGCGCAGCGGAACGGAGCCGGACCGCCGGACAGGCTGCTGCCTCGGGCGAGTCCGCTGCCGGGGTCCCGCACGAGGGACCCCCGCCCGCCCGGATCCGCCGCGTCCTGACGACGCGGGCCGGCGGGCGGTCACGGCCGCCCTACGACGGGTTCAACCTCGGTGACCACGTCGGCGACGACCCCGCGGCCGTGGCGGCCAACCGGCGCCGGCTGGGGGAGGGCATCGGGCTCGGCCCGGACCGCGTCGCGTGGATGCACCAGGTGCACGGCACCGACGTCGCCGTCGTCGAGGGCCCCGGGCAGGAGACGCCCACCGCGGACGCGCTGGTCACCGACCGGCCCCGGCTCGCGCTGGCCGTGGTCGTCGCCGACTGCGTGCCGGTCCTGCTGGCCGACCCGTACGCCGGTGTCGTCGCGGCGGCCCACGCGGGACGGCGCGGCGCCGCCGACGGTGTCCTGCCCCGCACGCTCGAGGCCATGACGGAGCTGGGCGCCGAGCCCGCCCGCGTCGAGGCGCTGCTCGGGCCGTCGGTGTGCGGGCAGTGCTACGAGGTCCCGGCCGGGATGCGCGACGAGGTGGAGGCCCTGCTGCCCGGCAGCGCGTCCACCACCCGCGTCGGCACCCCCGGGCTCGACCTGCGGGCGGGGCTGCGCCGCCAGCTCGCCGGGCTCGGGCTCACCCGCATCGACGCCGACGGCCGGTGCACCTTCGAGGACGACCAGCTGTTCAGCCACCGCCGTGCGCAGCCCACCGGGCGTCTCGCCGCGGTGACGTGGTGGGAGTACGCGCGGCCGTGACGGCGCAGGACGACCGGCCCGACACCGACGCGCGCCGGGCCGAGCTGGCCGAGGCGCTCACCGCGGTCCGCGCCCGCGTGGCCGACGCCGCCCGGGCCGCGGACCGCGACCCCGCCGAGGTGGGCCTGCTCGCGGTCACCAAGACCTGGCCCGCCACCGACGTCGCCCTGCTCACCGACCTCGGGCTCACCGCCTTCGGGGAGAACAAGGAGCAGGAGGGGGCCGCCAAGGCCGCGGAGCTCGCGACGCTGCGCCCGGACGCGCCGGTGCGCTGGCACGTCGTCGGCCGCCTGCAGCGCAACAAGGCGCGCTCGCTCGTGCGCTGGGCGCACGCCGTCGACTCGGTCGACTCTTCCCGCCTGGTCGACGCCTTGGAGTCCGCCGCGGGGAAGGCGCTCGACGCGGGGGAGCGCGCCGACCCGCTGGAGGTGCTGCTCCAGGTCAGCGTCGACGCCGACCCCGACCGCGGCGGCGCCCCGGTCGACGAGGTGCCCGCCCTGGCGGACCGGGTCGCCGGCTGCGCCCACCTGCACCTCGGCGGGGTGATGGCGGTGGCGCCGCAGGACATGGCTCCGGAGGAGGCCTTCGCCACGGTGTGGGAGGTCGCGACACGGGTGCGCGCCGCGCACCCGCACGCGACGACGGTGTCGGCGGGGATGTCGGGGGATCTCGAGGCGGCCGTCGCACACGGGTCGACGGTCGTGCGTGTCGGAACGGCGTTGCTCGGCCGCCGGTGGCTACCTTCCGTGTGAATGAACGACACGGATGTGACTCACGTGCCGCGTGGTGCGGGGGTCCGCCGTCGGACAGGGAGAAGGCCATGACCACTCTGCACCGGGTGAAGGCGTACTTCGGCATGGTCCCGGCCGACGAACTGGACTCCTACGACGGGTACGACGACCGCTACGACGGTCGCGACCGGCACCCGGCCGACCGTCACTCCTCGGACCGCTACCGCTACGACCGGTACGACGACCGGTACGAGAGCCGCTACGAGGGTCGCCAGGACCGCTACGAGGCGCGGGACTCCCGCGACGTGCGGGACACCGACGACCGGCGCGCGCGGTACGGCAGCGACGACCGCGACGACCGTCACGACCGCTACGACGACCCCCGGGACCGGCGGACGCCGCGGCCCCGCGACCCGGAGGTCACCGAGATCCGCCGCGACGACGAGCCCGCCACCGAGAGCGTGTCGCGCGCCGGCCGTGGCCGCAGCTGGGCCGCCAACACCGGCCCGAGCCACACCTCCGTGCGCCCGACCACGCCCCGCACCCCGCCGTCGCTGTCGAGCACCTCGTCCTCGGGGCCCTCGGGGTCCATGGCGTCGGGCGCGTCGGGGTCGGCCGGGTCCTCCGCGGCGACCTCGACCTCCTCGGTGTCCTCGCTCCCGTCGGCGTCCGCGAAGTCCGCCGCGCCCGCGACGCCGAAGGCCGCGCCCGAGCCCGACCCCGTGAGCGCGCCGGCCGAGATCACGTCCCTGCAGCCGACGAGCTACAACGAGGCGCGCCTGATCGGCGAGCGCTACCGCGACGGCATTCCGGTGATCATCAACTTGACCGAGATGGACGACGTGGGCGCCAAGCGCCTCGTCGACTTCGCGGCCGGCCTCGCCTTCGCCCTGCGCGGCTCCATCGAGAAGGTCACGAACCGGGTGTTCCTGCTCTCACCGCCGAACGTCGAGGTCTCGGCCGACGACCGGCGCAAGCTCGCCGAGAAGAACTTCGCCAAGACCTCCTGACGCGGCACCGCGGCGGCCGTACGGTGGTGGCCCGGCGTCCGGGTGTCGCATTCCGCCCCGGCGGACCACGACGGGGACGCGGGGTGTCCGGTAGGGGTCCCGACGGCCCGTGATGCGGCCGATCGGGCGACTCGTGCTGTGGCGCGCCGGATGGCCCTCCCCGTGCGCCGAGCGTGCCCCGGGGGGTCTCCGGGGTCCGGCGAGCCCGGGATCCCTTCCTGGGCGGAGCTCGAAGAGCCCGAGGTACCTGGGGTTCCGCAGCCGAGGAGTGCTTGAGGAGATCCGATGCCGCTGACCCCCGCCGACGTTCACAACGTCGCGTTCAGCAAGCCGCCGATCGGTAAGAGGGGCTACAACGAGGACGAGGTGGACGCCTTCCTCGACCTCGTCGAAGCCGAGCTCGGTCGCCTGCTGGAGGAGAACAACGACCTCCGCGAGCAGGTCGAGCAGCTCGAGCAGCAGCTCTCGACGGCGCACGCCGACCTCGACGACGCGCGCAGCAAGGCCTCCGCGCAGAGTCAGGGCTCCGGCCCCACGACGCAGGTCTCGGCCCCGCCGCCGAGCCGGCCCGTCGAGGACGCCCCGCGCACCGTGCAGCAGCCGATGCCGCCCCAGCCCCAGCCCCAGCCCCCGATGACCCAGACGCAGCAGGCCGTCGTGCCGCCGCCGTTCGGGGTCTCGGAGCAGGGCCAGGGCGGCGGCGCCAACGGCGGCGACCACCACGTGCAGGCCGCCAAGGTCCTGGGCCTGGCCCAGGAGATGGCCGACCGGCTCACCGCCGAGGCCAAGTCCGAGGCCGACGGGATGCTCACCGACGCGCGCACCAAGTCCGAGCAGCTCCTCTCCGAGGCGCGCACCAAGTCCGACAGCATGGTCAACGAGGCGCGCACCCGCGCCGAGACCATGCTCAACGACGCGCGCACCCGCGCCGAGACGCTCGAGCGGCAGGCCCGTGACAAGGCCTCGACCCTCGAGCGCGACGCCCAGCGCAAGCACAACGAGACGATCAGCCTGATCGAGCAGCAGAAGGGCGGGCTCGAGAAGAAGATCGACGAGCTGCGCACCTTCGAGCGCGAGTACCGCACCCGGCTGAAGACCTACCTGGAGTCGCAGCTGCGCGACCTCGAGGGCCGTGGCTCCGCCGCGCCCTCGGACAACGCCCGCAACGGCAGTGGTGGGTACGCGACCAGCGGTTACGGCTCGCGGGCCGAAGCCGGCAGCTGACGGCCGCCGCGCGGCCCGGCCGTCCCCGCGGGGGCGGCACGGGCTCGTGGCCCTGAGACAAGGGTCCGATCGTGCTGCTCCTCGTCCTGCTCTGCGTGCTGGTCGCCTTCGGGCTCCTCGTGCTCGCGGTGGTCACCTCGGTGGCCACCTGGGCCTGGGGCTCGGTGATCGCCAGCGTGCTCGCCGCCGCCCTGCTCATCGCCGACGTCGTCCGCCGACGCCGGCGTGAGCGGGAGGGTCGTCGCCAGCCGGCCGCCGCGTCCTCGTCGGCGCCGGCCGCGTCGTCGCCCTCGGGGCCGGTGGGGGCGCCGCCCTCGTCGACCGGGTCGCAGGCCGGCCCGCCGTCCGGTCCCTCGTCGCCCTCCGGGTTCGCCCCGGGCGCCCACTCCTCGGGCCCGGGGCAGGGCTCCCCGGAGGCCACGGCGGCGGGTCCGACGGCGGCCTCGGCGGGAGGACCGGCAGCGGGTGGCCCGGCGGGAGGCCCCGGTGGGCCGCCCCCCGGACGGCCCCCGGGCGGGCCGGGTCAGCGACCCGGTGCCCCGGCCGAGCAGGACGGACCCGGTCGCGCGGGATCCGGTGCCGGAGCCGCCGCAGTCGCCGGCGCCGGAGCGGCCGCCGGCACCGCGGCCGGTGCGGCCGGTGGACCCGGCCGGACGGCGGGATCGCGTTCAGGTCCCGCCGGCGGCTCGTCGGCGGGGTCGCGGTGGACCACCCCCGCGTCCCGGCCGACCGA
>JAQSWW010000240.1 GCA_029266415.1 Actinomycetospora sp. | reverse complement strand
CGGGCGGCGGGTCACCGGGGGGCAACCCGCCGTTCGGGCGACGCGCCGCCCGGGACGTCACGCAGACGAGGGACCCGGTCGTACGGGATGATCGGGGACCGAGCCGCGCACCGGGAGGAGGGCCGGCGATGAGCACGGACACCGGCCCACCGGCCACGGTCGGCGGCCGCTACACCCTCGGCGACCTCATCGGGCGCGGCGGTGCCGCCGACGTGTTCCGGGCCCGCGACGAGCTGCTGGGCCGCGACGTCGCCATCAAGATGTTCAACGCGGCCGGCTCGGCCGTGGCCGACGGCGCCTCGCCCGGCGATCCCGCCGACCCGGCGGAGAAGATCGGCGACATCGAGGAGGGCCAGGAGGCCCGCCACCGCCGCGAGGTGCTCACGCTCGCCGGCCTCTCCCACCCCGGCCTCGTCACCGTCTACGACGTGGGCGACGAGGACGGCCGCGCCTACTTCGTCATGCAGCTCATCGAGGGCGACACGCTGGCCCAGCGCGTGCGCGCCGGGCCGCTGCCCGTCGTCGACGTCGTCGCGCTGGGCGCCGCCCTGGCCGACGCGCTCGCCTACGTGCACCGCCGCGGCGTCGTGCACCGCGACGTCAAGCCCGGCAACGTGCTGCTCGACGCCGAGGGCCGCGCCCACCTGTCGGACTTCGGCATCGCCGCCGTCCACGACGCCGCGCCGGTGACAGCGGCCGGCATGGTCATCGGCACCGCGTCGTACCTCAGCCCCGAGCAGGTCCGCGGCGAGCCCATCGACGGCGCCGTCGACATCTACGCGCTGGGCCTCGTGCTCATCGAGTGCCTCACCGGGCGCCGCGAGTACCCCGGCAACGCGCTCGAGGCCGCGGTCGCCCGGCTGCACCGCCGCCCCGTCGTGCCGCCCGGCCTGCCGCTGGGCCTCGAGGCGCTGCTCACGGCGATGACCGCGGACGAGGCCGCCGACCGCCCGACGGCCGAGGAGGTCGTGGCCGCCCTGCGGGGCGTGTCCCGCGAGGTCGGCATGGACGCCGAGACCGTCCTGTCGCCGGTGCTCATGAGCGCGCCGACGGGCGTGCTCGCGAGTTCCGGACCGATGGCCGTCGGGCCCGCCACCCAGGCCCGCGCGCCCGAGTTCGAGCCCACCGGGGCGTCGCCGCTCGCCCAGCCCCCCGTGCGGCGTCGCCGCGTCGCCGCCGTGGTGGCCGCCGTCGCGGCGGTGCTGCTCATCGCCGGGTCGGCCGTGGCGTACGCGGTGCTCGCGGAGGACACGGCGCTCCCGCCTCCGCCGGTGGCCACGCTCGCGCCGCCCCCGCCGCCCCTGCCGATCGCGCCGCAGGTCACCACCACCGCCGACGAGACCGAGGTGGCCACCGCTCCGCGCACGCGCCGCAGCACCACCGTGCGCCAGACGACCACCACGCCGACCACGACCACCACCACGACGACCAGGCGGCCGCCGGCCGTGGTCGTCCCGCCGCCGGTGGTCGAGGAGACGGACGAGGACGAGACCGAGACCGTCTCGCCGGCCCCGGCGCCCGGGCAGCAGGGTCAGACGGTCCCGTAGGACGCTCAGCCGTCCGCGGGCAGCGGGGTGAGCGCGTCGGCCACCGAGAGCACCGGTCCGGCCGGCAGCAGGCCGACCACGGCCTCCGGCGCGGGCGGGAAGACCTCGCCGAGGCCCAGTGCCGCCGCCGTCTCCGGGTCGGGCACCGCCGACGCCGTCCCCGACCCGGAGATCACCGTGGGGCTGCCCGGCGCGTCCGGACGCCCGACGGGCACGGCGCGCACGGTGACCCCGCCGCCGGGCACGGCGACGGCGTCCACCCGGTCGCCCGAGCCGTCGGCCTGGGCCAGCGTCGCCGGCGGGGCCGCGGTCGCGGGCGGCGCGGTGCCGACGGTGAGCAGCACCGGGCCGCCCCCGTCGGCGCTCGCGCAGGTGGTCGGCGCGTCGGCCATCGGCACCGCGCGGGGCACCGGGTCGGGGTAGGCGCTCACGCCGATCCCGCGCGCCGTGCCCAGGGGCCGCAGCTGGCCCGGCGACACGATCGGCACCGGCGCCCCGGCGCGTGCGGGGTCGGGGTCGGACAGGCGCACGAGGCGCGCGACCACCTCGGGCACCTCCTGCACGCCGTCGCGCTGCACCACGTACCAGCGGTCGGGCGTGCCGGGTCCGACGAGGCGCACGACCCCGCCGACCGGCTCGCCGACCAGCAGCCCGCCCGGCGGGACCTCGCCGCGCCCGGCGATCACCGGTGCGGTGATCGGCGGCCCCTCGGCGAGCGTGTTGAGCAGGCTGGTGCTCACCGGGCGCGGCAGCTGCCCGGCGAGTCCGAACGCGACGACGACGGCGGGGTCGCGCAGGTCGAGCCGCGAGCGCACCCCGTCGTGGACCAGCCAGGTGCCGTCGAACCGGTCGCGCAGCAGCAGCCCGCGCCCCGGCTCGAGGGGGCGCGCGGGGGGCGTCGGCCCGGCGAGCACGGTGGTCCACACGCGCGGCTGCTCCCATGGCCGCGCGGCGCCGGGCTGCGGGCTGCCGGTGTCGCACACCGACCACACCGGCGGCACCGGCGCCCCGGCCGGCGGCAGCGGCGGCGCGTCGACGATGCCCACCCCGCGCTCGCGGGGCGCGGCGGCGACGTCGGCCTCGGTGACCTCGACCGGCTCCGGGTCACCCGCCGGGCCGCCCCCGGCCGCCAGCGCGGCCAGCACGAGGCGCGCGGAGGCGAGGTTGGGCACCGGGACCAGCCGGTCGGGGTCGTGCACGACGACGTAGAGCGCGCCCGAGCCCTCGGTCAGCACCACGCCGGCGGTGCGCCAGTCGGCGGGACGGTCGAGCAGACCCCACACCGCGGCCACCCCGAGCGCCAGCGCCGCGATCACCACCCCGGCGAGCGTGGCGCGGGTGTGCGAGCGCAGCGGGTCCGTGCCGGGCACGGCCTGGCGCCGGACCAGCGCGGACTGCAGCCGGCGCAGCCCGAACCGGTACGCGTGGACCTGGTCGGAGGTCGTCGTGGGCGTGGGCATCTCGCCGCGGATCGTGGCACGGCCGGCGGGGGCCGCGTGGCCGTTGCAACGAACGCGCTGTTCGCTGCTTCTCGTGCAACGAACGGCCCGTTCGCTGGTTCCGGGTCAGGCGGGGACGGGCGTGCGCGCCGGGCGAGGGGAGATCCGCAGGCTGATCGTCGCGTGGACGACCTCGCGGCCGTGGGCGTCGGTGAGGGTGACGTCGGCGTCGACGTCCTCGCGCTCGTCGGTGAAGGCCGGCGGCACGGGGAAGGTCGCCACCGCCAGGAGGTCGGTCTCGGCCTTCGCGAGGTACTGCACGCTCATCCCGCGCGGGATCCAGCGGTGCGTCGAGGGCACGGTGGCCTCGGCGAGCACGCCCATCGCGTACTCGGCGAGGTTGCAGGACGCGATGGCGTGCACGGTGCCGAGGTGGTTGTGCACGAGCCACCAGTTGCGCAGCGACACCTCCGCGCGCCCCGGCTCGAGGCGGCGGATCACGGGCGCCGCGGTGAGGAAGTACGGCGCGCGCAGCCACACGGCCGCGCTGACCAGCAGGCGCCCCGGCCACGAGCCGGAGAAGCGGCGCCAGGTGCCCAGGACGCTCGGAGTGCTCACGGCACAGAGGTTACCGGGCGGTAGCAAGCCCCTGTCCGGGCGACGACCCACGCAGGGGGTGACGCGGTGGTTGACGAACGGACGTTCGGGGGTATCAGGGTCGTGCGCAACCAGGCGCTCCCGCCGGGAGGACCCGATGACGACCCCTCGACCCGCCCGTCCTGCCCCGCTCGGGCCCGAGGGCCTCCGCGAGGTGCTCGCCGCGGTGCTCGGCGACCTGGTCTTCCCCGCCCGCCGCTGGCAGGTGCTCACCGCCGGCGACCTCTACGGCGTGGACACGACCACCCGCGGCCTGCTGGCGCTGCTGCCCGAGCGCCACTACTCCTCCCTCGCGGAGATCGCCGCGGTGATCACCGCCGTGCTCGCGGGCCGCCCGGTCGAGGCCGTCGGGCAGGCCTCGCGCCCCCCGATGCCGCCCGTCGCCCCCCGTCGCGGCCCCGTGCCGGCGGCGCGCCGCCAGGTCGTGCGCACCCCGGGGCGCACCCCGGTCCGCCGACCGGTGCCCTCGACACCGGTGGCCTGACTCAGCCCTGCTCGACGAGCTCGAACGCGTCGTCGCCGACCCACACACGCAGGCCGTCGCCGTCGTCGGTGATCGCGCCCTCCTCCTCCTCGGAGAGCTCACGGGCCGCGCCGAGCGAGCGCTCGTCGTAGCCCACGAGGCCGTCGCCGAGGTCGCGCGGCCGGTACTCCGACGCGAGCACCGCCGTCCGGCTGCGCGTCGCCAGGAACGCGGCGTTCTCCGGCCCGACCTCGGCGATCCACTGCTGCGCCCGCATGGGTGTGGGTCTACTCGCCTCGCCGCGGCCGCACAATTCGCTGGACCCGCACCCCGGTCGAGGTCCTAGCGTCCGCCCCGAGGAGAGGGGGCGGGACAGATGCGTGCGCTGCGCCCGTTGCGGCGGTCCGCCTACCGCCGACTGGCCGCGGCGCTCGCGCTGTCGGTGCTGGCCGAGGGCCTGTGGACGCTCGCCGTCGTGTGGCAGGTGGTCGAGCTCGGCGGCGGACCCGTGGAGCTGTCGCTGGTGTCCGGCGCGCTCGGGCTCGGCGTGATCGTGACCGCGCTGCTCGGGGGCGTGCTCGCCGACCGCGTGCCGCAGAAGCGGATTCTCGTCGGCGTCATGGCGGTGCTCGCCGTGTCGATCGGCCTGGTCGCGGGCCTCTCGGCGCTCGGCGCCCTGACGATCGCGCTGCTCGTCGTCGTCGCCGCGGTGATCGGGCTGTCGATGGGGCTGTTCTTCCCCGCGTACTCGGCGCTCGTGCCGGCGATGGTCGACGCCGACGAGCTGCTCGCGGTGAACGGGCTCGAGGGCGTTGTGCGCCCGGTGCTGCTGCAGGGCGCGGGCCCGACGCTGGCCGGGGCGCTGGTGGCCGCGCAGTCGCCGGCTGCGGCGCTCGGGGCCACCGCGCTCGCGTGCCTGGCCGGCCTCGGCGCGGCCCTCTCGCTGCCCGCGCGGGCCCTGCGCCGCGACCTCGGAGCGGAGCGCGGCGGCAGCCCCGTGACGACCGTGCTCCGCGACCTCGTCGAGGGCTACCGCTACATGATCGGTACGCGGTG
>JAQSWW010000239.1 GCA_029266415.1 Actinomycetospora sp. | reverse complement strand
TGCGGGGCTGATCACAGCTGGTCACCGTCCCGGCGGCACCTCGCGGGCGGGTCACGACGAACGGCGGTCGTGAGCGACAGCACCACGGGCCGCTAGCCTCCGCGCGGTGCTCGGCATCGTGCGGCCCTGCCGTCACCACCTCTCCCCCGCGCTGCACCGCCGCTGGGCGGCGCACCTGTGCGGCACCTGCCTCGCGCTGCGCGACGACCACGGCCAGGTCGCGCGCACCGCCACCAACGTCGACGCGCTGCTCGTCTCGGTGCTCACCATCGCCCAGGCCCCGGACCCGGTGATCAGCGCCGACCGTCGTGCCGGCCCCTGCCCCGCGCGTGGCCTGCGCACCGCCACCGTGGTCAGCGGCGACGGCGCCCGCCTCGCCGCGCACGCCGCGCTCCTGCTGGCCGCGGGGCACCTCGCCGACCACGCCGACGACCGCCAGGGCGCCTTCCGCCACGCCCCGCTCGCCGCCGCCGGACGCCACGTGGCCGCGCGCTGGAGCGAGCGGGCCCGCGCGTCCGCGCCCCGCGGTTTCGACCCGTCCGCGCTGCTCGCGGTGCCCGAGCGTCAGCGGGCGGTCGAGGCGGACGGCGGGGCCACGCTCGAGGAGGTGACGGCCCCCACCGCCGACGCGGTGTCGGCCGCCTTCGCGCACACCGCGGTGCTCGCCGGGCGCCCGGACAACGCACCCCCGCTGGCCGCCGCCGGCGCCGCGTTCGGGCGCCTCGCCCACCTGCTCGACGCCCTCGACGACCTCGCCGACGACCGGCGCCACGATCGCTGGAACCCGGTCGACGCCACCGGGGCGGGCGTCGAGGCCACCACCGCCCTGGCCCGGCACCAGGTCGCGACGCTCGCCGCGACGCTGGCCCGCGTCGCGCTCCCCGACCCCGCAGGCCTCGACGCGCGCCTGGCCCACCGCCTCCTGGTCCACGAGACGGCCCGCGCCCTGACGCGGACACACGCCCGGACGGAGCAGCCGCCCACCGCCCAGCCGCCGCAGCCCGGCGACCCGGGACGGGTCCGCCCGCCCCGCGGGTTCTTCGCCGGGTGCGCCGCGGCCGCGGGTCTGTGCTGCACCGGGCAGCTCTGCTGTGCCGACCCGATCACCGGTCCGTGGAGCGGCCAGCCGCGCAGCAACCCCTGCGCGAGCTGCTGCGACTGCTCGTCGTACAGCTGTGACTGCTGCTCCTGCGAGGGCGGCTGCTGCAACAGCTGTGGCTGCGACTGCTGACGCCGCTCAGCGGTCAGCGGGCGCGGCGAACGGAGGAACTCGACCGCCGAAGGGGCGACGCACCGTTCCCGACCCGGTCCGGCGCCGTTGGACCCGTCCGGGTGATGCTGACCGGCGACGGCGGCGGGGGACCCGGGCGGAGCGGAGGCGCGAGGAGCGGATGACGCAGGCGACCGTGGTGGCCGGGCGCTACCAGCTCGGCCCGGCCCTGGGCCGGGGCGGCATGGCCGACGTGCACGCCGGACACGACGTGCGCCTCGGCCGTGAGGTCGCGATCAAGGTGCTGCGCGCGGACCTCGCCCGCGACCCCTCGTTCCGGCTGCGCTTCGAGCGCGAGGCGCAGAACGTCGCCGCGCTGAACCACCCCGGCATCGTCGCGGTCTACGACACCGGCGAGGTGGCCGGCGAGCACGTGGACCTGCCGTTCATCGTCATGGAGTACGTCAGCGGGTCGACGCTGCGCGACCTGCTGCGTGTCCACGGCCCGATGCCGCCCGCGCGCGCCTGCGCCGTGATGGCCGACGTCTGCGGCGCGCTGGGGTTCAGCCACGAGCACGGCGTCGTGCACCGCGACGTCAAGCCGGCCAACATCATGATCACGCCGGGCGACGTCGTGAAGGTGATGGACTTCGGGATCGCCCGGGCCCTCACCGAGACCGGGCCCGGGCTCACCGGCGACATGGTCATCGGCACCGCCCAGTACCTCTCCCCCGAGCAGGGGCTCGGGCAGGAGGTGGACGCGCGCGCCGACGTCTACGCCGCGGGGTGCGTGCTCTTCGAGCTGCTCACCGGCGAGCCGCCGTTCAGCGGCGACAGCTCGGTGGCGATCGTCTACCAGCACGTACGCGAGGACCCGCCGATGATCGCGGCGCTCGCCCCGTCCGACGACGTCCCGGACGAGCTCGAGGCCGTCGTCCGCCGGGCGATGGCCAAGAACCCCGACAACCGCTACGCCACCGCCGCCGAGATGCGCGCGGACCTCCTGCGCGTGCTCGCCGGCGAGCGGCCCGACGCGCCGGCGGTGCTCGCCGAGCACGAGCGCCTCGGGGACCCGGACGACACCGGCGAGCCGACCGACCCCGGCGGCGGACCGGTCACCGCGACGACCGGGCTGAACCCGGCGATCGGGCGGGGCACCCGGCGCGGGGCGGAGCTCGACCGCTCGCCGCGCACCGGCGCGCACGCGGCCGTGGCGCCCCGCGGACGTCCCCGCCGGCGCCTCCTGGTGGTCGCGCTCGGGGTCGTCGCGCTGCTCGGCCTCGGCGGCTGGTGGCTCCTGGCCCCCTCCGACAGCGAGGTGCCCCGCCTCGTCGGGCTGTCCCGCGACGAGGCCGTCCGGGCGGTCACCGACGTCGGGCTCGCCCCGATCGTCGTGCCGACGGCCTCGCCGCCCGAGCAGATCGACCGCGTCGTGGCCGTGTCGCCCGACGTCGGCGCCCGTGTCGCGGAGGAGTCGGCCGTGACGCTGCGCGTCGGCCGCGGCCCCGGGCTCGTGCAGGTCCCGCTGCTGGTCGGGCGCAGCCCCGAGGCGGCGCGCGTCGCGGCCGAGGGCGCCGGGCTCGTGCTCACGCCCGTGCCCCGCCTGCGGGACACCGACGACGCCACCGAGGTCGGCCAGGTCGTCGGGCAGGACCCGGTGCCCGGGTCGCTGCTGCCCGCGGGCAGCCCGATCGAGCTCGTCGTCGGGCAGCGGCGCGCCACCCTCGAGGTCCCCGACGTCACCGGGCGCTCGCGCGAGACGGCGGAGACGACGCTCGAGGGCGTGGGCCTGGAGGTCTCGTTCCGTGAGGTCGACGGGGGCGGCACGGCGGGCACGGTCGTCGGGCTGCGCCCCGGCGCGGGCACCCCGGTCCCCCGCGGCAGCACCGTCACGGTCGAGGTCGCGCGCTCGGGCTCGGCGCCCACCTCGGGGGCACCGGCGGGCGACGA
Source organism: Actinomycetospora sp. (assembly GCA_029266415.1). Classification (GTDB taxonomy): domain Bacteria; phylum Actinomycetota; class Actinomycetes; order Mycobacteriales; family Pseudonocardiaceae; genus Actinomycetospora. The sequence continues at coordinate 2,015 of JAQSWW010000239.1, read as the reverse complement.
GGCCGGCGGGGCGTCGGGCGACGAGACGGGCGGCGAGACCGATCCCGGCCTCGGCGACACGGGCGAGGGCGGGGACGGCGGCGCCGACGGCACCGGCCAGGGCGACGGGTTCTTCGACGACCTGTTCGGCTGAGCCTCGGGGGCCGTATCCACCGGACGGCCCATCAAGAACCGCCGGGCGGCGCTCGATGGAGAGGGTGACCGTACGTCGGCCCGTCGCCCCGAGGGACGTGATCGAGATGTTCCGCCGCCCGACCAGCTCCGGCACCACCACCCTGCCGACCCGGGCCCGCCACTCGCGCCGGGAGCGCCGCCGCGAGGCCGTCGACACCGCGGCGCGCCAGGCCCGCCTGGACCGGGTGCACCGCCGCCTGGTCGAGGTCGCTGCCGTGCAGGTGACACGCCCGCAGGCCATCGACAACGACGCCGCCCGCCGCGACCCGCTCACCCGCCCGTTCTCGGCGCCCGCCCCGCGCGTCGCCCGCAGCACGGCCCCGTTCGCGGTGGCCCGCAGCGCCTGATCACCCGCGGCGTGCCCGTCCGGCCGTCAGGACGGGCACGTTGCGTGACACCGCGTCGCGATTATCGCGAACCTCCTGGTCAAGACCCTTCTCGCGAACACACACTGTCACCGTCTCGGGCGTCCGCACCGAGGGACGTGACGTCGCCGGGCTCCGCCGCCCGGCCGCGCGAGGAGGTCGTCGGTGCATCCGGTGGAGCCCCTGCCCCGGCCCTCGGTGGGTCGTGGCGCGGGACGGGGACGGCGGCTCACGGCACCACAGCTCGAGCTGACGCACGGCGAGCAGCGGGTCGTCGTGCCGGCCGGTCGCCCGGTCACCATCGGTCGTGACGAGGCCGCCGGCCTCCAGGTCGTGCACCCCCTGGTGTCGCGCCTCCACGTCGAGCTCCGCCCGCTGCCCACCGGGTGGGAGCTGATCGACCGCAGCCAGAACGGCGTGTACGTCGCCGGCGCGCGGCTGCAGCAGCTGCGCCTCTCCCCCGACGCCACCCCCCGCCTCGTGCTGGGCCTCGGCGAGGGCGGGCCCGAGGTCCGGCTGGTGCTGCGCGCGGTCGCCGCCGACCCGGGCGCGCCGCCCGTGCCCATGGCCGCACCCCTCGTGCCCCCGGCCGCCCGGCCGAGCCGCCCCGCGCCCCCGCCACCATCCGCCACCGTCGCGCTCCCGGACGCCTCCGACGGCCCGAGCCGCCAGGGCCGGCTCTCGGCGGTCCACCGCCTGCCGCCCGCGACGCCGTCCGGGCCCCGAGCGCCGGCCGGGACGCCGCGCCGCATCCGGATCGGCCGCGCCGAGGACAACGACGTCGTGGTCGCCGACCTGCTCGTCTCGCGCCACCACGCCGAGCTGGTGTCCGACGGCGCCGGCGGGTGGGAGCTCGTCGACCTCGGCAGCCCCAACGGCACGTACGTCGACGGGCAGCGGATCCGTCACGTGACGTTGCAGCCCGGGCGGCTGGTCGGCATCGGGCACGCGCTGTTCCACCTCGAGGCCAGCCACGGAGGATCTCTCGCGCTGGTCGAGCGGGAGGACGTCGGCGACGTCGCGTTCCGTGCGCAGGACCTCGTCGTGCGGGCGGGGGGCCGCACGCTGCTCGACCACGTCGGCTTCGCCCTCGAGGAGAAGAGCCTGCTCGCGGTGGTCGGACCGTCGGGAGCGGGCAAGTCGACGCTGCTGCGCGCCCTGACGGGCTTCCGCCCCGCCGACGAGGGCACCGTCACCTACGCCGACCGCGACCTCTACGCCGACCACGACGAGCTGCGCCAGCGCATCGGGCTCGTCCCGCAGGACGACATCCTGCACCCGCAGCTCACCGTGCGGCGGGCGCTGGGCTACGCCGCCCGGCTGCGGTTCCCGTCGGACACCACCCCGGCGGAGCGGGACCGGCGCATCGAGGAGGTCATCGGCGAGCTCGGCCTCACCGGCCAGGCCGACCAGCGCATCGCGTCCCTCTCCGGCGGCCAGCGCAAACGCACCAGCGTCGCCCTCGAACTGCTCACC
>JAQSWW010000062.1 GCA_029266415.1 Actinomycetospora sp. | reverse complement strand
CCGGATGGCCGGACTCGGCGCCGTGGCCGCGGTGCTCCCGCTGGCCTACGAGGTGTTCCGCGCCGGGTACTACGGCCTGCTCGTGCCCGCGACCGCGCTGGCCAAGGAGGCCGGCGTCCCGCGGTGGGAGCGCGGGGTGGTGTACCTGCGCGACCTCGTCTCGGCGTCCTGGCTCGGGGTGCCGGCGCTGGCGCTCGCGCTCGCCGCCGTGCTGCTCGCCCGGCCGGTGTGGCGGCGGCGCACCGAGGGGCCCGCGGACGCCGACGCCCGCCGTACCCGCGCCTGGGACGACGTGGCCACCGCGGCCGTCGCGCTCGCCCCGCTCGTGGCGGGCGCGGCGATGGTGCTCTACGTCGTGCGCGTCGGCGGCGACTTCATGCACGCCCGGATGCTGCTGCCCGCGGTGTTCTGCCTGCTCCTGCCCGTGATGGCGCTGCCGCTGCGCCGGGTGACCGTGGTGCCGCTGGCCGTCGTGCTGGTGTGGGCGGGGATCGCCGGGGCGGTCCTGCGCCCGCCCTACGACGGCATCGGGCCGGGCGGCATCGCCGATGAGCGCGGCTTCTACACCGTGCTGCTGGCCGACGAGAACCCGCTCACCGCCGACGACTACCGCCGCCACCCCCACCTGCCCGCGGGCGTGGCCGCGGTCGCGCGGGCCGACGGACCGGTGCTCGCGGTGCGGGCGCCCGGCGACGGCCCGGCCGGCCCGGAGTGGCAGCTCATCCCGCTGCGCCCCGGCGAGGCCAGCGGGCTGGTGTTCCTCAACCTCGGGGTGGCCGGCGCCCTCGCCCCGCTCGACGTGCGCGTGTCGGACACCGTGGGTCTGGTCGACCCGCTGGCCGCCCACTCGTCGATCGTCCCGGACGGCCGGGTCGGCCACGACAAGTCACTGCCCACCGCGTGGGACGTCGCCGCGGGCGGCGGTACCCCGCCCGACGACCGGGCCGCGAGCCCCGGCGACGTCGCCGCGGCCGCCCGGGCCCTGCAGTGCCCGGCCCTGCGTGAGCTCGACGCCTCGGTCCGCGCGCCGATGACCCCCGAGCGCTTCTGGGCCAACCTCACCGGCGCCTGGGACCGCACGGCCCTGCGCATCCCCCGCGACCCCGTCCTGGCGGAGCTTGCCTGCCCCTCCACCCCGTAGCAACGAACGCCGTGTTCGCTGCTTCTACGCGCACGAACTCCCCGTTCGCGTCGGACCCCGGGCATCGGCGAGGATGCCGGGCGTGCAGCTGATCACCGTCGACGGTCACACCCCGCAGATCGACCCGGGCGCGTGGATCGCGCCGGGCGCCGTCGTCGCGGGGCGCGTGACGATCGGCCCTGAGACCGGCGTCTGGTACACGACGGTCGTGCGCGCCGACATGGAGTCGGTGACGGTGGGCGAGGGGACGAGCGTCCAGGACGGCACGGTCGTGCACGCCGACCCCGGCTTCCCGGCCTCCATCGGCGACGGCGTCACCGTCGGGCACCGCGCGGTCGTCCACGGCTGCACGGTCGAGGACGACTGCCTGATCGGCATGGGCGCGGTGATCCTCAACGGGGCGACGATCGGTCGCGGGTCGATCGTCGCGGCGGGCGCCGTCGTCTCCCAGGGCGTCGTGGTCCCGCCGGGCTCCCTCGTCGCCGGCGTGCCCGGCAAGGTGCGCCGGGAGGTCTCCGCGCAGGAGCAGGACATGATCCGGGCGAGTGCGGCCACGTACCGCCACCTGCTCGGCGTGCACCGCGACGCGACGAGCTGACGCTCAGTCCTCCGGCGCGCCCATCGCGTCGAGGATCAGCCGCTCGCCGTGCGCGGCGTGGCGGCGCGCGAGCTCCTCGGCGTCGGCGGCGTCCCCGCGGCGGATCGCGTCGAGGATCGCGGCGTGGTCCTCCCACACCCAGGCCGGCGAGCCGCCCTGCAGGAGCACCTCGCCCATCACGCGCTGCACGTTGCGCCACATCACCGCCGTGCTCTCCGTGAGCAGCGGGTTGCCGGCCGCCTCGACCACCGACCGGTGGAAGTCGACGTCGGCCGAGATCATCCGGGCGAACGCCCGCTCCGAGTAGGCGACCTCGCCGAGGTGCACGATCCCGGCCGCCTCCGCGAGCCACTCCTCACTGCGCCGGTCGGCGGCGAGCCGCGCGGCGTACCCGTCGAGGAGCTCGCGCAGGTCGTAGAGGTGGGTGACGAACTCGCGGTCGAGCGGCGCCACCTCGAGTCCGCGACGCCCGAACTCGCGCACGAGGCCCTGGTTGCGCAGGAGCAGCAGCGCCTGTTGCACGGGTTGGCGGGACACGGCGAAGCGCTCGGCCAGGTGCTCCTGGCGCAGCGGGGTGCCCGGTGTCAGCCGACCGGTGCAGATGTCGTCGACGATCGCGTCGAAGACCTGCTCGGTGCGCGACGGCGGGTGGGGGAGCGCGGTCACACCGGACGCTCCGGGCTCGGCGCGGCGAGCGGCACGGACGGCCTCCTCGGCGATCCTCCACGGCTGGTCGTCCACCCAGCGTAGCGCCTGGTCGGTTCGCGGAGAGTCTCCGCCAGTCCTTGACTTCTGAATTCAGAATGCGGCACCGTCGACGTGGGTCCCGTCACGTGTCGCGTCTCACGGGTCCGCCGCCGGACGACTCGACGAGGAGGAGGTCCCGGATGGCCCAGGACGGGGAGCAGGGCCCGGTCGTCGTCGCCGACCTGGTCGCGCGGTTCTTCCGCGACCACGGCGTCGACCGGGTCTTCGGGCTGCAGGGCGGCCACATCCAGCCGGTGTGGGACCAGCTCGCCCGGCTCGGCGTGCGCATCGTCGACGTGCGCGACGAGGGCTCGGCGGTGCACATGGCCCACGCCCACGCCGAGCTCACCGGCGAGACCGCCGTGGCGCTCGTGACCGCCGGGCCGGGGGTGACCAACACCGTCACCGCCGTCGCCAACGCCTCGATCAGCCGGATTCCCGTGCTGGTCTTCGGCGGCTGCCCGCCCCGCCCACAGGCCAACATGGGCCCGCTGCAGGACATCCCGCACACCGAGATCCTCGCCCCGGTCACCCGGCTGTCGCGCACACTCCGGGTGGCCGACCAGGTGCTCCGCGAGCTCGACGAGGCCTGGGCGCGCGCCGCCGGCGACCGCGGCGAGCCGGGCCCGGTGTACGTCGAGATCCCCACCGACGTGCTGCGCGAGCAGGTCCCGCCGGCGCTGGTGACCGCCGAGCACCTGCGGGTCAAACCCCGCCGCCGCCCGCAGCCCCACCCCGACGACGTCGCGGCCGCGGCCGACCTGGTGCGGCACGCCCGGAAGCCCGCCGTGATCTCCGGGCGGGGAGCGCGGGTCACCGGCGGGGGCACACGCCGCGGAGCGGAGGGGGAGCAGCAGCGATCGGCGCTCGTCCGCTTCCTCGACGCCAGCGGCGCGGCGTACCTCGACACCCAGGAGTCGCGCGGCCTGGTCCCCGCCGACCACCCCGCCGGCGTCGGCTCCGCCCGCTCGGCGGTCATGCGCGACTGCGACCTGCTGATCACCGTCGGTCGCCAGCTGGACTACCAGCTCGGGTTCGGCTCGCCCGCGGTGTTCCGGCACGCGACCGTCGTGCGGATCGCCGACACCGCGAGCGAGCTGATCGACAACCGCCGCGGGGAGGTCGAGATCCTCGCCGATCCGGCGGCCGCGCTCGACGCCCTCGCCCGGGCCCTCGAGGACCACACCCCCGACACGAGCTGGCGCGACGAGCTGCGCGCCAAGCACGAGAAGCGCAGTGCCGAGTACCGGGCGGCGCTGGCGGAGGCGCCCGCCGGCGCCGACGGCCGCATGCACCCCAACCGCATCTTCGCCGCCCTCGACGCCCTCGACGGGTCGGCGCTCGACCTCGGCGAGACGGTCATGATCGCCGACGGGGGTGACCTGCTCTCCTTCGCCCGGCTCGGCATCACCCGCTGCGCGCGCTACCTCGACCCCGGTGCCTTCGGGTGCCTGGGCGTCGGGACCCCCTTCGCGGTCGCGGCGGCGCTGGCGATGCCCGAGCGCCCGGTCGTGACCGTCACCGGCGACGGCGCCTTCGGCATCACGGCCACCGACATCGACACCGCCGTGCGGCACGACGCGAAGATCGTCGTGATCGTCTCCAACAACGCCGCGTGGAACATCGAGCGCTACGACCAGCAGGAGAACTACGGGCTGGTCGTCGGCACCGAGCTCGCGGACTCCGACTACGCGGCGCTCGGGCGCAGCCTCGGTGCCCACGGCGAGCGGGTCACCGATCCGGCCGACCTGCCGGACGCGATCCGGCGCGCGCTGGAGAACGCGCCCGCCGTCGTCGACGTCGTGACGAGCCGCGACGCGCCGTCCCCCGACGCCGACAAGGGCCTGGGCTTCGTGCCCGACCACCAGGCCCTCACCCCCTGGAACGACGCCGAGATCGAGCGGAGGAAGCAGTGACGGCGATGGAGGAGTGGCACTTCCCGGCCCGCTACGACCAGAGCTACCTGCCCGACCCCGACTCGCCCTACTGGTTCCCCGTGCGCGAGACGATGGATCCCGAGGAGCGCGACGCTGCGGTGCTCGTGCGGCTGCGCGAGGTCATGGAGTACGCGTACTCCACCTCGAGCTTCTACCGGACCAAGTGGGACGCGGCCGGGCTGCGGCCCGCCGACATCACCTCCTTCGAGGCCTTCGAGCAGGTCCCGGTCGTGGCCAAGGCCGAGATGCGGGAGTCCCAGGCGAACCACCCGCCGTTCGGCGACTACCTGTGCTGCGACGAGTCCGAGATCCACCACATCCACGGGACGAGCGGCACCACGGGCGCCCCGACGGCGTTCGCCCTCGGCCGTCGCGACTGGGAGGTCATCGCCGACAACCAGGCCCGCATCCTGTGGGGCATGGGCGTGCGGCCCGGCGACACCGTGTTCGTCGCCGCGCTGTTCTCGCTCTACCTGGGTTCCTGGGGTGCGATGACCGCGGCCGAGCGGCTGCGCTGCCGGGTCCTGCCGTTCGGGGCCGGCGCGCAGGGCATGACGGCGCGGGCGGTCACCTGGCTCGCGCGGGTGCAGCCGGCGGCGTTCTACGCGACGCCCTCCTACGCGCTGCGCCTCGCCGAGGTCGCCGAGTCCGAGAAGATCGACCCCCGCGAGTTCGGGCTGAAGGTCATGTTCTTCTCCGGCGAGCCCGGCGCATCCGTGCCCACCGTGCGCAAGGCCATCGAGGACGCGTTCGGCGCCACGGTGATCGACTGCGGGACGATGGCCGAGATGACGCCGTTCATGTCGGCGTCGGCCACCGCCGGCACGCCCGACGGGATGCTGCTCTGGCAGGACATCGTGTGGCACGAGGTGTGCGACCCGGGCTCGTTCCGCACCGTGCCCTACGGCTCCGAGGGCACACCGGTCTACACCCACCTCGAGCGCACGTCGCAGCCGATGATCCGGCTCGCCTCCAACGACCTCACCCGGTGGGTGATGGAGGACAACCCCTGCGGCCGGACCTACCCGAAGCTGCCCGACGGGGTCTACGGCCGCATCGACGACATGATCCACATCCGCGGCGAGAACGTGTACCCGACCGAGGTCGACAACTACCTGCGGGGCGTGGCGGACTACGGCGGCGAGCACCAGATCGTCGTCCGCCGCACCGGCTCGATGGACGAGATGATCGTCCGGGCCGAGTGCACGCTGCCGCCCGGGCAGCGCGAGCGGTTCGAGCGCGACACCGGCGCCGGCCTGCAGTCCCTCCTCGGCGTCCGCGTGACCTTCGAGTCCGTCGATGCCGGCACCCTCGAGCGCGCCGAGCACAAGGCCCGCCGCGTCGTCGACGAGCGCGAGCACACCCGCCGCTGACCCCCATCACCCACGCGAGAGGTGACACCGATGTCCCTGACCCTCGACACCAGTGCGCGCCGGGTCGAGCACGCGCAGATGTTCATCGCCGGTGCGTGGTCGGCCGGCGCGTCCCGCGCCACGTTCCCGACCGTCGACCCGAACACCGGCGAGACGATCGCGCAGGTCCCGCGCGGCGACGCCACGGACGTCGACCGGGCGGTGGCTGCCGCCCGGCGCGTGGCCGTCGAGTGGCAGTTCACCGACGCGATCGTCCGGGCCGGGCTGCTGCGGGCGCTCGCCGCGAAGGTGACCGAGCACGCCGACGAGCTCGCGCGCCTCGAGGCCCTCGACTCCGGCCACTACCTCGCGAAGGCCCAGGAGCTGGTCGGCGCCATCCCGCTGTGGCTGGACTACTGGGCGAGCCTCGCCGACAAGGTCGGCGGCCGCCAGATCGAGGTGCCGGGCAACAAGCTCTCGTTCACGATCCTCGAGCCGCTCGGCGTCACCGCGCACATCGTGCCGTGGAACTACCCGCTCCTGATCCTCACGCGGTCGGTGGCCCCGGCGCTGGCGCTGGGCAACACCTGCGTGGTCAAGCCCGCGGAGGACACGTCCCTCTCGGCGCTGAAGTTCGCCGAGCTGGTGGCCGAGGCAGGCTTCCCCGGCGGTGTGTTCAACGTCGTCACCGGCTACGGAGGGGAGGCGGGTGCCGCGCTCGCCGCGCACCCCGACGTCGCGGGTATCACGTTCACCGGCTCCACGGAGACCGGCAAGCAGGTCGCCAAGCTCGGCGCCGACCACGTCGCGCAGGTCAACCTCGAACTCGGCGGCAAGAGCCCGACCGTCGTGTTCCCCGACGCCGACCTCGACGAGGCCGTCGAGGCCGCGGTGCAGGGCTTCTGCTCGCACACGGGGCAGGTCTGCGTCGCCGGCACCCGGCTGTTCGTGCACCGCGACGTCCGGGAGCCGTTCCTGCGCAAGCTGTCGATGCGCCTGGACGCGACCCGGGTCGGCGACGGGTTCGCCGAGGGCACGCAGATGGGTCCGCTGGTCTCGCAGCGGCAGTACGACCGGGTGCGCGAGTACATCGAGATCGGCAAGTCCGAGGCCACCCTCTACTACGGCGGAGGGCGCCCCGAGGGCGTGCACGCGGGCGGCTACTTCGTGGAGCCGACGGTGTTCACCGACGTCGTCAACACCGCACGGATCGCGCAGGAGGAGATCTTCGGCCCGGTCGCGTCGGTGATCGGGTGGTCCGACGAGGACGAGCTCGTGGAGAAGGTCAACGACAGTATCTACGGGCTCTTCGCGGTGCTGCTCGGGCGCGACATCACCCGGCTGCTCTCCACCGCCCGCCGCCTGCAGGTCGGCGGCGTGATGATCAACGACTGGTTCGGCGAGCTCCCGATGACGCCGCACGGCGGCCACAAGCAGAGCGGCACCGGCCGCGAGGAGGGCCTCGAGGCCGTCCACGGCTACACGCAGGTCAAGCACGTCGCCATCAACCTCGACCCGCTGCGCCCGGCCACCGACTGGGCCGGCGCCCCGCTGTAGCCGGCGATCACACCGAGAGGAGACAGGCGTGGACGACAACCCAGGGAGCCAGGCATTGGGGGAGTCGCCGGCACCGTTCGGCGCTCCCGAGACGACGCTGCCGCCCGGCTGGGGCGGCGGGTTCTTCGAGACCGGCCGGCCGCGGCTCGGCGGGCTGGAGCGCCCGGTCACGTTCGACGGGCAGCAGACCGCGATCCTGCTGGCCGCGGCCGACACGATCATCCCGCCGCATCCGGACTGGCCGTCGGCGAGCGAGGTCGGGATCGTCGCGTTCGTCGGCCGCTACGTCACCCCGACCGGCTACCGCAACAAGCACTTCCCGTTCGCCGAGGAGGACGCGTTCAAGGCGGGCCTCGACGCGCTCGGTCCGGCGTTCGTCGCCGGGGACCTCGAGGAACGGATCGACGCGATCGCGCGGTTGGAGAAGAACGAGGACCGGCTGTTCGAGCAGCTGCGCGCGCTCGTCTACTACGGCTACTACTCGCGCCCCGAGGTGGTCCTCGCGATCCGGCGGAACGTCCCCGCGGGCAAGGACTACCACGGCCCGCCGCTGCCCTACGGCTACCTCGAGACCCTCGAGCCGTGGGACGAGGAGACGCTCGCCCACGCCGGTGGCCCCGGTACGTACCTCGAGACCGACGCGGTCACCCGCGTCGACCTCTCCCAGCTCTCCTGGACGAAGTGAGGGACCCATGGCCAGCCACGAGGAGACCGACGTCCTGATCATCGGTGCCGGACCCGGCGGGGCGGGGGTCGCCCTCAAGCTCGCCGCGGCCGGGATGCGGGTGGTGTGCCTGGAGCAGGGCCCCTGGGTCAAGCCGCCGGAGCACCCGCACTACCACGACGAGTGGGAGATCGAGAAGCAGCGCGGGTGGGCCTACGACCCGAACGTGCGCCAGCTGCCCGAGGACTATCCGGTCACCGGCGTCACGACGCCCTACATGATGAACAACGTCGGCGGCTCGACCGTGCACTACGCGGGGCACTGGCCGCGCTACAAGCCGGTCGACTTCCGCAAGGGCACGGAGCACGGGCTCGAGGGCACGATCGACTGGCCCATCTCCTACGAGGACCTGGCGCCGTTCTACGACGAGAACGACGCCGTCTACGGCATCTCGGGGCTCATCGGCGACCCGTCCTACCCGCCGCGCAAGAACGCCCAGCGCGACCCCGTGGTGCTGCCCGGCAAGCTGGGGCTGAAGTACGCGCGGGCCTCCCGCGACCTGGGCTGGCACTGGTGGCCCTCGGACAACGCCGTGATCACCAAGCCGCGGGAGAACCGCGAGGCCGACGTCGGTGACGGGAACGCCTTGTCCGGATGTCCGCGCGGGTCGCTGTCGACGCCGGCCAACGCGCACTGGCCCTACGCCGTCCGCGACGGCGCCGACCTGCGGACCATGGCGCGCGTCGAGACCATCACCGCGGAGGGCGGCAAGGCCACCGGCGCGGTCTACATCGACCGCAACACGGGCGATCGCCACGAGGTGCGGGCGAAGATCGTCGTGCTCGCGGCCAACGGTATCGGCTCGCCGCGCCTGCTGCTGCAGAGCGCCCAGAAGGGGCACGAGAACGGGCTGGCGAACGCCAACGGCATCGTCGGCAAGTACCTGATGCACCACGTGTTCGCGTTCTGCGACTCGTGGTTCGACGAACCGGTCGAGGGCTTCAAGGGCTCGTTCGGCGCCCCGCTCTATTCGCACGAGTTCTACCACACGGACGTCAGTCGGGGATTCGTCAACGGTTTCGGGATGCAGGTGGCCCGCAGTTTCGGGCCCTCGTACGCCGCGATGGGCACCCACACCGGCTACACCGCGCCGTGGGGCCGCAAGCACCGCGAGTTCTTCGAGGGGCACTTCGCCAACCACCTCATGGTCTTCATGTTCGGCGAGGACCTGCCCGTGGAGACCAACCGCGTGACCCTCGACCCCGAGGTCACCGACTCCGACGGCATCCCGGCCGCGCACGTCGACTACGCGCTGCACCCGAACGACATCGCGCTCGCGGAGTACGGGATCGAGCGCATCTTCGACGCCACGCGGGCGGTCGGGGCGGTCGAGACCAACGACACCGGGGTGCTGCACCCGCCGCCGGGCTGGCACCTCATGGGCACCTGCCGCATGGGCAACTCGCCCGACGACTCGGTGCTCAACAAGTGGAACCAGACCTGGGACCTGCCGAACCTCTTCGTGGTCGACGGCAGTGCCCTGACCACCGGGGCCGCGGTCAACCCGACCTCGACCATCGGGGCGCTCGCGGTCCGGTGCGGCGAGTACATCAGGCGCCGCTTCGACGACATCACGTCGCAACGGAAGACCCCCAGCAACGCCGACGCGCCGAGCATGTGACCCGCGGCCGGAGCCCCGGGGGGAGACGTCACCGACGAGGAGCACCACGTCGACACCCACCTCCGGGCTCCGGCCCGACGCGGTCTACCGCCGCATCACGCGGCGGCTGCCCTGGTGCTGGCCCTGCGCGCTCGGTCGACGACGGTCGCCGCGACGCCGCGCGCGAGCGGGCCGACGACCTACCATCCCCGGGATGACGCACACCGTCACCGACGACGACACCGCCGTCGCCCTGGGCAGCGGCGACCTCCCGGTCCTGGGCACGCCCCGGCTGATCGCCTGGCTGGAGGCGGCGACGGTGGCCGAGGCCGCGCCGCGCCTCGGCCCCGGCCAGACCACCGTCGGCGCCGCCATCCGCGTCCGGCACCGCCGCCCGACGCCGGTGGGCGGGACGGTCGACGTGTACGCGTCGCTCACCACCGAGGGCGACCGCCTCACCTTCGACGTCAGCGCCGTGGACGGGGACGGCCACTACGTCGCCGACGGCGAGATCGACCGCGTGGTGGTCGACCGGGCCGCGTTCGGCTCCGCCTCGTGAGCGCTCGTCCGTGCCGGGGCACGGACGAGCGCGCACACGTCCCGGGTCGGACGAGCGCGTGCACGCAGCCGGTGTCGACGGGCGTCGCCGCGCCGGGGGTCCTCGTGGTCCGCCCCGGCGCGGGAGCGGCCGCGTCCTAGACTGGCCCCCATGGCGGGGCGGATCCGGGATGCGGACATCGCCGAGGTGCGCGACCGCAACCGGGTGGACGAGGTCGTCGGCGAGTACGTGGCCCTGCGCCGCGCCAGCGCCGGGTCGGTCAAGGGCCTCTGCCCGTTCCACGACGAGAAGACGCCGTCGTTCAACGTGCGCCCGACGCACGGCACGTACCACTGCTTCGGCTGCGGCGAGGGCGGCAGCGTCATCGACTTCGTCATGAAGATCGAGCAGCTGGGCTTCGTCGAGGCGGTGGAGAAGCTCGCCGACCGGGTCGGCATCCAGCTGACCTACGAGGGCGGCGGGTCCAGCGTCCAGAAGGACCGCGGCACCCGCACCCGCCTGCTGGCCGCGAACAAGGAGGCCGCGGCGTTCTACGCCGCGCAGCTGCGGACGCCGGGCGAGGCCCAGCGCGCGCGGGAGTTCCTCGCCGAGCGCGGTTTCGACCAGGCCGCCGCCGAGGACTTCGGCTGCGGCTTCGCCCCGTCGGGCTGGGACCAGCTGACCAAGCACCTGCTGGCCAAGGGCTACAGCCTCGACGAGCTGGAGAAGGCCGGCCTCGCGCGCCCCGGCTCCCGCGGGTACATCGACCGCTTCCACCGCCGCCTGCTCTGGCCCATCCGCGACCTCGGTGGCGACGTCGTCGGCTTCGGCGCGCGGCGGCTGTTCGACGACGACAGGATCGAGGCCAAGTACCTCAACACCCCCGAGACGCCCGTCTACCACAAGTCCAAGGTGCTGTTCGGGCTGGACCGGGCGAAGCGGGACATCGCGAAGAGCCGCCAGGCCGTCATCGTCGAGGGGTACACCGACGTCATGGCGATGCACCTCGCGGGCGTCCCGACGGCCGTCGCCAGCTGCGGCACCGCGTTCGGCGACGACCACGTCGCCGTGCTGCGCCGCCTTCTCATGGACGACTCGTTCGACCGCGGCGAGGTCATCTACGTCTTCGACGGCGACGCCGCCGGGCAGGCCGCCGCGATCAAGGCGTTCGAGGGCGACCAGCAGTTCGCCGCGCAGACCTACATCGCCACCGCCGCCGACGGCATGGACCCCTGCGAGCTGCGCCAGGCCTCCGGCGACGTCGCGGTGCGCGACCTCGTCGCCCGCCGCCAGCCGCTGTTCGCGTTCGCCATCCGCACCATCCTCGCCGAGCACGACCTCGCCTCCGTCGAGGGCCAGACCGCCGCGCTGCAGCGCACCGTCCCGCTCGTGGCCCGGATTCGGCGCGAGGACCTGCGCGACGGCTACGCCCGCCGCCTCGCGGGGTGGACGGGGTGGCCCGACGAGAACACCGTGGTGCGGCGCGTGCGCGAGACCGCCGGCGCTCCGGTGGACGCGCCTGCGCGTCGCGACCGTCGCCGGGCCCAGGTCCAGGCCACCCGCACCGAGGGCCCCGAGATGCCCGACCGCCGCGACCCCCGCCTGCGGGTGCAGCGCGAGGTGCTCAAGGCGGCGCTGCAGGCCCCGGCGCTGGCCGGCCCGGTGTACGACACGCTGCCCGACGACGCGTTCAGCCACCCCGCCTACCTGGCGGTGCACCGCGGCATCCTGGCCGCGGGCGGCACCGCGTGCGGGCTCTCCGGCCAGAGCTGGCTCGTGGCCGTGTCCGCCGAGGTCGGCGGCGGCTACCGACCCCTGGTCTCCGAGCTCGCGGTCGAGGCGCTGCAGTCCCGCGAGGCCGACGACCACCGCTACATCTCGGGCATGCTCGCCGGCCTGCAGGAGGCGCTGGTCGGGCGGCAGGTCGCCGAGATCAAGTCGCGGCTCCAGCGGCTGTCGCCGGTGACCGACGCCGACGAGTACCACGAGCTGTTCGGCGACCTCGTCGCGCTCGAGCAGTACAAGAAGGCGCTGCGCGACCAGGCGACGGGCGCGGTGTCGCTGTGAGCGGTGTCGTCGACCGGCTGCGCGCGCTGCTCACCGGCCGGGAGCCGGTGCCCGAGGGCTTCGCCGGCACGCTCGACGACGGCGAGCGGGTGATCGCCGACGGCCGCGGGCCGCGCGGGTCGGTCGTGCTCGCCACCGACCTCGGCCTCTGGCTGCCGCCCGCGGCGTCGGGCGAGGGCGCGCGGCGCGTCGCCTGGCACCTCGTCACCAAGGCCACGTGGGCGGGCGGCGCGTTCGAGATCACCGAGGCCGACGAGGTCGACGAGCTCGCCGGCGGCGTCGTCCTGCTCGCCGACCGCGCGCCACGCCGCGTGCCGCTGCGCGAGCCCGGACGCCTCCCCGAGACCGTGCACCGGCGGGTCACCGCGGCGGTCAAGGACAGCCAGCACCACGACCTCGGCGGCGAGGACGGCGGCGGGGCGTGGTTCGTGCAGCGCCGGGTGCCGGGCGCAGGGATCGTCCTGCACGTGCGCCCCGACCCGGGCACCGACCCGGAGACGGTGCGGGCCGTCGCCGCCGGGGTGGGCGAGAGGCTGCGGGACGCGGGACCTCCGCAGTGACCCTGTTGTGGGACCCGGCGCTCTACCGCCGGCACGACGACCACCGCGCCCGGCCGTTCCTCGACCTGGTCGCGCGCGTCGGGGCGACCGCACCCCGCGAGGTCGTCGACCTCGGCTGCGGGCCCGGGCACCTGACGGGGCTGCTCTCGCAGCGGTGGCCCGAGGCGCGCGTGCGGGCCTCCGACGCTTCGGAGGAGATGGTCGCCGCGGCGCGCGAGGCCGGCGTGGACGCCGAGCTCGCCGACGTCCGCGACTTCGCGCCCGGCCCGGAGACCGACGTCGTGGTGAGCAACGCGGTGCTGCACTGGGTGCCCGAGCACCGCGACCTGCTCGCCCGCTGGGCCGCGGCGCTGCCGGCCGGGGGATGGCTCGCGGTGCAGGTGCCGGGCAACGAGTCCTCGCCGTCGCACACCATCGCGCGCGACCTGCTGGCGTCGGACGCGTGGGCGCCGCGCCTCCCGGGTGGCCTCGCCGCGTACGGCGTCGGCACCCCCGAGGAGTACGCGCGCCTGCTGGCCTCGGCTCGTCCCGGCGCGCGGGTCGACTGCTGGGAGACGACCTACGTGCACCCGCTGACCGGGGACGACCCCGTCGGCGACTGGATCGCCGGGACGACCCTGCGCCCGGCGCGCGCCGCGCTCACCGACGCGGAGTGGGAGCGCCTGCGCGCCGACCTCGCCCCGCGCCTGCGGGCGGCCTACCCGCCCGACGACGCGGGGACGACGTGGTTCGGCTTCCGCCGGGTGTTCGCGGTGCTCGCCGCGCTGTAGATCAGCCCGTAACTGCTCAGCGCTCCGACGAGTGCGCCCCGTTGCCGGCGGCACGCCCCGGTGCGCTCGGCGACCCGCCCGCGGAGGACGAGCCCCCCGACGACGTCGTGGACTGCACCTTGTCCTTCGCGATCGACACGCCCGTCTGGACGGCCTCGCCGGCCTTCGCGCGGGCGACCCCGGCCGCACCCTGGACGCTCGGGTGATCGGCGACGCGGCGGTACGCGCGGGAGAGCTGCTCGTAGCGCTCGCGGCCCGCGCGCGTCCCCAGGACGTATCCCACACCGGTACCCAGCAGGAACGGGATGATCATCAGGTGTTCTCCTCCGACGTCGTGGGTGGGCCCATCCTGCCCCACCCCGTCGGGATGGGGAGCGGGCCCCGTGCGGTACCGTGTTCCCGTCCGGCACCGCGCCGTACCGGGCACGGCGGTCCTCCGTAGCTCAATCGGCAGAGCATTCGGCTGTTAACCGAAGGGTTACTGGTTCGAGTCCAGTCGGAGGAGCCGAAACCCCAGGTCGGAGCACGTGACCTGGGGTTTTCTCGTGTTCGGGGGTCAGCCGAACGGCGAGCGTTCGCCGGTGACGTCGTAGAGCCGCACGTGGTCGGCGACGATCTCACCGATGTCCGGGGCGTTCGCGACGGCCCGGAAGGCGTCGAGGTGCTCCGACGACTCCCACCGCTCGAGGTTGTTCACCCGGGCAGGGTCGAGGGGATCGGCCGTGACCGCGAGGTCGAGGCACCCGGGTGCGGCCCGCGCGCGGCCTACCAGGTCCTGGAGTGCGGCGACGACCTCGTCGCGGCGGGCCGGGGCGACCTCGATGTGGCCGGCGATGATCAGCATGGCTAGATACTACTCTAGGACTGGCTGGTAGCATCGCCGCATGCGCGTTCTCGCCCAGCAATGGATCTCCGCGGACGGCTTCGCCGCCGGTCCGGGCGGCGAGGGCGACATCTTCGCCGCCGTCACCGACGCCGCCGCCACCGAGGCGCACAACCGCGCGATGCTGCCCGGGTTCGGCGAGGTCCTCCTGGGCCGCGCCACCTACGAGCTGTTCGCCGCGTTCTGGCCGTACGCCGACGACCAGCCGATGGCCGCGACGGTCAACGCGATGCGCCGCACCGTCGCCTCGCGCACCCTCGGGTCCGCGCCGTGGGGGAGCCACGCCCCGGCGAAGGTCGTGCCGGACGCCGCGGCCCACGTCCGCGCCGCGACCGCCGACGTCATCGTCTGGGGCAGCCTGACGCTGATGCGCTCGCTGCTGCGCGACGGGCTGCTCACCGAGGTCGAGCTCTTCGTGGCCCCGGTGTTCCTCGGCGCGGGCCGGCCACTGCTCGGGTCCGGGGACACCAGCGCCGACGTGCGCCTCGACCTCGTCGGGAGCGAGCAGTTCCCCGCGAGTGTCCAGCGCCTGCGCTACGCCGTGCGGCCCTGACGCCGACCGGCGGCGTGACCGCACCGACCCCCGGGTCGAGTGGCCTCACCACCTCGTCGAGTGAACTCCGGCGAAATCGCTGGTGTGCAGGACCACACGGCGGGCACGCTCTGCGTCGAGCCGGACAGGGAGTCCTGGCCTCCGGTGCCCGGGGGCACCGTCCGCGTGGTGGTGGGCCGATCGGCAGCTGGGGAGCGGGCCCCGGCCCACCATCACCGCGAGCAGGCCACCGGTCTCGACACCACCGCGCTGGGCGTCCCGGTCCACTTGCCGGCGCTCGCGGTCACCCGCACGGTCACGTTCACCGGCAACGCCGTGGTCGTGAACGTCGTCGACGTCCCGCTCACGGTCTTGGTCTCCGCCTGCACCAGGTTGAGGACGCGGCCCGCCTCGACCGTGTACTGCGTCGCGCCGGACACCGCGTTCCAGCTCACCGGGATCGTGGCCGTGGTCGTGAGCCCGCTGGTGGTGCAGGTGATCGTGCCGATCGTGACCCCGGTCGGCGTCCCGATGCTGCCGGCCCTCGCGGTGGCGGTGCCGGTGTTCTCCGTCCGCCACGCCGCCGTCGCCACGCCGCCGCCGGCGAGGAGCAGCGTGGCCACGAGCAGGGCCAGGACCGGGCGCCTCATGCGCTCGTGATCGCGACGGTGACCGGGATCGTGAACGTCGCGTTCTGGCACCCGGTGTCCGACGCGCTCGACATCGACGCGGCGTCCTTCAGCGTCAGCGTCGCCGACCCGCTCGCGGGGATGGTGGTCCCCGACGAGCCGTCGGTCAGCGTGACGCCGGTGGTCGAGCACGTCCCCGTCCCGCCCGAGGCGGTCGGCGCGCCGTTCGGCGTCACCGAGGTGAGCGTGACGGGGTAGGAGTTCGGGTTGTTGACGGTGATCTTCACGTCGCCGCTGGAGCCGGGGTAGAGGAGCCCCGACGTGATCGCGGCGCCGGCGACGGTCGTGGTGGTCGGGGGCAACGCCTGGCCCCCGCGGGCGGTGGCGGTGCCGCCGCCGCTGGAGAGCCAGGCCGCCGAGGCGAGCCCGGCTCCCAGCAGCACCGCGACGACGACACCGATGACCCCGACCGCCGGCAGGCGACGGAGCCACCACCGCCACGACAGCCGGCGGCGCGAGGACCACCGGGCGCGGCCGAGGGGTGACATGCCGGTGCCTCAGGTCGCCGCGGACGCCAGGCCGGCGGTGAGCCGCAGGACGAACGTCTGGTCCTGACAGGTGTTGCTCGGGTCCGCGATCATCTTCGCGGTGAGCTGGTACGTGCGCGTCGCGACCGGGTCGATCACTCCCGCAGGGTTGGTCAGCCCGCCCGTCGCCACGGATCCGGCGGGGCAGTTGCCGCTGGTGGCGTCCGAGCTGCCCGGCGAGATCGAGGCGACCGTGACGGGGTAGTCGTTCGGGTTGTTCACGGTGACGGTCGCCGTCGTCGTCGCGCCCGGGTAGAGCCCGGTCGCGCGGTCGGTCGGCGTGATGGTCGAGTTGACCGCCGTGGTCGAGGCGCCCTCGGCCGTACCGGAACCGCTCAACAGCCACGCGGCCAGGGCCATGCCCGCGACGCAGGCCAGCAGGATGCCGCCGAGCACGGCGCCGAGGCGCCTCCTGGTCGTCGTCTCCACGTCGAACTCCTCATCGGGCGTCCGGGTCAGGTGCCGACGCTCGGCGGGGAGTTAGACCGAATGGCCTAGCGAGGAACGAACAGTCGGGTCAGTCCACCCGATCGGTGCGCGCGGCGTTGCGGTGTGACCCGGACGGGTGGCGGGGCTGGACCCGGTAGAGGCGCTGCGCGCCGCGCACGCCCTTGAACTTGCGGGGGGCCGCCGCGCGGAACCGGAACGGCGGGTCGTCCGGCGCCGTGGCCACGACGGCGTCGTGCACCGCCGCGGTGACCGTCACCTGGCCCGGCCGGGCGGTCTCGGTGACGCGGCTGGCGAGGTTGACCGGCGGCCCGAACCAGTCGCCGGCGTGCGGGACCCCGATGCCGGTGGCCACGCCGACGCGCAGCGCGGGGCGCCCGTCGTCGGCGCTCGACCACGTCTCGAGCAGGTCCACGGCCGCGCCGACCAGCGCCGTCGGGTCCGGCGACACGAGCATCACGGCGTCGCCGATGACCTTGGCCAGGCGCACCGGCCACGCCGACACCTCGGTGGCGCACGCCGAGAGCATCTCGGCGACCTCGCTGAGCTCGACGGCGGACACCGACTCACCGAGGTCGGTGAAGCCCACGAGGTCGGCGAAGCAGACGGTGACCTCCTGCGCGCCCCGCAGCCGACCGGCGTTGGACTCCTCGACGGCCAGCGCGTGCGAGCGGATGCGGTCGGCGAGCGCCGCGGCGACGAGGTGCACCAGGTGCAGCGAGTCGTCCTCGACGATGCGCCGGGCCTCGGTGGCGTAGCGCAGCGCCAGCTCGGGCTCCGGCTCGTCGTGCAGCAGGGCCTCGCCGAGCAGCCCGCCGAGGGCGTCGGCGATGTTGAGCACGCCGCGTCCGATCGCCCGGACGACGGGCATCATCTCCTGGTCGGTGAAGCCCAGCTGGCGGTAGCGGTGGATGCGCTGGGCGATCTCGACGTCCTCGTCGGTGTAGATCGCCTCGTCGGGATCGGGTGCCAGCGGGCGCCCGAGGCCCTGGAACCAGCGCCGGACGACGTCGTCCTCGATGCCCGTCAGCCGGCACACGTCGTTGAGCGAGTGCCCGTCCTCCGGGCGCAGCGTCCGTTCGAGCAGCAGCAGCCCGAGGCGATCGCGCTCGATCGCGTCGCGCATCGTCGCGATGTCGACGCCGTCGGCGGCCAGCGACTCGAGCACCGACACCCGGGTGCGCCGGTCGTCGCCGGTGAGGCCGTCGAGGAGACCGGCGCGCTCGTAGTCGCCCTCCGCCATGACCGTCCGGATCCGTGCCGGGATCGGCAGCGACGGGCGGTGGCGCGGCGGCACGGCCTTCATGGTGCCAAACCGCGGGCCGGCAGGGCTGCTCGGGAGACCGATCACCATGGGCGGCCGGAGCCCGCACCGAGTCCGTAGCGTGGCGTGCCGGGAGACAGGGAGGACCCCATGAGCAGCCGCCCGCGCCTGCTGGCCACGAGCGACCTGCACGTCAACCGCAGCGAGAACGAGGACCTGGTCCGCGACCTGCACCCGACCCACCCGGACGACTGGCTGATCGTCGCCGGCGACGTCGGCGACCGCGTCGCGACCACCACCTGGGCGCTGGAGGTCCTCGCCGAGCGCTTCACCAGGGTGATCTGGGTGCCCGGCAACCACGAGCTGTGGACCCCGCCCGGTGACGAGGTCGACCTCGTCGGCCCGGCGCGCTACGACCACCTCGTCGCCACCTGCCGCGACCTCGGCGTGCTCACCCCCGAGGACCCGTGGCCGGTGTGGGAGGGCGACGGCGGCCCGGCGCTGGTGTGCCCGATGTTCCTGCTCTACGACTACTCCGTGCGCCCGCCCTCGATCCCCGACGACTGGTCGAACGATGCCGCGCTCGAGGTCGCCCGCGAGGCCGGGGTGGTCGCCACCGACGAGATCCTCATGTCCTGCGACCCGTACCCGGACGCCGCGGCCTGGTGCGCCGACCGCGTCGCGGCGACTGGGGCGCGCCTCGCGGAGCGCCCGCCCGGGATGCCGACGGTGCTGGTCAACCACTGGCCGTTGACCCCGACGCCGACGCGCATCCTGCGCCACCCCGAGTTCGCGCTGTGGTGCGGAACGACGGCCACGGCCGACTGGCACGTCCGCCACGACGCGGCCGCCGTGGTCTACGGGCACCTGCACATCCCGCGCACCACCGTCGAGGACGGGGTCCGCTGCGAGGAGGTGTCGGTGGGCTATCCGAAGGAGTGGCAGCGCCACGGCCTCGTCCGCGGTGCGCTGCGGGAGGTCCTGCCCGGCGCCGACGTCGACGGCCTCGATCCGTTCACCGCCTGGGCGGCCGAGCAGCGCAGCCGGTGGGCCCGCTCGTGACCGCCGTCGACCCGGCGCTGGCCGCCGTCCTCCCCGCCCCCGTCGTCACCGTGGCCGCCACCGCCGACGACCCGGCCGCCGTGCTCGCGCCCGAGGAGGAGCCTGCGGTGGCGCAGGCCGTCGCGACGCGCCGCGCGGAGTTCACCACCGCCCGGGCCTGCGCGCGGGCGGCACTGACCCGGCTCGGGGTGCCCGGGGCGGCCGTGCCGGTGGGCGAGAAGCGGGCGCCGGTGTGGCCCGACGGGATCGTCGGCGCGATCACCCACTGCGCCGGGTTCCGAGCGGCGGCCGTGGCCTGGCGCGACGAGGTCCGCACGGTCGGTCTCGACGCCGAGCCCCACACGGCGCTGCCCGACGGCGTGCTCGAGGCGGTGAGCGACGCGGGGGAGCGCGCCGTGCTCGACCGGCTCGCCCGCGAACGCCCCGACGTGCGCTGGGACAAGCTGTTGTTCAGCGCGAAGGAGAGCGTCTACAAGGCGTGGTTCCCGCTGACCCGGTGCTGGCTGGGCTTCGAGGACGCCGAGCTGGTCCCCGCCGCCGACGGCACCTTCCGCGCCGCGCTCCGTGTGCCGGGACCCGTCGTCGACGGGGTGGCGATCGCGTCCTTCGAGGGGCGCTGGATCGTGCGCGACGGGCTCGTGATCACCGCGATCGCGGTGCCGGCGGCCTCGCCTTAACCTCGGACCCGATGCGGAACGAGGGGTTCTGGATGCGCTACGAGTCCGTGGTGGAGCAGCGCATCCGGGAGGCACAGGAGCAGGGCGCGTTCGACGATCTCCCCGGCGCCGGCCGGCCCCTGCGCGGCCTGCACGGTCCGCAGGACGAGAACTGGTGGGTCCGCTCCTACCTCGAGCGCGAGGGCCTGCCGACCGACGTCCTGCTGCCGACCCCGCTGCGCCTGCGCCGCGAGATCGACCGGCTGCCCGAGACCGTGCGCGACATGGAGACCGAGCGCGAGGTCCGCGACACCGTCGCCGCGCTCGCCGGTCGGGTGGCGCAGTGGCTGCGCTTCCCCCCGCGCGACGCCGCCGAGCCGGGCCCGGGCCGAGGGAGCACCGCCGGCGAACGACCTCCCGCGTCGCCGCCGGGTTCTGCTGCGCCGGCTCCTGCGCCGGCGCTGACGCTCACCCCGCCCGCGGGGCCCGGGGCAGGTCGAGCACGGTCCCCGGCGCCGCGGCCGGCAGGTCGTCGGCGGGCCGCAACGCCTCGTCGCGGACGGGCGCGCCACGCTCGGCCGGGCGCCGCGACGGGGCGAGCGGGACCACCGTGGCGGCGCCGATGCCGTGGTAGCGCTCGGGGGTGCAGGTCAGCACGACGACCTGGGCGGCGCCGGCCGCCGCGGTGGCCGCGGTGAACACCGCACCGAGGCGGGCGAGGCGCTCCGGGTCGGTGTGGCCCAGCGCGTCGTCGATGACCACCGGCACCCCGTCGGCGGGGTCGACGAGCGCGGCGCACGCCAGCCGTGCGCACAGCCCGAGCTGCTCCTGCGCGCCGCTGGAGAGCGCCCCGAACGCGACCGTGGTGCCGTCGAGCGTGCGGTGGGTGATGCGCAGCTCCTCGTCGATCTCCAGCGACAGCGACGGGCCGAACACGATGCGCGCGAGCCGCTCGACCTGCGCGCGGAAGGGCGCCACGTAGGACCGGCGCACCCGGTCGCGGTGCCGGGTCAGCGCGTCGTGCAGGCGCCGGGCGGCCGCGGCGCGCCGCGTGACGGCGTCGTGCTCGCGGCCCGCGGCGTCGAGCTCGGCCTCGGCGGCGGCGAGCTGGTCGTGCCAGCCCTGGTGCCCGGCCGCCTGCAGGCGCCCGGTGGTCTCGGCGTGCTCGCGCTCGAGGCGCGCCACCTCGCCGGCGAGGCGCTCGGCCACCCCGCGGGCGTTGACGACGCGCGCCTCGACCGTGTCCGGGTCGTCGTCGGCCAGCGCAGCCGCGAGCGCCTCGTGCTCGCGCTCGGCGTCCCGCGCCCGGTCGCGCCGGGCGGTCTCGGCCTCGCCGAGCGCCTCGTCGGGCTCGTCGGCGCGGGCGGCCCGCAGCTCCTCGACGCGGCGGGCGTGGGCGTGGCGGGCGTCGGCGGCGCGCTCGGCGAGCACCGCCGCCCTGGTGTCGGCGTCGCGCACGGCGTCCTCGGCCGCCCGGCACGCGGCGTCGGCCTCGTCCGCGCGGACCGCGGCGTCCTCCGCGGCCGTGCGGGCGGCGTCGGCGGCGGCGCGCAGGGCGGCGAGGTCGTCGTCACCGGCGCCCGCCGCGTCGAGGCCCTCGAGCCGGTCGCGCACCGCGTCGTGGGCGGCTCGCAGCGCCGCGGCGTCGGCGTGCCCGACCAGCTCGCGGGCGAGCGCGGACCGGTGCTCCCCGGCCCGGCGGGCAGCGTCGTCGGCGGCCCGCCGGGCGGCGCGGGCGGCCTCGAGGTCGGCGACGCCGAGGTCCTCGCACGCCTCCGCGAGCTCGCGGGCGCGCTCGCGCACCGCGTCGTCGCGCCCGGCCTCGTCGAGCCCGGGGCGGACCCGCACGTCGAGCACGCCGGGCACCGACAGCGCCCGCGACCCGGCCACCGGCAGCGTGCGCGTCTCGCCGGGCGCGAGCGTCAGCTCCTCGCCGTCGACGACCAGGGTGAGCGCCCCCGGCGCGCTCAGCTCGACCCGCGCGGCGGCGGCGTCGCGGGCGGCCTCGGCGCGCAGCAGGTCGCGGGCGAGGTCCTCGAGCTCGGCCAGGGCGTCGTGGTCGACGGAGGCGCCGGCGAGCACCCGTTCGGCCGCGGCGAGCCCGGCCTCGGCGTCGGCGACGCGCCGCAGCCGCTCGGCCAGGTCGGCGAGCTCGGCGCGGTCGCGGGCGGCGCCGACCGCCCGGGTCGCGGCGTCGGCGGCCCGTCGCGCCGCCGTGGCCTCGGCACGCGCAGCGGCGTCGGCGGCCCGGCGGGCGTCGCGCACGTCGCGGGCGGCCACGTGCTCGGCCTCGTGGACGGCCAGCGCCGCGGCGGTCTCGGCGGCGGTCGCGGCGTCGGCGTCGACCGCGGCGACCAGGGCGTCGCGGGCCTCCCGGCGCTCGCGGGCCGACGTGGCGCGCTCGCGGGCGAGCACGGCGCGCCCGCGCGCGGCGTCGACCTCGCGCAGCCGCGACTGCAGCGCGGCCCAGCGGTCCTCGAGCGCGGCGACCTCGTCGCCGTGCGCCCGCCGCCGCGCCCGGACCCCGGCGAGCTCGGCGTCGAGGCGGTCGCGGGCCACGACGTCGCGCTCCACGGCCTCGAGCGCCGCCCGGCAGCGCTCGTGCTCGGCCTCGGCCTCGGCGCGCCGCACCTCGGCGGCCCGCAGCTCGCCGGTGGCCCGCCCGCTCGGCGTGCGGTAGCGGCGCAGCTCGTCCACGGCGCGGGCGACGAGGCCGTCGTCGGCGGCCGGGTCGGGCCGGCCGGCGCCGGTGCCCGGACCGGTGGGCCCGGAGGCCGCGCGGTCGAGGGCGCGGGTGAGCGCGTCCTGCCCGCCGAGGTCGGCCTGCCCGACGGCGGTGTGCTGCTCGACGCGCAGCGCCCGCCACAGCACGCGGTCCATGGTCTCGTCGAGGATGGCCGTCACGCGGGCGTGCGCCTCGGCCCCGGTGAGCTGCTGGCGGGTGGGCTCGAGGAGGTCCAGCTCGGTGCTGGGCCGGCGCAGCCAGCGCTTGCGGTAGACGAAGCGGTAGGGCCCGGTGGACACCTCGGCCTCGACCTCGGGGCCGGCGTCGACCCCGGCCGGCTGGGCGTGGCGGATGTCGGCGCGGCGCGAGGAGTCGGCGGCGTCGAAGAGCAGGTCCAGGGCGGCGACGGTCGAGGTCTTGCCCACCTCGTTGTCGCCCTGCAGCACCGTGACCCCGTGCTCGGCGAGCACGACCTCGCGGTCGTGCACGCCGCGGAAGTCGCGCAGCCGGACGCGGTGCAGTCTCATGACGGCCTCACGGCGTCACCAGCCGGTGCAGCAGACGCAGGGCGTCGCGGGCCTCGGCGTCGCCCTGCTCCGGCGCCGCGGCCGCGAACAGCTCGGCGGCGGCGTCGGCGGCGAAACCGTGCAGGTCGAGGGCGTCGAGGTCGGCGTCGTCGGGCACGGTGGCGAGGTCGGAGTGCGGCTCGAGGACCTCCACCGAGGCGTACGCGTGGCCGTGACCGGCGAGCAGGTCGTCGAGGCGGGTGCGCTGGCGCAGCGAGAGCGTCCCGCGCAGCACCAGCCGCACCGCCGTGCGCTCCTTGTCCGGGCGCGCGGCGAGCCACACGTCGAGCGCGTCGAGGTCGTCGTCGGTGTCCAGCGCGGCGTCGTGGCGGACGAACCGCCAGCGCCCGACGGTCTCGGTGCGCACGCGCGCGGCGTGCTCGTCGAGGTCGACCACGAGGACGTGGCCGGGGTCGACCTCGTCGAAGTCGGTGACCTCCGGCGTGCCGGCGTGGCGGATGCGGTCGTCCACCGCGTCGGCCCACGCCGAGTGCCGGTCGCCGAGCGCCACGTAGTGGACCCGGCCGTCGCGCAGCGCGGCGAGCACGCCGTCACGGCGGATCCGGGCGGGCTCGTCGTCGTCGGGGTCGAGCACGTCGAGCTCGCCGTGCCCGGCGAGGACCCGCAGCGTCCCCCGCGGCGCCGGGGACAGGGCGGCGAGCTGCTCGCCGACGAGGTCGGTCAGCGGGTGCTTGGAGCGCCAGGGCGCGGCCACCACCTCGACCCCGGGCGCGACCTCGTGCACCCCCGGCGTGTCGAGCACCGTGACGTGCGGCGGGCAGCGGCGGGCGAAGTCGGGCCGGCGCAGCACGCACGCGGCGTCGGCCGGGTCGTGGTTGCCGGGCAGCAGCAGCACGGGTGTGCGGAACGACGCCAGCGCCTCGCACGCGCGGGCGACGACGTCGGGACCGACGAGGTTGGACTCGAACACGTCGCCGCACACCAGCACGAACGCCGCCCCGGCGTCGTCGGCGATCCGGCCCAGGGCACGCACGGCGTCGAGCCGTGCCCCGGCGAACCGGGCCTGCGCCTCACCCGTGGGCCCGCCCGCCTCCTTCGCGGGGCGCGCGCCCAGGTAGCGCCGCGTCATGCCGAGCTGCCAGTCGGCGGTGTGCACGAACCGCACGCTCGCCTCCCCCCGTGCTCGACCCTGCACCGTAGAACGGTGCCGCCTCCCGGTCGGGGAGCGACACGCACAGGGTTCGACGCAGCGACCGGCCGATCGGTTCCGCTCAGGTCAGCGGGACCTCCGCGACGGCCTCGAGGCCCCCGCGGCTGCCCGAGCGCTCGACGCGCAGGCACGCCTGGCGCCCGTCGACCTCGAGCGTGGAGACGGCGTTGCCGAACCATGGCCCGCCGATCGTCGACCAGTCCAGCGGCGGGTCGCCGATCCCGACCGCCCGGGCGATCCGGCCCAGCGGACCCGAGAGGCCGCGCCACCAGCCGAGGGCGAACACGTACTCCATGAACCAGGGCACGCCGTTGCGCACCGGCGAGCAGGTCAGCTGGTAGACCCGCGACCGCGTGGGCGAGGGGTAGCGCGCCTCGGCGGCGTAGCTGTGGTGGACGTCGCCGGAGAGCACGCAGACCGTCGCGGGCGCCGCCGGGCCGGACGCGACGCCACGGACGAGGTCGGCGAGGCGGTCGAACGAGGCGCGGAACGCCGGCCAGTGCTCGAGGTCCACGGCCTGGCGCACGTTCTCGGCGATCTTGCTGCCGCGCGCGGCGGCCCACTCGTCGATCGACTGCACGTGGCTGACCGCGGGCGGCATGAGCCAGGGGATCGAGGACCCGATCAGCAGGTGGTCGACCTCGTCCTCGCCGGGGGCGGCCGTCGCGTTCTCCTCGATCCAGGTGAACGAGTGGTCGTTGATCATCAAGCGGTTCTCGTCGTTGAGCACGCGCGCGCACCGCGAGTCGACCATGAGCAGCCGCGTGCGCCCGAGATCCCAGCGGTAGCTCCAGCGCACGCCCGTCGGCTCGCCGACCTCGGCGTCGGCCCGCCCGGCGAAGTCGGCGAGCATGTCGAACACGTCGCCGTCGGCCTCGAGCACCTTGCGGTAGAGCGGGTCGGCGTTCCGCGTCTCCGGGTCGAGGTTGCCCAGGTGCTGGTACACCCAGTACGACGCGAGGCCCGCGCGGATGCGCTGTGGCCACCACGGCTGCGACGCCATCTGCTCGCGCCAGGTCTGCGAGGTGTTCCAGTCGTCGCGGACGTCGTGGTCGTCGAAGATCATCGCGGTGGGCACCGTCGAGAGGAGCCACCGCAGCTCGCGGTCGGTCCAGGACTCGCTGTAGAGGTGCGCGTACTCGCCGAAGTCCGCGATCTCCAGACCCGGCCCGTCCTCGGCGTCGGGATCGCGGCGCGAGCGGATCCACCGCTCGGTGCGCGGGGTGATCTCGTCGGCGTAGACCTGGTCGCCGAGCAGGCAGAGGGTGTCGGGCAGGACCGTCGCCGGGTCGTCGCTGTCGCGCACGAGGTCCATCAGCCGCGTGGCGTAGGCGTCGAGCGCGTCGATGCCGAGGCCCGCCTCGAGCTCGGGGTCGTCGGTCGGGGGGTAGCGGCACGACCCGAACACGAACCGCAGCCGGCCGGTGTGGTCGCTCTCGGCGCGGGTGCGCAGGTGGCTGGGCGGGGTGCCGAGGCCGGGGACGGGCCAGACGACCTCGCCGTCGAGGCGCACCTCGTAGGGCACGCACGAGCCGGGTTCGAGCCCCGCGACGGTGACGAGCGCGTAGTGCTGCCCGCAGACCTGGAAGGTCGGCGCGGTCGTGCCGAGCACCTCGACGGTGCACCGCTCGCTCGTCTCCACCCACACCGTCGCGGTGGTGGTGCCGACGTGGCGCAGGACAGGGCCCAGCTCCAGGGACGTCACCCGCTCTGCCTACCGCACGCACCCCCGACCGGCCACGCGGCCCGGCCGTACCGCCGCACCGGTCAGTCCGAGCGGCGGGTCAGCTGCTCCAAGCGGCTCTGGACCTGGTCGAGGCGCGCCTGCAGCAGGGCCACCTCGGCGGAGAGCAACGGCACGAGCGCGGCGTCGTCCACGCCGTCGGCGACTCCGGGCAGCGGGGCGAACAGCCCCGCCGCCGGGTCGTCGACCGCCTCGTCGACGTCGACCCGCAGGCCGCCGCCGCACAGGGTGGCGAACGCCTGCGGCGTCAGCACCGGGCGCGGGCCGGCGCAGAGCCCGCACACCGGGTGCAGGCGCCGCCAGCCGACGATGCCCGGGCCGCCGTCGGCGAGCGCGGTGGCGGCGCGCCCGCAGCCGCAGCGCCCGAGCCGCACCGAGCGCACCGTCTGGCGCGCGTAGCGCAGTCCCAGCTCGTAGCGGACGTAGCGCCCCGACGCCGCGATCTCCAGCAGCACGCTGTGCTGGTGCTGCGGGTCGCACGCGAGGTCGCGCGCGTCATCGAGGGCGTGGAAGCAGTAGAAGCCGCAGTCGCACCACGACGACGGGCAGCGGTGACGCGGGCTCTGGATGCACACCGCGTCGGCGACCGTCCCGTAGACCTGCGTGCGGCCCAGGGCGACGCCGTTGAACCCGCCGCGGCGCGAGTCCGCGGAGATCATCGGGTACGCGATCTTGTACCCGGTGAGCGGACCCTCGGGCCGCGGGCGCTGCCTACCGATCGGCCAGCTGCTCGGCCGGCTCACGGCGCTCCACGGTGGCCTCGGGGACCCGCTCGACGGGGGCGGGGGTCTCGTCCGGCGCCTCGCGCGTCTCGGGCGGGTCCTCGGCGATACCGGCGGAGAGTCGACGTCCCAGGCGCATGGCGGCCTCCGAGCGATCGAGGTGAACTACGTCCAGCGTCGTCGGCGAAGCGGCGCGTGTCCAGGGTTTGCGCTGCGCGCTCGTGAGCGCTTGCCCGTGCTCTGGCACGGACTTCCGCTCACCCGCGCACGAGGACCCGGGCCGGACTCCTGGAGCGGTCCGACCCGGGCCCTCGCGGAAGCTGCCGTGGGGAGCGGCTCTCCTGCGTGTCCTGCTCCGGCGGGTGCCGGTCGATCAGTCGCGCTCTCACTCGGCGGCGAGGCCCAGGGCGTCGACGGCCGCGCCGACCTCGGCCTCGGTGGCCGCGACGTCCGTGTCGAGCTGGTGGGCGTACGGCGCCAGCTCGACCGCGTCGGCCGCCGGGGCCGCGCCGGTGATGGCCGCGGGGACGGCGACGGCGGCGAACGCCACGCGCAGGGTGCTCTTCTTCATGGAGGGTCCTTCCCGATCGGGACGGTGAACACGTGCGGATCAGTGCTGGTCCGAACGGGGGAGACCTTCTCGGCGGGGTCGCGGGAGTGCGCCGGAAGCGGATCTCGGTGATGTGATGCGGGGTTCACGTGGCGGTCATCGGGCGTCCGTGGCGACCGAGATCTGGCTCCGTGGAGCGTCCGTCTCGCTGAGCGGAACACGCGCTCCACGGACGCGGATCTCGCGGTCGGCGGGCGCTCGGGCGCGGCCGTGGCTGCTCGCCGCGGTGTCGTAGGCTCGCCCCGCCGCGGCGCCGGCGCGCCCGCGGTGAGGGGGCAGTAGCTCAGCTGGTCAGAGCAGCGGACTCATAATCCGTCAGGTCGTCGGTTCGAGCCCGACCTGCCCCACCGGGTCCGCACCGGAGGTGGCGTCCGCGCGGCCTCAGGTGGAGCGCCACCCGATCGCCTGCGTCACGAACTGCTCGAGGATCAGCACGTCGAACTGGTGCCACAGGAGACGGTAGCCCTTCTCGACGAGCGCCTGCGTCTGCTCCTTCGTCAGGGCGGCACCGCCGAGCGGGATCCCGGCCTCGAGGATCACCCGCTCGGCGTGGTCGACCGCGGCCACGAGTTCGGGAGCGTTCATCTGTCCCGGGACGCCGAGGTCGGTCGAGAGGTCGAAGGGGGCGATGGTCAAGCTGTCGATCCCGTCGACCTCGCAGATCTCCTCGATGTTCTCGATCGCGCTCCGCGTCTCGACGAGCATCGTGCAGATGGTCTCGCCGCCCCGCTGCTCGAGGTAGTCGAACAGGCCCACGCCCCAGCGCGAGTGCGCGACGAAGGGTCCCCAGCCGCGTCGCCCCGCGGGCGGGTACCGGGTCAGCGCGACGCACGCGGCCGCGGACTCCGCCGTGGTGATCAGCGGGAACATGATCCCCTCGGCGCCCGCGTCCAGCGCGGTCTTCACGGCGGCCTCGTCGCAGCCCGACACCCGGACCCACGGGGAGGACGAGGTGTGGGCGGTGCTCGCCACCATCGCGTGCAGGCTCTCCGGGCCGATGGGCCCGTGCTCCTGGTCGATGAGGACCACGTCGGCACCCGCCGCGGCGAGCACCTGCGTGACGACCGGTGACGGGACGAGGTTCACGAAGCCGGAGAGCGGGGCGTCGACAGCCTGCAACCGCTCCCGGACGCTCCGCATGCTTCCTCCTCGCCCTGCGGCGAGGGCCGGGAGCGGGTGGGTCGTCCCCCGTTTCGTCAGCCCGTGTGCACCGCAGGGTCCGAATACTCCGGGCGGGGTCGGCCGTCAAGAGCGGCCCGGCGTTCCTCCCGGTGGCACCGAGCCAGAGGGCCGTGGCTCAGGGCACGACGAAGCCCGCCTCCACCTCGACCACCCGGATCGTCCGCAGCTCCACGCCGACCGCGTCCCGGCGATGAGGTCAGGCGCCCAGGTTCACGTTCAGATCGATCCCGAGCAGCACGAGCGGCCACAGGAAGAGCGCGAGCAGGAACGAGATCAGCGACGACAGGTCGGTGATCCCGTACCCGTTCGACAGGGCGACGACCAGCCCGATGATCAGATAGAGGACCGTTCCCAGCGAGAAGCTTCTACCTCGGCGCATCGCTCTCTCCCGTCGTCGGCGGCGGGGCACAGCCAACACCGCGAACACTGCGTGACGACGCCGGGTCGCCCCATCGGACGAGCCCCGGCGTGGCGGGAGGTTGCGGAGCCACCCGTGGCGTCGGGAGGCTCCGGCTCGTGGCCTTCTCCGTCGCCCTCCCGATCGCCGACCGCCGCGTCGCCCACGACTTCTACCGCGACGGCCTGGGGCTCGCGCTCGCCGACGGCCCGATCGCGGACGACGGCCTGCCCGAGCCGCTGATCTTCACCCTGGGGGACGACGGCGTCCTGGTCCTCGTGCCCCGCGACGGCTTCGGGTTCGTGAGCGCCGACCAGGAGGTCGCCGAGCGGGGTCACAGCGAGTGCATCCTCGGCGTGACGGCGGGGACGCCGGCCGAGGTCGACGCGCTGACCGACCGCGCCCGGGCCGCCGGGGGCGTCGTCAAGGTCGAGCCCGGCGACCCGGGCTGGGGGTACCGGAGCACGGTCTCCGACCCCGACGGTCACCTCTGGATCCTCCAGGTCCGTTGAGCACGTCTGGACGCCTGCGCGGACGTTCCGGCACCGTGCTCGCCATGAGCGACGAGGACCAGGCGCGCGCGCAGGGCGAGCAGGACGCCGCGATCGCGCTCGCCGACGAGGACCGCCTGCGCATCGCCGGGGCCGGGATGCTCACCGTGCACCCGGTCGAGGAGTGGGTCCCGCGGGACCACCGTGGCGCCTACCTCGACGGCGCGGCGTCGGTCCTCGGCTACCGGCCGTTGATCCTCGCCTGAGCGACCGGGTTGTGAGCCGGGACACCCGCCACCTACCCTGGGACGTCGGCCCCGGACCCCGGCCTCGATCAACAGTGATCATCCCAGGGGATCGTCATGTCCGACAGCGCCACGGCTCCGACCTCGCCCCCGGTCGACGTGGACGTCACCTACCTGCTCGTCCACACCGCCGACGGACCCCTCGCCCCCGAGGGGTCGATACGCCGCCACGCCGGGCCGGGGTGGACGGTGCTGGCCACCCACGCGGACCGGTGGAGCTGGACCATCCGCCTCGACGCCCACGGGGCCGCCGACGACGCGCCGGCCCGGGTGGCCCAGGCCGTCGCCGTCCGGGTCCTGGCCGACCACGACATCGACGTCGAGGGCTGGGGGCCCGCCGACCCGCCGGGGACGGCCTACGTCGCGGTCACCGCGCCCCGGCTCGTGCCCCGGCAGCGCCGCGGACCGACGCGGTGGTGGCGCTGAGCGTCAGGTGCGCACCTGGGTCCGCCAGCACATGCGGATCGTCGTGCCGGCGGCGGACGCCGTGATGGAGTGCTGGTCCGCGAGCTCGTCGATCAGGGCCAGGCCCCGGCCCCGGAACCCCGGGTGCGCCGCCGGCGCCAGCCAGACCCCCTGGTCCTCGACGACGACGGCCACCCCGTGGCCGCAGGGCCGCGGCACCGCGAGCACCTGGACGTCCCCGGCGACGTCGCGGTAGGCGTGCTCGACGGCGTTGCTCACCGCCTCGTCCACGGCCAGCACGATCGACTCACCGACCTCCTCGTCGACGACCGCGGCCAGGGTCCACCGGCGGACCAGGCGACGCAGCGGCACCACCGACGCGCCGCACCCCGGACGCCGCTCCCAGAGCCAGGCGCCGCGCACGGCGAGGTCGACCTCGCGGCGCGGGCACACGCACCCGGTCGCCAGCCCGATGCACGCCAGGTCCCGGTTGGTGATCACGGCGTCTCGACGGGAGCGCGGAACGGGTCGAGCACGAGGGGGCGGCGCAGCTCGCGGACCATGGCCTGCAGCGACTCGGCATCGGCCTCGTCGTCGGGGTCGACCGGGCCGGTCAGCGCGCCGTCGAACTGCGACCAGCGCGCGCCCACCACGTCCACCACGCACTCGGGGCTGGCCTCGAGCCGCCCGCGGAGACGGGCGAGCCCGACGAGGCCTGCGCGGCTGCACGTGACGACGGCCCGGATGTCCACCACGACGCGGGTGATGTCCTCGGCGGCCTCGTGCTCGGCCCGGCGCCGCAGGGCGCGCACGGCGGCGTGGTCGACGGCGCCGCCCACGACGAAGATGGTCCGTCGTCCGTGCTCCCCGGGCCACTGCGAGCCGGCGGTACGGGTGATGGTGGTCCGGTTCACGGCGCTCGACCCCCAGGCGCGATGGATTCACGGCGCCGGGGTCCGGGGCGCTCCGCCGGCCGTGTAGCCGGGTGCAGGGAAGACTACCGCGAGTCACCGTTTCGCGTCACCGGGCGACGGCCTCCGGGTCCGAGGCGCTCCAGCGCGAACGCGGCTGACGCCTCGAACGCCGCCCGCGCGACGTCCGGGGCGCCCCGCCACACTGCGTCCTCCGCCCAGCGGGTGCTACCGCAGGCGGGGAAGGACCTCGCGGGCCAGGAGGTCGACGTCGCGCTCCGCGTCGTGGGTCGCGGGCGCGGTCACCACCGACGTCGCGCCGGCGTCCCGGTACTCCGCGAGGCGCGCCGCGACCTGCTCGGGCGTGCCGTGGGGCACGCACGCGTCGACGATGCGCTCCATGTCCTGCCCGTAGGTGGCCGCCAGCACGTCGAGCGCCGTCCGGCGGGCCCGGGCCGGGTCGGGGTCGACGGCCGTCCACGCGAAGTACCCGCCCTCGATGGCGGCGGGGTCGCGGCCGTGGCGCTCGGCCTCCTCGCGGGCGGTGCGCAGCCCGCGGGCGACGCGGTCGGGGCTGCCGAGGTACGGCATCCACACGTCGCCCGCCCGTCCCGCGCGGCGCATCGAGGCCTCGGACCGCCCGCCGACCCAGATCGGGGGTCGCGGGCGCTGCAGGGGCAGCGGGTCGAGCGTCACCGGGGTGCCCTCGACGTCGACCGGCTCGCCCGCGAACAGCCGGACGAGGACGTCGAGGGCGGCGTCGGTGCGCCGGCCGCGCTCGCGGACCGGCACCCCGCACGCCGCGAACTCCACGGGGTTCTCCCCGCCGACCCCGACGCCGAGCTCGAAGCGCCCGCCGGAGACGCGGTCGAGGGTCGCGGCCATCTTCGCCGCGAGCGGCGCGGGATAGAGCGGGAGCAGCGTCACCGCGCTGAGCAGGCGGACCCGGGTGGTGACGGACGCGGCCGCGGCGAGGGCGACGAACGCGTTGGGCGTCGGGCTGCCGAACAGCACGTGCTCGCCGCTCGCGACGATGTCGAAGCCCTGCTCCTCGGCCCGCCGGGCGGTCGCCGGGACGTCGGCGGGGTCGGCGGTCGGG
This sequence comes from Actinomycetospora sp., assembly GCA_029266415.1. Classification (GTDB taxonomy): domain Bacteria; phylum Actinomycetota; class Actinomycetes; order Mycobacteriales; family Pseudonocardiaceae; genus Actinomycetospora. The sequence goes on along the minus strand of JAQSWW010000062.1, from coordinate 631 downwards.
GGCAGGACCAGCCCGAGCCTCATGCTGCGAGGCCCGCGCGCGAGAGCACGGCGCGCGCCATCCGCAGGTGCACGTCGTCGACCATCTCCCCGTCCAGTACGCCGACCCCCGAGCTCCCCGCCTCGATCACCGCCCGGGCGTGGGCCACCTCGTCGTCGGTGGGCGTGAACGCCTCGTGCGCGAGGGCCACCTGCGAGGGGTGAATGCAGATCTTGCCGTCGTAGCCCAGCTCCCGGCCGACTCTCGCGTCGGCGCGGTAGGCCTCCTCGTCGCGGGCGGCGACCACGGCCTGGTCCAGCACGCCCACGCCCGCCACCGCGCCCGCGAGGACGACCTCGCTGCGCGCGTACAGCACCTCGCGGCCCTCGGCGGTGCGCCGCCCACCGATCGAGGCGATGTAGTCCTCGGCACCGAAGTAGACGGCCAGGAGGCCTCCTCGATGGTCCGGCTCCGCTGCGCTTCGCGTCCCGCCGCCCACCAGCTCCCGGCACCGCGCCACACCCCGGGCCGTCTCCAGGCCGCCCACCACCGGGAGGTCGACCCGCGCGCGCAGGTCCTCGAGCTGCTCGGGCGACTCCAGCTTGGGCAGCACCACCCCGTGCGCCGCGGACCCGGCGACCGCCGCCACGTC
>JAQSWW010000061.1 GCA_029266415.1 Actinomycetospora sp. | reverse complement strand
CCGCGCATGGGATCCGAACTCGCCGGCCGCAGGGTGCTGGTCACCGGGGGCGCCCGCGGACTGGGCGCCGGCATGGGCGCGGCGATGGCGGCCGCCGGGGCGTCGGTGATGCTCGCGGACGTCACCAAGGACGTCGGCGAGCAGACGGCGGCGGGCATCGCCGACACCGGCGCGACGGCCCGCTTCGTCGCCCTGGACGTCACCGACGACGCGCAGTGGGAGGCCGCGGTCGCGCGCACCGTCGACGAGCTCGGTGGGCTGGACGTCGTGGTCAACAACGCCGGGATCGAGGTCACGTCCCTGCTGGTCGACACCGAGCCCGACGAGATCCGGCGCATGCTCGAGGTCAACCTGCTGGGAACGATGCTGGGCATCAAGCACGCGCTCCGCGCCATGCGTCCCGGGGGTGCGGCGGGCCAGGGCGGCGCGGTCATCAACATCGCGTCGGTGGCGGCGACCATCGCCTTCCCGGCGATCGCGGGCTACTCGGCGACCAAGTCCGGCGTCGACCGGCTCACCCGGGTCGCGGCGATGGAGTCGGGCAAGCTCGGCTACGGCGTGCGCGTCAACTGCCTCTACCCCGGGCTCGTGCCCACCGACATGGGCGTCAAGCTCGCCGTCGAGACCGCGGGTCTGGGGCTGTTCGAGAGCCCGGACGCGGCCGTCGCCGCGGTCGTCGACCTGACGCCGTCGGGCCGCCTCGCCGAGGTGTCCGACATCGCCGACGCCGCGGTGTTCCTCGCGTCGGACGCCGCGCGGTTCGTCAACGGCGTCGGCCTGCCGGTCGACGGCGGGATGGGCATGTGACGCGGCGGTGTCGCTGACCTCCTGGCTCGACAAGGGCGCGTCGCTCGGCGGCGACGCGCCCTGCCTCACCCTCGACGGCGCGTCGCTGTCGTACGAGGACGTCGTCGTCCTGAGCCACCGGATCGCCCGGGCGCTGCGGCGCTCGGGCGTCCGGCCCGGGGACAAGGTCGGCATCCTCTCGGCCAACGACCCCGTGGCCTTCTCCTGCGTCTTCGGCATCGCCCGCGCCGGCGCCGTCTGGTGCCCGATCAACCCGCGTAACGGCGCCGCGGAGAACCGGGACCTCCTCGAGCTGTTCGACTGTGCGGCGCTGGTGTTCGCGAGCCCGTTCGGCGAGCTCGTGGACGCCATCGCCGGATCGTTGCCGCAGCTCGGGACGCTGGTCTGCCTGGACGCGCCCCGGGGCGACGTGCCGTCCTTCGTCGACTGGCTAGCCGCCGCCGACGACGACCCGCCCGTCGAGGACCCGCCCCCTGACGGGATCGTCGCCCTGGTCGGCACCGGCGGCACCACCGGGCGGCCCAAGGGTGTGATGCTGACCGACCGCAACCTCGAGGCGATGTCGGCGATCACGCTGATGAGCTATCCGTTCGACGGCCGGCCGGTCTACCTCGCCCTCGCCCCGCTCACCCACGCCGCCGGGGTCCTGTGCTTCCCCGTGATGGCGCTCGGTGGCGAGATCGTCGTGATGGCGAAGCCCGACGTCGGCGAGTTCCTGGCGCTCGTCGAGCGCCACCGCGTCACGCACACGTTCCTGCCGCCGACGCTGATCTACATGGTGCTGGGCCACGAGGCGCTCGACGCCACGGACCTGCGGTCGCTGCAGTGCTTCTGGTACGGCGCCGCGCCGATGTCGGTGGCCCGCCTGGAGGAGGCCCTGGAGCGGATCGGGCCGATGGCGCAGCTCTTCGGGCAGTCCGAGGCACCGATGATGGTCTCGACGATGTCGCCCGCCCAGCACCGGCTGCCCTCCGGCGCGGTGGCCCGGTCCCGGCTGGCGTCGGCGGGGCGACCGACGCCGCTGGTCACGGTCGCGATCATGTCCGACGCCGGCGAGCTGCTGCCCACCGGCGAGCGGGGCGAGATCGTCGTCCGCGGGTCGCTGGTGATGGCCGGCTACTACCGCGACCCCCAGGCGACGGCCGAGGTGTCGGCGCACGGCTGGCACCACACCGGGGACATCGGCTACCTCGACGACGACGGCTACCTGTTCATCGTCGACCGCGCGAAGGACATGGTGATCACCGGCGGGTTCAACGTGTACTCCGCCGAGGTCGAGCAGGCGCTGATGGCCCACGAGGCCGTCCGCGACTGCGCGGTGATCGGTCTGCCCGACGAGAAGTGGGGTGAGCGGGTCACGGCGGTGGTCGAGAGGCAACCGGGCAGCTCGGTGTCCGGCGACGACCTCGCGGCGTTCGTCAAGGCGCGGCTCGGCAGCGTGAAGGCGCCCAAGCAGATCGAGTTCTGGGACAGCCTGCCCCGCTCGACGGTGGGCAAGGTCCTCAAGACCGACGTGCGGGCGGCGCTGACGGGGGCGTGATCGCCGGGGTCATCGGTGCCCGGCGACCCCGCGCGGTTCGTAGCGCTCCTCGAGCGCGGCGATCTCGTCGTCGTCGAGGCGCAGGTCGACGGCGGCGATCGCGTCGGCGAGGTGGTGCTCCTTGGTCGCCCCGACGATCGGGGCGTCGACGACGGGGTTGTTCAGCACCCACGCCAGCGCGACTTGGGCCCGGGAGACGCCGCGCTTCTCGGCGACCTCGGCGACCCGCTCCACGATGTACCGGTCGGAGTCGCGGTAGAGCGACTTGCCGAACTCGTCGGTCTCGCCGCGGGTGGTCGAGGAGTCCCAGTCGCGGGTCAGCTTGCCCCGGGCCAGCGGGCTCCACGGGATCGCGCCGATGCCCTCGTCCGCGCAGAGCGGGAGCATCTCGCGCTCCTCCTCGCGGTAGAGCAGGTTGTAGTGGTCCTGCATCGTCACGAACCGGGCCCACCCGTTCGCGTCCTGCAGGTGCAGCGCCTTCGCGAACTGCCACGCCCACATCGACGACGCCCCGACGTAGCGCGCCTTGCCCGCCTTGACCACGTCGTGCAGGGCCTCGAGCGTCTCCTCGATCGGCGTCTCGGGATCCCAGCGGTGGATCTGGTAGAGGTCGACGTAGTCCATGTCGAGGCGACGCAGCGAGGCGTCGATGCCGGTCATGATCGCCTTGCGCGAGAGCCCCGCGCCGTTCGGGCCCGTCCGCATGCGGTTGAAGACCTTGGTGGCGACGACGATCTCGTCGCGGTCGGCCATCTCGCCGAGCCAGCGGCCGGTGATCTCCTCGGACGTGCCCGCCGAGTAGACGTCGGCGGTGTCGAAGAAGTTGATGCCGGCGTCGAGCGCCTGGCGGAAGAAGGGCTTCGCGTCGTCGGCGTCGAGCGACCAGGGCCACCCGCCGGCGTCCGGGACGCCGTAGCTCATGCAGCCCAGGCAGATCCGCGAGACGTCGAGCCCGGTGGCGCCGAGCTTCGTGTACTCCATGCCGACAGCGTGCCCCGCCGACCACCCGTCGATTCCCCGTCACCGGCGGGAATCGACGGGCGACCCCGAGCGCTCCAGACCCACAGCGTCGGAGGCCAGGGGACAGCGCCGTTCCCGACCCGCTCGAACCCCCACGGACCCGCCCAGAACGGTCGTCACCCTCGTGAGCAGCCCTGCCACAGAAGCTCCGGCGTCGCCCGACCGGCGGCGCTGGGCGATCCTCGCCGTGATCGGGATCGCGCAGCTCATGGTCATCCTCGACAACTCCATCGTGAACATCGCCCTGCCGTCGGCCCAGGCCGACCTGGGCTTCGACGACGCCCAGCGCCAGTGGATCATCACCGCCTACGCGCTGGCGTTCGGCAGCCTGCTGCTCCTCGGCGGGCGGCTCTCGGACCTCTTCGGCCGCAAGCGCGCCTTCCTCACCGGGCTGGTCGGCTTCGCGGTCGCGTCGATCCTCGGCGGGCTCGCGCCCGGTTTCGAGCTGCTGGTCGCCGCCCGCGCCCTGCAGGGCGTGTTCGGGGCCCTGCTCGCCCCGGCCGCCCTCTCGCTGCTGACGACGACGTTCACCTCGGGACGCGAGCGCGCCCGCGCGTTCGGCGTCTTCGCCGCGCTCGCCGGCTCCGGCGCCGCCATCGGCCTGCTCCTCGGGGGCGCGCTGACCCAGTACGTCGACTGGCGCTGGTGCATGTACGTCAACGCGGTCTTCGCCGCCGTCGCGTTCCTCGGGGCATCGCTGCTGCTGCCCGCGCAGCCCGTCGGGCACCGCCCGCACCTCGACGTCACGGGCACCCTGCTGGCCTCGGCCGGGCTGTTCGGCGTCGTCTTCGGGTTCGCCAGCGCCGAGACCGACGGCTGGGCCTCGCCGGTCGTCTACGGCTTCCTCGCCGCCGGGGTCGCGCTCCTGGTCGCGTTCGTGCTGGTCCAGCGCCGGGTGAAAGCGCCCCTGCTGCCGCTGCGCGTCGTCACGAACCGGTTCCGCGGCGGGTCGTTCCTGACGATCCTCGTGCTCACCACCGGCATGTTCGGCGTGACCCTGTTCCTGGCCTACGTCCTGCAGCAGGTGTTCGGCTTCTCGCCGCTCGTCACCGGTGTGGCGTTCCTGCCCATGGTCGGCGGGATCGTGCTCGCCGCGAACACGGTGCCCGCGACGCTGCTGCCGCGCATCGGGCCCAAGCCGCTGGTGGTCGCCGGGATGCTCCTCGGCGCGGGCGGGCTGTTCTGGTTCAGCTTCCTCACGCCGGAGTCGGGCTACGCGAGCCACGTCCTGGGCCCGTTGCTCATGATCGGCCTCGGCATGGGGACGGCGATGTCCACGTCGATCAACACCGCGACGTTCGGCGTCGAGCCGGGCGACGCGGGCGTCGCGTCGGCCACGGTGAACACGATGCAGCAGGTCGGCGGATCGGTCGGCACCGCCCTGCTCTCGAGCATCGCGGGCACCGCCACCGCGGGCTTCGCCGGCCCGCCGATCGCCGCGGCGATGTACGGCTACACCACCGCGTTCGCGGTCGCCGCCGGCCTGTTCGTGGTCGGCGCGGTCGTCGTCGGGTTCCTGATCCCCGCGGGACGCACCAGCGGCCGCACCCCGGAGACCAGCCGGACGGATCCCGTCGGGTCCGGCCTGGCCGGCACGGTGCGCGACGTCGCCGGCGCGCCCGTCGTCGACGCGACCCTGACGCTGGTCGACACCACGGGTCGCCAGACGGGCCACGCGGTCAGCGACGACGCCGGCGCCTACGTCCTGCGCGCGACGCCCGGCGACCACCTGCTCGTCGCCGGCGCGGGCGGGCGCGCCCCGCACGCGCAGCGGATCGTGCTCGCCGACGGGCTGACCGCCCGGGCCGACATCGTCCTCGACCTGGTGCCTGTCGGCACGTGAGCAGAAGTCGGTGCTGGAGCACCGACTTCTGCTCACGTGCGCATCGGACACAGCACGCCGAGAAGGCACCTCACGCCGTGTGGTGGACCTCCTGGCGCCCGTGCACCGGGGTCGGGATGCCCTCGGCGCGCGCCTTGAGCTGCAGGGCGAGGTAGAGCGAGTAGAAGCGCGACTGGTGCAGGTTGCCGCCGTGGAACCACAGCGCCTCCTGCTGCGTGGGCTTCCACATGTTGCGCTCCTCGCCCTCCCAGGGACCGGGGTCCTTGGTGGTGTCGGAGCCCAGACCCCACACCTTGCCGACCTTGTCCGCCATCTCCTGGCCGATGATGTCGGCGGCCCGCTGGTTCATCGAGCCGTAGCCGGTCGCGAACACGACGAGGCCGGCCTCGAGCCGGGTGCCGTCGTCGAGCACGATGCCGTCCTCGGTGAACTCGGTGACCTGGCCCTTCGCGAGCTTCACCTTGCCGTCGGCGACGAGCTCGGCCGCGCCCACGTCGATGTAGTAGCCCGAGCCGCGGCGCAGGTACTTCATGAACAGGCCCGTGTCGTCGTCGCCGAAGTCCAGGTCGAAGCCCGCCTCCTCCAGCTTGCGGTAGAAGTCGGCGTCCACCTCGCGGGCCTTGTCGTAGGCGGGCTTGAGGAAGCCACCCATGATCCGGTACGGCAGCGACGCGAAGACCATGTCCGCGGTGTAGGTGTCGATGCCCGAGGCCACGGCGCGCTCGGAGTACAGGTCACCGAGGCCGTACTCCATGAGCGTGTCCGACTTGATGATGTGCGTGGAGCTGCGCTGCACCATCGTGACGTCGGCGCCGACCTCCCACAGCGCGCCGCAGATGTCGAACGCCGAGTTGTTCGACCCGATGACGACGCACTTCTTGCCCTTGTACTCGTCGGGCCCGGGGTGCTGCGACGAGTGCTGCACCTCGCCCCGGAACTTCTCCCGCCCGGGGATCTCCGGGACGTTCGGCTTGCCCGAGACGCCGAGCGCGAAGACCAGCTGCTTCGGGCGCAGCGTCACCTCCTCGCCGTCCCGGTCGACGACCACGGTCCACTCGCCGGACGCCTCGTCGTAGGTGGCGCTCTTCGCGGTGGTGGAGCCCCAGTAGTTCAGCTCCATGATCTTCGTGTACATCTCGAGCCAGTCGCCGATCTTGTCCTTCGGCGCGAAGACCGGCCAGTTGTCCGGGAACTTCAGGTAGGGCAGGTGGTCGTACCAGACCGGGTCGTGGAGGGCGAGGCTCTTGTAGCGCTTGCGCCACGAGTCGCCGGGCTTCTCGTTGGTCTCGACGATGATCGTCTCGACGCCGAGCTGGCGCAGCCGCGCGCCGAGCGCGATGCCGCCCTGGCCGCCGCCGATGATGACGACCTCGGGCTGGCGGGTGTACCCGAGCTCGGCCGCCTCGGCCTCCCGGCCCTCCCGCCAGGTGACGCGGTCGGGGTTGGCGCCATGCTCGGTGCCGAAGGGCCGGCGGTCGCCGCGCGGCTCCTCGTGGCCCTTGAGCTCGTCGAGCGTGGTGAGCAGCGTGAAGGCCTTGCCCTCGGCGTCGAGGCGCAGGTGGCCGGTGCCGCGCCCGAGCGCGGTCTCGAACTTCAGCCAGGCCTCGGTGATCCCGTCCGCCTCGGTCGGCTCGCCGGAGACGGTGAAGCTCACCGGCGCGACGCCCCGCGCCGCGTCCGAGCGCACCACCTCGGCGACCCCGGGCGGGCCCTCGACGGTGATCAGGTTCCAGGTGAACGACACGAGGTCGCGCCAGTAGGACTCGGCGGCGAACAGCGCTCCGGCACGATCGGCGTCGCCGGCCGAGACCGCCTCGGCGAACTCGGTCAGCCAGGAGTCCACCCGCGTGCCGGCATCGGTGCGGGCACTCTCGACGGTCTGTGTCACTGCTACCTCCACGCGGGCGAGGGCTCCGACCGACCGGGGGCACCGCCCGCGCCTGCCCACGGTCGTGTGGCGTGGGGACAGTGAAGCCGATCACGCCCGGCGGCGGCAGGGTTGCACCCAGGTTGCAGCGCGCGCGTCAACGGGCCCGTCCGCCGTGCACCACCAGCGCGACCCCGCCGAGCAGCACGACGAGGCCCACGATCGTCGCCGGGGCCAGCCGCTCCCCCAGCCACAGCGCCGCGACCAACGCCGCGCCCGGCACCTCGAGCAGCGAGACCACCGCGACCACCGGCGCCCCGACCGTGCGCAGCGCCCGGTTGAGCAGCGTGTGCCCGAGGAACTGCCCGCACACGGTGATCGCGACCAGGGCGAGCCAGCCGCGCGCCGGCCAGCCGGCCAGGGGCACGCCGGCCGCCAGCACCACCGCGAGCAGCGCGAGCGCCGCGGTGGCGTAGCAGAGCAGCGTGTAGGTCGAGGTGGCCAGGCGGGCGCGCGCGGCGGCCCCGACCAGCAGGTAGCCCGCCATCGCCACGCCGCCGAGGAGGGCGAGGGCGTCCCCGAGCAGGGCCCGCGGCGAGGCGGCGACGTCCACCCCGGTCACCAGCACCACGCCCGCCAGCGCCACCGCCCCGCCCGCCCACCCCAGCGCCGGCACGGGCCCGCCGAGCAGGCGGGTGAGCACCGCGGCCCACAGCGGCGTCGTGCACACCAGCGCGGTCGACGTGGCGACCGAGGTCAGCAGCAGGCTCGGGATCCAGGTGCCGAAGTGCACGGCGAGCAGGAGGCCGGCGACGGCGCAGGTGCGCAGGTCGCGAGCGGGGACGCGCCCGGCCCGGACCGCGACGGGCGCCAGCACCACCGACGCCATCGCGGTGCGCCAGAACGCGATCGCGAGCGCGGGCACCGCCGCCGCGGCGGCGAGCGGGGCGGAGAACGAGATGCCGAGCACCGCGACGAGCAGCAGCCCCGCCTCGCGCACCACCGCACGGTAGCGAGAGGGGTCACGACGACGTGCCCAGGACGGGCACCCGGGCGCCGTGATCACCCCCCTCGACCAGGCCCGCACCGACGGACCGTCGCCGGCCGAGCAGCGCCTGCTCGAGCTCGGGCCGAGTTCGACGCCACGAGGCGAAGGAGCAGGCCATCCTGCCTGACCCACGTGAGCGGAATGAGCGGCTATGGCCGCGAATTCCGCTCACGTGTCAGAAGATCGAGTAGGCCCCGTCGACCACGATCTCGTCGCCGGTGTGGAAGCCGCCGACGCCGCTCGCCAGGTACACCGCGAGCCGGGCGAAGTCGGCCGGCTCGCCCCAGCGCCGCTGCGGCATCCGCGCCATCACGGCGCGCTCGAAGCGCTCGTCGTACAGGCGCGGCGAGGCCAGCGGCGTCTCGGTCCAGCCCGCCACGATGCTGTGCGCGTTGACCCCGTACCGGGCCAGCTCCACCGCGCAGCCCTTGATCAGCGCGGTCAGCCCGGCCTTGCTCGCCGCGTAGGGCTGGGCCCGGGGCGCGCCGTGGACCGTGGAGACGCTCGAGGTACCGACGAGCACGCCCCCGCCGCCCCGGGAGACCATGTGCCGCGCCGCCGCCCGCAGCGTCAGGAACGCGCCGTCGAGGTTGACGCGGGTGACCGCCCGGAAGTCCTCGAGGGTGGTGTCGACGAACCGCGCCCCGGACCCCGTGACGCCCGCGTTCGCGAAGCACGAGTCGACGCGCCCGAAGTCCGCGAGCGTCGCGGCGAAGGCGTCGGCGACCGCGTCCTCGTCGCCGACGTCGCAGCCCAGCGCCCGGACGCGGGTGCCGTGGCGGGCGAGCTCGTCGGCGGCCGCGGCGTTGCGCTCGGCGTTGGTGCCCCACAGGCAGACGTCGGCGCCGCTCTGCGCCAGCCCGTGCGCCATGCCCAGCCCGATCCCGGAGTTGCCGCCGGTCACGAGCGCGACGTGCCCGGTGAGGTCGAACAGGTCGCTCACGACCGCCTCACCGGCACCGCCCACTCGCCGGTGAACGTCGCCTCGCGCTTCTCGGTGAAGGCCGCGAACGCCTCGGGGGCGTCGGCGGTGGCGAAGTTGACCGCCTGCGCGCGCGCCTCGCTCGCGAGGGCCTCGCGCAGCGGGCGGTCGGCGTTCTCGTGCAGCAGCGCCTTGGACTGGGCGACGGCGACCGGGGCCATCGCCGCCAGGCGCGCGGCGACGTCGGCGACGAACCCGTCGAGCTCCTCGGGCGCCACCACCCAGGTCACCAGCCCGAGCCGGTGCGCCTCCTCCGCGTCGACCATGTCGGCGAGCAGCGCGAGGCGCTTGGCCTGCTGCATCCCGACCAGGCGCGGGAGCAGCCACGAGCCGCCGAAGTCCAGCGACAGCCCGCGCTTGGCGAAGATCTGGGAGAACCGCGAGGTCGGCGTCGCGACGACGAGGTCGCAGCCCAGTGCGAGGTTCCACCCCGCGCCGACCGCGACGCCGTCGACCCGGGCGATCGAGGGCTTGGGCAGCTCGTGGAGCAGCATCGCGATCTCGTTGACGCCGCGCATGCGGTCGAGCGGGTGGCCCTCGCGCGGCGCGGAGAGGTCGGCGCCCGCGCAGAACGCCCCGCCCGCGCCGGTGATCACCACGGCGCGCACCGCGTCGTCGTCGCGCGCGCGGGCGAGCTGGTCGCGCAGCCCGTCCCAGAGCGCGAGGTCGAGCGCGTTGCGCCGGTGCGGGCGGTTGAGCGTGAGGGTGAGGACCCCGCCCTCGAGGTGGGTGAGCAGGACCTGGTCGTGCTCGGGACCGTCCACGCGCCGGAACTTACCGAGCGTTCGTCAAGCTCCGGAAGCCCTATCCTGACCGCCGTGACCTCCGTGCCGGCCGTCCCGCGCGGGGCCGGCCGCGACGCGATCACCGACGCCGCCCGCGAGATCTTCGCCGCGCGCGGCTACCACGGCACCTCGGTGCGCGACATCGCCCGCCACGCCGGCCTGTCGCTCTCGGCGCTCTACTACTGGCACCCCAGCAAGCAGCACCTGCTCGCCGCGCTGGTCGAGGAGAGCACCCAGGACTACTTCGAGCGCTGCGAGGCCGCGCTGCGCGAGGCCGGCGACGACCCCGCCGACCGGCTCCGCGCCCTCGTGCGCGCCACGGTCGAGTACCGCGTGAGCCGGCGCGTCGAGAGCAGCATCGCCGCCTCGGAGTGGCGCAACCTCTCCCCCGAGAACCGCGAGCGGCTCGGGGGCCTGCGGCACGCGGCGACGCGGCTGTGGAGCGACCTCGTCGCCGACGGCGTCGCGCGCGGGGTGTTCCGGTGCGCGCACCCCGAGGACGCGCGCCGCTCGGTGATCGCCGCGTGCAACGCGATCGCGCAGTGGTACGCGCCCGGCGGCGACCTCACCGTCGCCGACCTCGTCGAGCGCTACGGGGCGATCGCCCTCCGGATCGTCGACCACCGGCCGCGCTGACGGTCACTCCCCCGGCAGCGCCGCGTAGCGCGGGTTGGCGACGGCGAGCCGGTCGTCGACCGCGGCCCGCACGGCTGCGAGCAGTGCCGGGTCGTCGGCGTCGACCCGGCCGGTGCGGATGGCGGCCGCCAGCTCCGCCTGGTCGCGGTACCCGAGGGCGGCGAGGCGCTCGCGGTGGCGACGCTCCTGCTCCGGGCCGAGCGCGAGCTCCCGTCCCACGCCCGCGAGCACGTTGGCGGCCACGCGGGCGAGGTAGGAGGTCCGCTCGTCACCGCCGGGCACGACGTCCTCGCGCAGGAACAGCGCGACGGCGTCGACGAGGTCGGTCGCCGTGGGGCGTCCGTGCAGGTCGGAGCGCTCCGACGTGGGTTCGACGGGCGCCACCCCGGCCGGCACGCCCAGCGCGAGCAACAGGTCGTGCTCCTGCTCGGCGACCCGGCGCCCGATCGCGGCGAGCTCGAGCGACGGCGTCCGCCCCGTCAGGTGGCGCTCGGCCATCTCCCGGCAGCCCAGCGCCCACCACGTCGTACGGTGGATCCGCCACCACCGCACGGCGTCGGCATCGGGGCGGTGCCCGGCCACCTCGGCGTACCCGTCGAGCAGCTCGTCGACGGTGCCGAGGCCGGCGACGGGCAGCGGCGAGCCGAAGCGCCAGCACTTGGTGCACAGCCAGCCCAGGTCCTCGCGGGGATCGCCCCGGTGCACGAGCTCCCAGTCGAGCACCGCGCGCAGCCCGGTCTCGTCGACGATGAGGTTGCCGAGGCGGAAGTCGCCGTGCACGACGGCGTCGGGCATCGCGGCGGGCCGGTGGCGCTCGAGCCAGCGCAGCGCGATCTCGACGGTGGGCAGCGGCTCGTCGAGCGCGTCCCGGGTCGCGCGCAGGTCGTCGAGCGGGTCGACGGCGGGCAGGCCCGGGACGTCGGCGACGGGGATCGCGTGCACCCGGGCGAGCGTGCGCCCCAGCTCGGCGGCGAGCCCGTCGCGGGCTGCGGCGTAGCGCTCGTCGCGCAGCAGGCGCGGCCCGAGGGTCTCGCCGGCGACGTACTCGGTGACCAGGTAGGGCGCGCCGAGGACGGCGGGGTCCGCGCCGCTGTCGACCAGCGGCGGCACCGGGACCCCGGCGCCTGCGGCGGCGGCGATCACGGCGGCCTCGAGCGCCATGCCGTCCGGTCGGGCCGCGCCGGGCGGGTCGCGGCGCAGCACCAGGTCCCGCGGCCCGCCGTCCCGCCGCGCGGTGAACGCCCAGGTCTCGCGGCTCGCCCCGGCGGTGAGGCGGCGCAGGTGCTCGACGGTGACCGCGGTGCCGGCGAGCGCGGACAGGCGGCGCGCCAGCAGGTCGCCCAGCTCGGCGGCGTCGCTCATCGCTTCCGCGGGCCGGCGAAGCCGAAGAGGTACGCCGCCACCTTGCGCATCTGGATCTCCTCGGCGCCCTCGGTGATGCGATAGCGGCGGTGGTGGCGGTAGATGTGCTCGAACGGCGTGTGCCGCGAGTACCCGAGGCCGCCGTGCACCTGCATCGCGCGGTCGGCCGCGTCGCAGACGAAGCGGTTGGCGCGGTAGTTGCACATCGAGACGCGGTCGCTGATCTGCGCGTGCGGCACGCGGTCGAGCTCCCAGGCGGTCTTGCGCACCAGCCCGCGCAGCATCTCGGCCTCGGTGGCGAGCTCGACCAGCGGCCACTGGATCGCCTGGCGGGTGGCCAGCGGCGCGCCGAAGGTGTGGCGCTCGCGGGCGTGGTCGACACTGCGGTCGATGCAGAACTGGCCCGCGCCGACCCCGGACGCGGCCTGGCGGATGCGGTTCTCGTGCACGAACGTCTGCGCGACGGCGAGCCCCTGGCCCTCCTCGCCGAAGACCGCGGAGTCCGGGACGCGGACGTCGCGCAGGGTCACCTCGGCGTGGTCGGTGGGCATGTTCAGCGTCCACCAGTGGAAGTCGACCGAGAACCCCGGGGTGTCGGTGGGGACGAAGAACGCGGTGATGCCGCGGGCGTCGCCGTCGGCGCCCGAGGTCCGCGCGAACACCACGTCGTGGGTGGCCGAGTGCATCCCCGAGTTCCAGCGCTTGGCGCCGTTGATCACCCAGTCGCCGCCGTCGCGGACGGCCGTCGTCTCCATCCACGTGGCGTCGCTGCCGTGGTCGGGCTCGGTGAGCCCGAAGCCCAGCCGCGCCGTGCGGGTGATCATCGGCTCGAGGAACTCCTCGCGCTGCGCGTCGCTCCCGAACTCCATCAGCATGTGGACGAAGGGGAAGTTGCCGACCACCGACGACTCGTTCTGCAGGTCGTTGTGCAGCCCCAGCCCGCGGTGGGCGAGGTGCTCGCGGATCACCGCCATGTCGAGGTTCGTGCCGCCGGCGCCGCCCACCGCCGCCGGCAGCCCGTAGCGCAACCAGCCCGCGGCGTCGGCGCGGCGGAACATCTCCCCGAGCAGGTCCTCCCACTCCGCGCGCGGGACGCCGCCGTGCTCGAAGTCCGTGCGGGCGTACTCGCGGCGGTGGTCGAAGAAACGCTCGTTGTCGTCCTGCTGCTCCAGCGGCCGGATCTCGCGCTCGATGAAGTCGTCGAGGTCGGCCAGCCGCTGCGTCAGCTCGACCGGGAGCTCGAAGTCCATGTTGAGACGGAACCACGGAGATCAGCAGGGCGAAAGGTCCCTCCGGAGGCCCGTCCACCGTGCTTTTCGCCCTGCTGATCACCCACGGCACCCGGAGCGGCAGGGAGGATGCGGGCATGAGCGAGCAGGAGCGCGTGCGGGTCGAGATCACCGACGGCGTCGCCGACGTGCGGCTCGCCCGCCCGGAGAAGCGCAACGCGCTCGACCCGGCGATGTTCGAGTCGCTCGTGCGCACCGGGGAGCAGCTCCGGGACGACGCCCGGGTCCGCGTCGTCGTCCTCTCCGGCGACGGCCCCGACTTCTGCGCCGGCCTCGACTTCGGCTCCTTCCGCGCGATGGCGAACGGGGAGCGGCTCTCGGCGTCGGCGCAGCTCTCGCCCACCGACGGCCCCGCGCAGGCCACCGGGCAGCGGGCGGCGTGGGTGTGGGCCGAACTCGAGGTGCCGGTGATCGCCGCGATCCAGGGCAACGCGCTGGGCGGCGGGCTGCAGATCGCGCTGGGCGCCGACCTCCGGATCGTCGCCCCCGACGCGCGGCTGTCGGTGATGGAGGTGAAGTGGGGGCTGATCCCCGACATGACCGGCACCCAGCTGCTGCCCGAGCTCGTCGGGCGCGACGTCGCCAAGGAGCTCACGCTCACCGCCCGCGTCGTCAGCGGCACGGAGGCCGCGGCGCTGGGGCTGTGCACGCGCACCGACCCCGACCCCCGGGCCGCCGCGCTCGCGCTCGCCCGCGAGATCGCCGACCGCAACCCGCACGCCGTGCGCGCCGCGAAGCGGCTGCTCGACCAGGCCGGGCGGGTCGATCTGCGCACCGGGTTCGCCGCCGAGCAGACCGAGATCGGCGCGCTGATCGGGAGCCCGAACCAGGTGGAGGCGGTCTCCGCGGGGTTCGAGAAGCGCGCGCCGGTGTTCCGTGACTGATCAGCCGTCCAGCACCGGCATGAGCACGGCGGCCACGTCCTCGCCCAGCTCGCGGGGCGTGCGGGGGCCGGCGGGGTCGAACCACTTGTAGGTCCAGTTCGCGGCGCCGAGGCACGCGTTGACGTAGGTCCGCAGGCCCATCGGCAGCGTGCGCCCGGTCTCGTCGAGGTGCCGCGCGACGGCGCCGAGGACGACGTCCTCGAACGCGCGGCGGCGCTCGAGGATCGGCGCGGCGAGCTCGGGCGGCAGCTCCGACTCCTCCTCGAAGCAGATCGTCAGCAGGTCGCGGTGCTCGCAGGTGTAGGCGACGCGGTCGACGATCAGCCCGCGCACCGCCTCCCGCGTCGAGGGCGCCGCGGCGACGATCGCCCGGGCGCGGGCGGTGCTCTCGTCGAGGACCTCCTCGTAGACGGCGACGAGCAGGGCCTGCTTGTTCTCGACGTAGTGGTAGAGCGCCGGCTTCGACAGACCGACCTGCGCGGCGACGTCCCACATCGACGCCGCCCGGTAGCCGCGGCTGCTGAACACGGCCACCGCGCCGGCGAGGATCCGCTGCCGCTGCTCCTCGGCCCGGCTGCCCCGCGCCGCGCCCGCCGCCCTGCTCGCCATGCCCGCCCCTGTCCCCACCGTGCTTGACCGCCTCGCTGTGATGTGGCCTACTTTCGTCCGACCGGTCGGTCGGAGGCAAGAGGCAGGACGAGGGAGCCGAGTGACCCACGATCTCGCCGAGGTCCACGAGGACTTCCGCCGCAGCGTCCGCGCGTTCACCGACCAGCGCGTCCGCCCCGCCGTCGACGAGGCCGAGCGGGAAGGCCGCCCGCCGGAGCGGCTGTGGAAGGAGCTGGGCGACGCCGGGCTCCTGGGCCTGCTGACCCCGCCCGAATACGGCGGCTCCTTCGGCGAGGGCGGCGAGGCCACCGCCGTCGCGGTGCTCGCCGAGGAGCTCACCCGCGCCTGCGGCGGCATCGCGGTCAGCGCGCTGGTCAGCGCCTACATGGCCGCGCCCCACCTCGTCCGCTACGGCACCACCGACCAGCAGGAACGCTGGGTCGCCGCGCTCGCGGGCGGCGAGGCGATCGCGGCCATCGCCGTCACCGAGCCCGGCGCGGGCTCCGACGTCGCGGGCATCTCGGCCCGGGCGCGGCGCACCGACACGGGCTGGGTCCTCGACGGCCGCAAGATGTACATCACCAACGCGGGCCTCGCCGACGTCCTGGTGGTCGGCGCGAAGACCGACCCCGAGGGCGGGCACCGGGGCATCACCACGTTCGTGGTCCCCGCGGGCACGCCCGGCCTCTCGATGGGGAAGCCGCTGGCGAAGATGGGCTGGCACTCGTCGGACACCCGCGAGGTCGTGCTCGACGGCGTCGCGCTCGGCGAGGACGCGGTGCTCGGCGTCGAGGGCCGCGGCTTCCACCAGATCATGGACGCGTTCCAGCTGGAGCGCGTCGTGCTCGCCGCGATGGGGGTCGGCCACGCCGCCGAGGCGCTGGACACGGTCACCGAGTACGTCCGCGGTCGCGAGGTCGCGGGCGAGCCGCTGACCGCCCGCCAGGCGATCCGCCACCGCCTCGCCGCCATGGAGGTCGAGCTCGAGGCCGCGCGGGTCATGACCTACAAGGCCGCCGACCGCCTCGACCGCGAGCACCCCGAGGCCGGCCGGTCGGTGGCGGCCGCCAAGTACTTCGCCGCGAAGGCCGCGGCGTGGATCGTCGACGAGGCGGTGCAGCTCTTCGGGGGTGCGGGCTACCTGGAGGAGACCCCGGTCGCGCGACACCACCGCGACGTGCGCATCCTGCGCATCGGCGGGGGCACCGACGAGATCCAGCTCGAGATCCTGGCGAAGCGGCTGGTGCCGTGACGGAGACGACCAACGGCGCACCTCCCGCGTGGGAGGTGTCGGCGCCCCATCCCCCCGGGGCGCCGGCACCTCCCTCGGGGGAGGACGTGCTCGCGGCCGCCGCCCGCGCCCGGCTCGGCGGGGACTCCGGGCGCTGGCCCGAGAAGCTCCCCGTCCGGCAGCGCCTGGACGTCCTGCTCGATCCCGGCAGCTTCGTCGAGGACGGCGTGCTCGCCGCCGCGACCGAGCCCGGCATGCCCGGCGACGGCGTCGTCACCGGCGTCGGCACGGTCGAGGGCCGCCCGGTGGCGGTGATCGCCCACGACTTCGGCGTCAAGGCCGGCTCGTGGGGTGAGCGCACCTGCGAGAAGCAGATCCGCATCCTCGAGCGGGCCGATCGCGACCTGCTGCCGGTCTTCTACCTCGTCGACTCCGCCGGCGGGCGCCTCACCGAGCAGATGGGCTTCTTCCCCGGCCGCCGCGGCGCGTCGAGGATCTTCCACCTCCAGGTCGCGCTGTCCGGCCGCGTCCCCCAGATCTGCTGCCTGCACGGCCCCTCGGCCGCCGGCGGCGCCTACATGCCGGCGTTCACCGACTGGGTCGGCATGGTCGACGGCCGCGGGTCGATGTACCTCGCGTCGCCACGGGTGGCCGAGAAGGTCACCGGCGAGCGCACCACCGCCGAGGAGATGGGCGGCGCGCGGATGCACGCCGAGGTCTCCGGGTGCGGCGACTCCGTGTTCGACGAGGACTGGCAGGCCCTCGCCGCCGCGCGCCTGCTCCTGTCGTACCTGCCCGACCACTTCGGGCTCCGGCCCCCCGACGCGGCACCGGTCGAGCCCGAGGCCACCGGCTGGGACGGGCTGGTCCCCGAGGACCCCAACCTCGGCTACGACGTCATCGCGGTGATCGACCGGCTCGTCGACGGCGGCTCGTTCTTCGAGATCAAGCCCGACTGGGCGCAGGAGATCGTGGTGGGGTTCGCCCGTCTGGAGGGCCGGGTCGTCGGGCTCGTCGCCAACCAGCCGCAGGTGCGCAGCGGGGCGATCCACGTCGACTCCGCGGACAAGGCCGCCCGCTTCGTCTCGCTGTGCGACGCGTTCGGCGTGCCCCTGGTGTTCCTGCAGGACGTGCCCGGCTTCATGGTCGGCGTCGCGGTCGAGCGCCAGGGCATCATCCGCCACGGCGCCAAGATGATCGCGGCGATGGCGTCGGCCGAGGTCCCGAAGTTCACCGTGGTGCTGCGCAAGGCCTACGCCGCGGGCTACTACGCGATGTGCGCGCCCGGCTTCGAGCCCCGCGCCACGCTCGCGCTGCCCAGCGCGTTCATCGGCGCGATGGGCCCCGAGGCCTCGGTCAACGCCGTGTACGCGGGCAAGATCGCCGCGATCGAGGACGACGACGAGCGCGCCGCGTTCGTCGCCGCGCGCGTCGAGGAGCACCGCGCCGAGGTGAACCTGCTGCGCATGGGCGACCAGCTCGTCGTCGACGCCGTCGTCCCCGGCGAGGAGCTGCGCGGCGAGCTCGCCACGCGCCTGCGCCACGCCGACGGCTGGACCCGCACGCCCGGGCGCCGCCACCACCTCGTCAGCCCCGTCTGAACACCCAGCAGAGGAGACGATCATGGATGATCGCGACGCCCTCAGCACCCTGATCTCCGCGCCGCTGCGGCCGCTGGAGGACCGGTGGCGGTCCCCGTCGCGGGCGGCCGAGCTGGCCGAGGCCCGCTCCCGCTCCGACAGCGACACGGACGACTACTGGGCCTGGGTCGCCGAACAGCACCGCTGGCTCACGCCCTGGCACACCGTGCGCACCGGCGAGCTCGGCGACTTCCGCTACTTCGAGGGCGGGCGCATCAACGTCGCCGACAACTGCGTCGACCGCTGGGCCGAGGACCCCGCGACCGCCGACCGCCCCGCCGTCGTCTGGGAGGGCGAGCCGGGCGACACCCGCACGCTGACCTACGCGCAGCTGGCCGACGAGACCGACCGGCTCGCCGGCGGCCTGCGCGCCCTCGGGATCGGGCCCGGCGACGTGGTCGCGGTGTACATGCCGAACCTCGTCGAGGCGTTCACCGCGATCCACGCCTGCAACAAGATCGGCGCGATCTACACCGTGCTGTTCTCCGGCTTCGGCCGCGACGCCGTCGCCTCGCGGCTCGCCGCCGCCCGCGCCAAGGCCGTCGTGGTCGCCGACGCCATCCACCGCCGCGGCAAGCTCGTCCCCCTGCTCGACACCCTGCGCGCCGCCCGCGCCGACGCCCCGACGGTGGAGCACGTCGTCGTGGTCGACCGCACCGGGCGCGGGGTGCCGCTCGAGGGCGACGAGGTCGGCTACGCGGCGCTGCTCGCCGAGCACCCCGAGGGCGCCCCCACGATCGCCCTCGACCCCAACGAGCCCGCGTTCCTGATCTTCACCAGCGGCACCGAGTCGAAGCCCAAGGGCGTCGTGCACTCCGTGGGCGGCTTCCTGCTGGGCACCTGGGCCAACGTGCACTGGCAGGCCGGCCCGGCCGAGGGCGACGTCTACTGGGTGGCCGCCGACGTCGGCTGGCTGACCTTCCCGATCCAGGCCGTGATCGGCGGGCTCGCCCACGGCGCGACGATCGCCTGCTACGAGGGCGCGCTGGACACCCCCGGGCCGTCGCGCTTCTACGACGTCTGCGCGCGCCACGGCGTCACGCAGGTGCTGTGCGCGCCGACCGTGCTGCGGTTGCTGCGCAAGTTCGGCGACGACCTCGCCGCCTCCCACCCGCTCCCCCGCCTCGCGCTGATCACGGTCCAGGGCGAGCCGCTCGACGGCGAGACGTTCAGCTGGGCGACCGAGACGTTCGGCGTGCCCGTGGTCAACGCCTACGGCCAGACCGAGACCGGCTCGACGTGGACCTACCCGGTCACCGGCGTCGACGACCTCAAGGCGGGCTCGACCGGGACCGCCGTCCCCGGCCACGCGTTCGCGGTGGTCGACGACGACGGCGCCGAGGTCCCGCCGGGCACCAAGGGCAACCTCGTGCTGACCCGGCCGTTCCCCACGCTGGCGCGCACGGTGTGGGACGACCACGAGCGCTACCTCGAGACCTACTTCGGGCGCTTCCCCGGGCGCTACGCCACCAACGACGAGGCCGTCGTCGACGACGACGGGCACCTGTGGGTGCTGGGCCGCGCCGACGACGTCATCAACGTGGCCGCCCACCGGCTCTCGACGATGGAGATCGAGGCCGTCGTCGGCACCCACCCGCGGGTGGTCGAGGCGGCGGTGGTCGGGGTGCCGGACGCGACGAAGGGCACGGTGCCGGTGGCGTTCGTGACCGTCACCGGCGACGCCGACGGGGTCACCGAGGAGGTGCGCGCGCTCGTCGCCGACACCATCGGCGGGCTCGCGCGCCCCGACCGCGTCATCGTCACCGCCGCGATGCCCAAGACCCGCACCGGCAAGATCATGCGGCGGCTGATGCGCGAGGTCCTCCTGCACGGCGAGGCGCGCAGCGACACCAGCGCGCTCGAGGACCCGACGTCGCTGGACACGCTTGCGGCGGCGGTGCGCGCATGAGCGGTCTGTGGTTCGAGGACCTGACCGAGGGCCTGGTCGTCCAGCACGCGACCCGGCGCACGGTCACCGAGACCGACAACGTGCTGTTCACGACCATGACCATGAACCCGGCGCCGCTGCACCTCGACCACGCCTACGCGGCGACGACGGAGTTCGGGCGCCCGCTGGTCAACAGCATGTTCACCCTGGCGCTCGTCGTCGGGCTGAGCGTGCCGGAGCTGACGCTGGGCACGATCGTCGCGCAGCTCGGGCTCGACGACGTGGTGTTCCCGGCGCCGGTCTTCCACGGTGACACGGTGCGGGTGGAGACCGAGGTCTCCTCGGCGCGGGCGTCGGGGTCGCGGCCCGACGCCGGGATCGTCGTGTTCGAGCACCGGGCGCACAACCAGCACAACGACCTGGTGTGCCGGTGCCGGCGGACCGGGCTGATGCACCGGCGGCCGTCGTGAGGGTCCCGCGCAGCCTGTTGTTCGTGCCCGGGTCGCGGCCGGACATGGTGGCCAAGGTGCCGCGCTGGTCGCCCGACGCGGTCGCCGTCGACCTGGAGGACGCGGTCGCCCCGGCCGACAAGGAGTCCGCGCGCGACGCCGCGGTGCGGGCCGTCGCCGACCTGCCGCGGGACACCGGGACGCTCGTGCTGATCCGGGTCAACGCGCCGGCCTCGCCCTGGTACGCCGACGACGTGGCGGCGGTCGCCGGGT
>JAQSWW010000238.1 GCA_029266415.1 Actinomycetospora sp. | reverse complement strand
GGCCGGGCGCTTCGCCGCGCCGGCGCCCGCGCCGGCGTGGACCGGGGTGCGCGACGCGGTCGCGTCCGGCCCGACGAGCCCCCAGCTCCCGGCACGCGTCGCCGCGGTGACCGGCCCGTCGCCCGACGATGACGCGACGCAGGACGAGGACTGCCTGCGCGTCGACGTGCGCGCCCCGGCCGCGGCGCTGACCGACGGCGTGCCGCGCCCGGTGCTGGTGTGGCTGCACGGCGGGGCGTACGTGATCGGGTCGGCGGCGACGTCCTGGTACGACACGTCGCGGCTGGTGGCCGAGGGCGACGTCGTCACGGTCAACGTCGGCTACCGGCTCGGGGTGCTCGGCTGGCTGGCCGCACCCGGGGTGTCCGACGGCAACCTCGGGCTGCTCGACCAGCTCGCCGCGCTGCGCTGGGTGCGCGACCACGTCGCGGCGTTCGGCGGCGACCCGGACCAGGTCACGGTCATGGGCCAGTCGGCGGGCGCGCACGCGATCGCCTGCCTCATGACCGTGCCCGAGGCGCGCCCGCTCTTCCGGCGCGCGATCCTGCAGAGCGGCCAGCTCGGGCTCGGCCTGTCGACGCCGGAGCGGGCGGCGCGGGTCGCCGGCTACGTCACCGAGGGCCTCGACGGCGTGGACCCGTGGACGGCCGACGTCGACGCGCTGCTCGCGGCCCAGCGCCACGCGATGATCCGGGTGGCGGGCCCGGGCGGGCTCGACTCCTCGCCCGCGTTCGCGCCGGTCGACGGTGTGGCGCCCCTGTCCCCCGGGGTCACGTGGAGCGACGCCGCCGCGTCCGGCCACGACGTGCTGGTCGGCTCGACCGCCGACGAGATCGAGACGTTCCTGCGCATCAGCCCGGCGCTCTGGCGGATGCGCCGGACGCCGGTGCTCGGGGCGGTGACGGCGGCCGGCGGGGCGCTGGTGACGCGGCGGGTGTTCGGCGCGCCGGCCGAGCGGTTCGCGGACGACTCGTCGAGGGCCGGTGCGCGGACCTACAGCTACCGCTTCGCCTGGCGCGCGCCCGACTCCCGGCTCGGGGCGTGCCACTGCATCGAGCTGCCCTTCGTGTTCGGCGCCCGCGAGGCGTGGGAGGGCGCCCCGATGCTCGCCGGCGCGGACTGGGACGCCGACGTCGAACCGCTGGGCGCCGCGGTCCGCGGGGCGTGGCTGCACTTCGCCCGGACGGGGAACCCCTGGACCGACGCCCTGCCCTGGCCCCCGCACTCCCCCGGCCACGGCCCGACGGTGGTGCTCGACCGGGAGACGCCGCGCAGCGGAGCTCGACCATCGAACACTGACACCGTCCGGAACGGGCACACTCGATGACGTCCCCCATCCGAGGAGGAAACACATGCCCCTGATGCGCAGGGTCGCGGCGCTCGGCGCCGCCCTCATGGCCGCGCAGCGCTATGCGCGCCAGAACCCCGAGAAGGTCAACCGGTACGCCGACCAGGCCGCCGCCTTCGTCGACAGCAGGACCGGCGGGCGCTACCGGAAGCACATCGACTCGGCGATGCGCCAGGTGCGCAAGCAGACGAGCGTCCCGGGACGCACCACGCCGTTCCCGGAGCCGCAGTACTACGGGCCGCAGTCGGCCACGCGCTACCCGAGCCAGCGCACCGACCGGCCCTGACGGTGTCAGCGAAGTGGCGTCGCAGACGTTGAGTGTCCGTAGACGCACTTCGATCACCGCCGAGGTGATTCCGCCGCCGGCAGCGGGCACAGGACGACCATGGGACTCAACCACCGCCGTCGTCGCAGGCTGGGCCCGCTGCCGGTGTGGCGCAACGTCTCGCGCTCGGAGCGCGGCAAGACCACGTCGTGGACCGTCAAGCTCTTCGGCGTGAGCTGGAACAGCCGCACGAAGAAGAAGACGGTCGACCTGCCCGGCAACTGGTCCTACACGACCGACTGAGCCGGTGGCCCCTCCCGTCGTCCTCATCACCGGCGCCACCGACGGGCTCGGCCGGGCGCTCGCGCACGACCTCGCCGCCCGGGGGTGCGAGGTGCTCGTCCACGGGCGTGACCCGGACCGGCTCGCCGACACCGTCGAGGAGATCCGGAATGCCAGCGGCGGGGATGTCGCGTCGTACCGCGCCGACCTCGCCGACCTGGCCCAGGTGCGCGACCTCGCCGACCGCGTCGCCGCCGACCATCCGCGCCTCGACGTGCTGGTGAACAACGCCGGCATCGGCGCCGAGGTGCCCGGTGGGCCCGAGCGCCAGGTGAGCGCCGACGGCCACGAGCTGCGCTTCGCCGTGAACTACCTCGCGGGCCACGTGCTCGCCCGGCGGCTGCTGCCCGCGCTGCAGGCGGCCGGCGCCGCCGGCGAGCACGGCCCGGCGCGGATCGTCATGGTGTCCTCGGCCGGGCAGGCCGCGATCGACTTCGACGACCCGATGCTCCACCGCGGCTACTCGGGCCGGCGGGCCTACTGCCAGAGCAAGCTCGCCCAGATCCTCGACGCGTTCGACCTGGCCGAGGAGCTCGACCCCGCCGTGGTCACCGCGACGGCGCTGCACCCGGCGACGTACATGCCGACGAAGATCGTGCCGTCGCCGATCAGCACGATCGCCGAAGGCGTGGCGGCGACGGCTCGGCTCGCCGTCGACCCGGAGCTCGCCGGGGTCACCGGCCGCTACTTCAACGGCGTCCGCGAGGCCGAGCCCGACCCGCAGGCGCACGACCGCGAGGCCCGGGCGCGACTGCGGGCGCTCGCCGAGGAGCTGACCGGCACCTGACAGGAGGTGTCAGGTGCGGCTCGGGAGGATGGGCGCGTGACCCACCTCGAGAGCCCGTTCCGCATCGACGCCTGGGAGCCCGCCGAGACCGACGCGCTGGCCGACCCCGACGGCGCCGGTCCCGCCACCGGGCGGGCGATCGTCCGCAAGACCTACACCGGCGAGCTCGCCGCGACGTCGGTGGCGGAGCTGCTGACGTGCCAGGGCGACGACGGGGCGGCGTACCTCGCCCAGGAGCGCGTCGTCGGCGAGCTCGGCGGGCGCCGCGGCTCGTTCGTCCTGCAGCACGGGGCGTCCGGGGGCTCAGGCGCGGACCCGCAGCAGTGGGCGTTCGTGGTGCCGGGCTCGGGCGCCGGCGAGCTCACGGGCCTGCGCGGCACCGGGACGCTCGCCCATGAGCTGATCACCCTGGACTGGGAGCTCCCCGGCTAGCGTCCGGGGCCGTGGCGTTCACCTCCGACCCCGACGGCACCCACCGCTACCGCGCGACCTGCACCTGGTCGGGCTCGACCGGCGTCGGCTACGACGCCTACGCGCGGACCCACCGCGTGGAGGCGCCGCCGGCGGGGGCCGCGCTGGAGCTCTCCAACGACCCGTCGCTCGGGGGCGACGCGAGCCTGCTCGACCCCGAGCAGCTCGTCCTCGCCGCGGCGTCGTCGTGCCAGCTGCTGTCGTTCCTGGCGATCGCGGCCCGCGCGCGGATCGACGTCACCGACTACCGCGACGACGCCGAGGCGGTGATGTCGCACGACGAGCGCCCGGCGCGGATCGCGGCGGTCGTGCTCCGCCCGCGGATCACCGTGGCGGCGGGCCCGAGCGTGCACCGCGTCGAGCGGCTCGTGCACCTCGCGCACGACGAGTGCTACATCGCGAACAGCCTCGCCACCCCGGTCACCGTGGAGCCGGTGATCCAGTTCTCTCTGTGAGTGGAATGGTGGGCTATAGCCCACCATTCCACTCACGTGGGCAGCAGCTCCGCCAGGCGGGCGCGGTAGCGGGCGACGTTGTCGAGCTTGATCTGCTCGTAGCCCCGGACCATGTCCGGCAGCTCCGCGATCTCCACCGCGCGGTCGACGTCGTCGAGGGCCAGCAGGCTCGGGACGAGGTCGACGTACTCGGCCACCAGCTCCCGCTCGACGCGGCGGACCTCGGCGAGACCGAACGGGTCGAGGCGCGTCCCGCGCAGCTTGCGCATCGCCCGCAGCGACCGGTAGCCCGGCCGGAACCAACGCCCGAGCGTGATCTTGCGCTGCATCCCCATCGCCCGGAGCACCGGCGGGTGCAGCTTCCACGCGTAGCGGGCGCCGTCGCCGAACTGCGCGCGCACCGACGCCTCGAGCGCCGGGTCGAGCGACAGGCGCGCGACCTCGTACTCGTCCTTGTAGGCCATCAGCTTGTACAGACCTGTCGCGATCGCCTCGGCCAGCCGCGGGTCGGCGTCGACGCAGCCGCGCACGACGTCCGCGTAGGCGCGGGCATAGCCCGCGTCCTGGTAGGCCACCAGCTCGGGCACCCGCACACCCACCAGCCGCTCGAGCTCGCTGCCCGCGGGCGCGCCGATCGACGCGACGATCTCCGCCGCCTCGGCCGCACCGCGCGCCGAGAGCCCCGGCACGCCCGTGTCGGTCGCGGTCCCCGTCACGGTCGCGACGGCGGATGCGAAGGCGTCCGGGTCGGCCACCGCCTGGCGACCACGGCGGAACGCCTGCACGTTCGTCTCCACCGCCGCGCCGTTGAGCGCGAACGCCTCCTCGATCGCCGTCGCGGGCAGCGGCAGCGCGCCGGTCTGGAACGCGGCACCGACCAGCAGCGTGAGCGCGAACTGGTCGTCGCCGAACAACGCGTCGGCCAGCGCGCGCGCGTCGAGCACCACGCCCGCGTCGCGGCGCACCCGCTCGGTGATCCGCGCCAGCACGGCGTCCGGGTCGGGGAAGGAGACCGACGGGTCGACGACCATCGCCCCGGTCGGCACCTTCGCCGACGACACCGCCGCGACGGTGCGCCACGGCGAGGTCGTTGCGAGGTTCGCCGGCTCGGCGGCGACCAGCAGGTCGGCGCCCAGATAGAGGTCGCACTCGCCCTCGGCCGCCCGGCCCGCCGCCTCGTGCGGGGCCCGGCTGATCTTGACGTCCGAGACCACCGCGCCGCCCTTCTGGGCCAGCCCGGTCTGGTCGAGCCCGCGCACGTGGCGCCCGGCCACCAGCCCGGCCGTGGCCAGGACCTGCGACACCGTCGTCACGCCCGTGCCGCCGATGCCGGCGAGCCGGACGGTGAACTCGTCGGTGTCGACCACCGCCGGCGGCGCCGGGACGTCGTCGACACCCAGCGGGTCGAGCGCCGGACGCGCGGTCGCCGTCCCCGGCTCGACGGTCAGGAACGCCGGGCAGTCGCCGTCGAGGCAGGAGTAGTCCTTGTTGCACGACGCCTGGTGGATGCGGGTCTTGCGGCCGAACTCGGTGTCGACC
>JAQSWW010000060.1 GCA_029266415.1 Actinomycetospora sp. | reverse complement strand
CATCGGCTACCGCGACGCGCTGGTCAAGCAGGTGCGCCAGGCCGGTGACCGCGAGCTGGCGGGCGAGATCGGGGCGTTGCGCAAGCCGTCGGTGGCGGCATGGGTGGCCAACCGCCTGGCGCGGGAGTTCCCCGACGAGATCGGCGCGCTCGAGGAGCTCGGCGGCTCGCTGCGCGAGGCGCAGGAGAAGCTCGAGGGCGACGCGCTGCGACAGCTCTCCCGCCAGCGCCACGGGCTCATCAACGCGCTGGTGGAGCGCGGCCGGCGGGTCGCCCGGGAGGAGGCGGTGCGCCTCGGCGACCCGGCGGTCCGCGAGCTGGAGCGCACCATCGGCGCCGCCCTCGCCGACCCCGCGGCGGCGCGTGCGCTCGCCGGCGGCCAGCTCGCGGGCGGGATGGAGGCGGGCCCGGGCCTCGGCGACGGCGGGATCAGCGCCGCGCTCGGCGGGCCCGCGTCGGGGGCGCGGGCCGCCCGGGCGGCGCGGCCGGCACGGGGCGGCACGCGCCGTCCGGACCGTCGGCCGCCCCGCCCTGCGGCACCGGCCCGGGACGACTCCGCCGACGAGGTCGACTCCGCCGACGACGACGCCCTCGACGTGCGCGACGACCGCGAGTCCCGGGAGCGGGAGGACCGCGAGCGCGCCGAGCAGGAGGAGCGCGAGCGCCGTGAGCGGGAGGAGCGGGAACGCCGCGCGCGGGAGGAGCGCGAGCGCGCCCGGAAGGCCGCCGAGGAGGCCCGGGCGCGGGCCGAGGCGGCCGACGACGCCGCACGCCGCGCGGGCGAGGACGCCGACGCCGCGTCGGCCGAGGCGGAGGACGCCGACGCGACGGTGAGCGACCTGCGCGCCCGCCTCGCCGCCGCCGAGGACGCCCGCCGCGAGGCCTGGGACCGCGCCGACACCGCGGCCCGCGAGCGTGACACCCGCCGCCGCGAGGCCGAGCGGGCGCGCGAGGACGCCGAGTCCGCGGAGCGTCACGCCCGATCGTTCGGCTGAGTCGCTCCGGGCGGTGCGTCCGGGCAGGCTGCACGGCCATGAGCGCATCGCCGGGCGGGTCCGCCCCGCTGATCTTCACGATGGGGCACGAGGAGGTGGTGATCCGGCGGCGCTACGAGGTCCTGTCGATCATCAACGACATCCTCGTCGCGATCTGGTTCCTCGTCGGCAGCATCCTGTTCTTCTCCGAGGCGACGACCTACGCGGGTACCTGGCTGTTCGTCCTCGGCAGCGTCGAGCTGCTGGTCCGCCCGATGATCCGGTTGGCCCGCCGGGTGCACCTGCAGCGCCTGCCGGACGCCCGGGGCGGCGCGACGGAGGCCGGCCCGGACTTCTGAGCCCGCGCACGGGAGGGGTCGTGCTCAGCCCGCCGCGCGCGCCCCGAGCCGCTCGAGGCGCCGCTGCGTCGGCCACTTGACGTTGCTGGCCCACCCGAGCTTCTCGAACAGCCAGATCGTGCGCGCCGAGATGTCGAGCTGGCCGCGGGCGACGCCGTGGCGGGCCGAGGTCGGGTCGGCGTGGTGCAGGTTGTGCCAGGACTCGCCCATGCTCGGGATCGCGAGCAGCCAGACGTTGGTCGAGCGGTCGCGCGCGCCCCACGGGCGCTCGCCGACGAGGTGGCAGATCGAGTTGGTCGACCACGCCACGTGGTGGGTGAGGCCGACGCGCACCAGGCTCGCCCAGAAGAACGCCGTCACCGCGCCCCACCACGACCACGTCACGAGCCCACCGATGAGCGCCGGTGCGCCCAGGCTGAGCACCGTCAGCCCGGTGAACCAGCGGTGCACCGCACGCATGTCGGGGTCGGCGAGCAGGTCGGGGGTGAAGCGCCGCTGGTTGGTCAGGGACCGGTCGAAGATCCAGCCCATGTGCGCGTGCCAGAAGCCGCGCACGAGCGCCGCCGGCGACGTCCCGAACGCCCACGGGGAGTGCGGGTCGCCGTCCTTGTCGGCGAACGCGTGGTGGCGCCGGTGGTCGGCCACCCAGTGCCGGATCGGGCCCTGGACGGCCATGCTGCCGGCGACGCCCAGCGCGATCCGCAGCGCGCGGTTCGCCCGGAAGGCGCCGTGCGTGAAGTACCGGTGGAACCCGACGGTGACGCCGAGCATCGTCACGACGTAGAACCCCGCCGTCAGCCCGACGTCGAGCCAGCTCAGCCCCCAGCCCCAGGCCAGCGGCACCGCGGCGACCAGCGCCACGAACGGCACGAAGGCGAAGAGGTAGACCATCACGTGCGGCGCGATGTGGCGCCGGTGGTCGGAGAGGTCGGCGCGCGGATCGACAGCGCTCTCGGGAGAGGCCTCGGGCGGGGTCTCGGGCGTCGGGGTGGAGAGGTCGGCGGAGGGCAGGGCCGAGCCGGACGTCATGCGGAGGTGCTCCCGGGGGGCGGCGGGTCGGAGGCGACGGACACGTCGACCAGACGGCGGATGCCGACGAAGGCAAGCCTTACACGAGCACCGGTGGCCTCGCCCTGCGGGCACGTCCTCCTCGCGCGACCGCCGGGCGAGGTTCGCCCGACGGCCGCCGCGTGCTCACCCGGGCGTCGTACGGGGCCGCGCTCAGCTCGCCGGTACCCCGGCGTAGCCGGTGACGGCCAGCTCGAGGCGGCCCTCGCGCACGCGGGTGCGGAACGTCGGCTGCGGCGCAGTCGCCGGGCCGTGGACCACGGAGCCGGAGTCGAGGCGGAAGACGCTGCCGTGCCACGGGCACACGACGCAGTCGCCGCGGCCGTCGCCGTCGACGATGCTGCCCTCGTGCAGCGGCGCCGAGGCGTGCGCGCAACGGTCGGCCAGGGCGTGGATCGTCTCGCCGCGGCGCACGACGAGCACCCCGACGTCACCGACGATCCGGCGCGTCGGCTCGCCCTCGGGCAGCTCGTCGGCGGGGCCGACGTCGGTCCAGTCGCCGGGGCCGATGTGGGGGTAGCCCTCGGCGTGGTTGGCGCCCATCGCCTGGTGGTAGGCCATGTGCCCGCCGAGGTTGGCCCCGACGACGCCGGCCGCCAGCGCCGCCCAGCCGATGATCGCGCCCCGCGTGCTGCGCCCGCGCAGGCGCGCCGCCAGCGACGCCGCGTAGCCGGCGATCATGGCGCCGTTGGCCGCGGCGTGCACCACCCCGACGCGCTGCTGCTCCTCGTGCCCGTCGGCGTAGTCGGCCCAGCCGGCGGCCAGCGTCGGGGCCGCCGACACGAGCCCGAGCGCGATGAGCACGGTCGCCGGGCGCCGCGTGCTGGGTACGACGTCGAGCACGCCCGCCGAGGTGAAGAAGCTCAGCGACGCCTGCGCCAGCACCGGGTGCAGCGGGTGGCCCAGCCATACCCCGTGCAGGGCGTCCTTGACGTCCTGGCGCCGGAGCACCTTGTGCACGAGGTCGCGCGCCGGTGCGGCGATCTTGTCGAGAGCGGGGTTGTTCGCGAGACGGTCGATGTCGTCGAACGGGCGCACGGGAGCCTCCGTGGATGTGGTGGTGACGGTGTTTGGCCCAACTCGACGTCCGGGCAAACCCTCCGACCCACCGCTGGTGAGCGGAGGTGCCGCCGTGACCGCGAAGCGCAGGCGGACCCGCGAGGTCCTCCACCGCAAGGCCCGCGGCGAGCCCGGCGAGCTCCGGCGCGGGCCGGTCACGCCCCCCGCTCGGCGTCGGCGGGAGCGGTCGGCGGCGTGGTCACGATCCCCAGCGGGCGGCGGCGCGCGGCGGGCGAGCCCAGCGCGCGGGAGATGCCGCGGGCGGCCGCGCGCACGGCGGGGACGATCGCGCGCGGCTCGGCGCCCGCGCTGGGCACGACCACCGACAGCGACGCCACGACCCGCTCGTCCTCGCCGCGCACCGGGGCCGCGACCGACATCGCGAGCAGGTCGACCATCCCGTCGCACACCGCCACGCCCTCCCGCCGGACCGCGGCGAGCGTGCGGCGCAGGACCTGCGGGTCGGTGATCGTGCGGGGGGTCAGCGCCGGCAGCGGCCCGGCGAGGACCTCCTCCTGCACCGCCGCCGGCGCGTACGCGAGCAGCACCTGCCCGACGCCGGTGGCGTGCAGCGGCATCCGCCCGCCGACGCGGCTGAACACGCGCACCGCCTCGGGGTGGGCGAGCCGTTCGACGTAGACGACCTCGTGCCCGTCGCGCACCCCGAGCTGCACGTTCTGCCGCGTCGCCTCGTAGAGGTCCTCGAGGTAGGGCATCGCGCGTTCGCGCAGGCCGAGGCTGCGCGGCGCCAGCGCGCCGACCTCCCAGAGTCGCAGGCCGACGTGGTAGCGCCCGTCCTCGCCGCGCTCGAGCGCGCCCCACGTGGCCAGCTCGCCGACGAGCCGGTGCGCGGTCGAGAGCGGCAGCCCCGCGGCCCGGGCGATACCCGAGAGCGTCAGCGCCTCGGCGCCGGGGCCGAACGCGGAGAGGATGCCGAGGACGCGCGCGGTCACCGACGGTCCCGCGCTCGACCCGCCCTGGTCGTCGTCCCGACGGCTCACCCCGTGCTCCTTCCGGTGGCCGGAAGCGCGATTCTGCCACGGCGCGGCGACACGGCACCCTGACGCGGTGACCACCACCGACGGTGTCCCCGACCCGGGCCCGCGCACCGCCACGCAACGGGAGGTCTCCGCCGAGATCGCGACGGCGGCGGGCGCCGCGCCGCGCACCGACGGCCACCCCGAGCGCGCCTACGCCCCGTACCGCAGCACCGCGCTGCGGGCCCCGCAGCGCCCGCTCGTGGTCTCCCCGCCGAGCCTCACCGAGCTCTCGGCGCCGGTGTTCGGCGCCGCGGACGTCGCGCCGATCGACGCCGACCTGACCCGCCGCCACGCCGGTGAGCCGCTCGGCGAGCGCATCATCGTCACCGGCCGGGTGATCGACGGCGACGGGCGCCCGGTGCGGAACCAGCTGGTGGAGATCTGGCAGGCCAACGCCGCCGGCCGATACCGCCACGAGGGCGACCAGCACCCGGCCCCGCTCGACCCGAACTTCACCGGCGGCGGGCGCGTCCTCACCGGCGAGGACGGCTCCTACCGCTTCGTGACGATCAAGCCGGGCGCCTACCCGTGGCGCAACCACACCAACGCCTGGCGGCCGGCGCACATCCACTTCTCGCTGTTCGGCACGGCGTTCACGCAGCGCCTCGTGACGCAGATGTACTTCCCGGGCGACCCGCTGTTCGGCCTCGACCCGATCTTCCAGTCGGTGACCGACGAGAAGGCCCAGCAGCGCCTGATCGCCGCGTACGACCACGACGTCACCGAGCCCGAGTGGGCGCTGGGCTACCGCTGGGACATCGTCCTCGACGGCGCCCACGCCACCCCGCCCGACGTGGACGGTGCCTGATGCTCGACCTCACCCCCTCCCAGACGGTCGGGCCGTTCTTCGCCTTCGGGCTGCCGTTCCCCGGCGGCGGCGACGTCGTCCCCGTCGGGACGCCCGGCGCGATCACGCTGCACGGCACGGTGCGCGACGGCGCCGGCGCCGCGGTGCCCGACGCGCTGCTGGAGTTCTGGCAGGCGGGCCCCGACGGCCGGGTGCCGGTGCGCCCGGGCTCGCTGCGCCGCGACGGCCGGTCGTTCACCGGCTTCGCGCGGGTGGCCACCGACCGCGCCGGCGACTACCACCTGCGCACCCTGCGCCCCGCGGCGCCGAGCGACGCCCCGCACGCCCCGCACCTCGCGGTGACGGTGTTCGCGCGTGGTCTGCTGCACCACCTGTTCACGCGCGTCTACTTCCCCAACCACGTGCAGGCGAACGCCGACGACCCGCTGCTCGCCGCCCTCGACGAGGAGCGCCGCGCGACGCTGATGGCCGTCCCCGACGGCGGGGTCACCGGCCCCGGCTACCGCTTCGACGTCCGCATGCAGGGCCCGGGCGAGACGGTGTTCCTCGACCTGTCCGCCCACGGCCTGGCCCAGCCGCCGGCCGAGACCGTCGAGACCCCGGAGACGCCGTGATCCCCGAGCGCACCCAGGTCGCGATCGTCGGCGGCGGTCCCGCGGGGCTGATGCTGGCGCACC
Source organism: Actinomycetospora sp. (assembly GCA_029266415.1). Taxonomy (GTDB): domain Bacteria; phylum Actinomycetota; class Actinomycetes; order Mycobacteriales; family Pseudonocardiaceae; genus Actinomycetospora. The sequence continues at coordinate 14,367 of JAQSWW010000060.1, read as the reverse complement.
TGCTGCGCCTGCGCGGCGTCGACTCGGTGGTGCTCGAGGCCCGCCCGCGCGAGCGCGTCGAGACCCGCCAACGCGCCGGCATCCTCGAGCACGGCACGGTCGACGCGCTGCGCGAGGTCGGCGCCGACGCGCGGATGGACGAGCACGGCCTGCCCCACGACGGCTTCGAGTTGCGGTTCTCGGGGCGCAGCGTGCGCGTCGACATGCAGGAGCTCACCGGCCACCGGGTGATGATCTGGGCGCAGACCGAGGTCACCAAGGACCTCATCGCGCTGCGGCTCTCCCACGGCGAGCCGCTGCTGTTCGACGCCGAGGTCCTGGCCGTCGAGGACGTCGAGACCGACGCGCCGTCGGTGCGCTACCGCCACGACGGTGCCGAGCACGTACTGCGTGCCGACGCCGTGGTGGGCGCCGACGGGTCGTACGGGCCGGCGCGCCGGGCGATCCCCGAGCACCTGGTGGGGCGCTTCGAGCGCATCTACCCGTACTCGTGGCTGGGGATCCTCGCCGACGTCGCGCCCTCGTCCCACGAGCTGATCTACGCCCGTGGCCGCGAGGGCTTCGCGCTGGCCTCGATGCGCTCGCCGACCGTCACCCGCGCCTACATCCAGGTGCCCAACGGCACCGACGCCCAGGACTGGGCCGACGAGGCGATCTGGGACCAGCTCTCCGCGCGCTTCGCCCTCGACGACGGCTCGTTCACGCTCGCCCGCGGGCCGATCACCGACAAGTCGGTGACGCCGATGCGCAGCGTCGTCACCGAGCCGATGCGCCACGGTCGGCTGTTCCTCGCCGGCGACGCGGCGCACATCGTGCCGCCGACCGGGGCCAAGGGGCTCAACCTCGCGGTCGCCGACGTCCGCGTGCTGGCCGAGGCGCTGGGCGAGTGGTTCGCCTCGAAGGACGAGACCCTGCTCGACGCCTACTCCGACACCGCGCTGCGCCGCGTCTGGAGGGCCTCGCACTTCTCCTGGACGATGACCACGATGCTGCACGTCGACCCCGACGGCGACCCGTTCGACGAGAAGCTCGCCCTGGCCCACCTGCACCACATCGAGGTCTCGGAGTCCGCCCGGCGGGCCCTGGCGGAGAACTACCGGGGGCTCGCCCTGGGGGCCGTGTAGCGAGGCCTAGGCTCCCGCCCGGACGAAGCGAGGCCGGACGAGCGAGCGACCCCGGGGGAGCACCGCATGGGCGACCGGCTGATCTTCCAGCTGGGCACCAACAACTGGCAGCGCGACGGCGAGTTCGCGCCGGGCTCGGGCATCCTCCACGAGGCGCACCACCACGCCTACAACGAGCTGCCGGGCGTCCGCTGCTACTCGATGTACCCGTCGCGGGTGCAGCGCTCGCGGAAGGGCGAGGACGACGTCCGGGTGTTCGCGCTCGACCACGACATCCCGATCTGCGAGTCGATCTCCCCGGTCAGCAGCCACCGCTGGCACGCGATGAGCCCCGACGAGGTCACGGCCTACCGCGAGCGCCTGACCGCGGAGGTCACGGCGTTCATCGACGACGTCGAGGCCGCGACCGGCGAGGAGTTCACCCTGGCGATCGCCCACCACGCGTTCATGAACGCGGTGGTGATGCGGGACGTGATCCGGGCGCGCGTGGACGCGGGCCGCCCGCGGATGCCGCTGCTGGACTTCGCCCACGGCACCGAGCTCAAGATGTACGTCCACGAGCAGCGCGGTGACGACCCCGAGGAGTTCCCGCGCCGGTTCCTGCCGTTCATGGCGCACGAGAAGATCTTCGACGGCGGCCCGGAGCGCGGCGTCGACGTCGTCGCCTCGATCTCGTCGGAGCAGATCGAGGCGTTCTCGGCGGTGTTCGGCGACTTCCCGCGCGAGCGGATCGTGCTCTCGCACAACGGCTACAACCAGCAGGTCTTCCGCCCCGCGCCGGAGCTCTACGCCGACCGCGAACGGGTGCTCGCCGGGTTCACGACGCAGCCGCCGCCCGGTGGTGACCGTCGGCCGGAGGCGGTGGCCCCCGAGGGCGGGTTCGACGCCGTCGTGGCGTTCGTCGGCAAGTTCGCCGACTGGAAGCGGCTCGACGCCCTGCTGCGGGCGGCCGCGTCCTACGAGCGCGGCGAGCGGCGTGTGCTGACCCTCGTGGCGGGCTCGGGCCCCGTCGAGCAGCAGGTGCGGATGCACGAACTGGCCGCGGAGCTGGGCCTCGAGCGGACCTACTTCCTCGGGCCGCGCCAGCAGGAGGAGCTCGCGACGATCTTCGCGTGCGCCGACGTCGGGGTCTTCCCGTCGTGGCGCGAGCCGTTCGGCCTGGTGTTCCTCGAGTGCATGGCCTGCGGGACGCCGGTGATCGGCGCCGACTCCGGAGGTCCACGCGACTTCGTGACCGACGAGGTCGGCACGCTCGTGCCCGAGACCGACGACCGCCAGGAGCTCGTGGACTCGCTGGCCGCCACGGTGGAGCGGTCGCTGGCCGAGGGCTGGAAGCAGGCCAAGGGCCCCGAGGCCGCCCGCTACGCGCACGACCGGTTCAGCGTCGTCACCCAGGTGTCGGGCCTGCTCGGCGAGGTCGACCGGATCACCGGCTGATCACCCGTCAGACTCGCGTCGCCGTCGTCTCCGACGCCCACCGGGAGCACGCTCACACCGGCCCCGGCTCGTCGGTGAGCACCGCCCGCGCCACCCGCAGCGCGGCGTCGCGCACCCGCGACGAGCGCGGGTCCTCGGCCGAGGTGTGCGCCACGGCCTCGAGCAGCGCGCACACCTCGAACCCCGCGTAGTCGCCCGCGAGGCCCGCGTAGCGGCCCACCGCCACACGGCGGCGCAGCACGGCGGCGGCGCGGTCGATGGTCTCGGCGTCGAGGCGCGCGCGGGCGCGGCGGTGGTCGATGGTGGACACGGGGGCTCCCCTCGGGCAGGCACGGACAGCGGGCGGTTCCGGCCGCGGGGGAAGCGCGACGCCGACCATCCTGCCCGCGACCCCCGACAACCGCGCCCGGCGTTCGCGCAGCGAAGGCGTCCGTGGGCGCGTGGGACGCAGCGACGGCGTCCTTCGCTCCCACCACCCCCGCCGAGCGCGGACCTCAGCCCGCCGGCCAGCGCACGACCAGCCGGGTCCCGCCGTCGGGCGAGGTAGTCGCGCGCGTCGTCCCCCCGCGCCCGGCCACGAGCCGCGCGACCAGCGCCAGGCCGAGCCCGCTGCCCGCGCCGGCGTCGGGCCGCAGGCGGGTGAAGCGGTCGAAGACCCGCTCGCGCTCCTCGGGCGGGATGCCGGGGCCGTCGTCGTCGACGAGCAGGCGCACCCACCGCCCGGCGGGCACCACCGCCACGTGCACCACCGTCGCGGCGTGCCGCCGGGCGTTGGCGAGCACGTTGTCCAGCACGATCCCGACCTCGGCCGGCGTCGCGGCGACCGCCACGGGGATCGGGGCCCACAGGGTCACCGCCACCTCGGGCTCCTCCGGCAGCCGGGCGAGGGCGTCGCCGACGGCGTCGACGAGGTCCACCGGCCGGGCCGGCACCCGGTCGCCCGCGTCGGCGCGCGCCAGCGCCAGCAGGTCGCCGACCAGCCCCGACAGGCGCTCGGCCTCGCGCGCCACCGCGTCCCAGGCCGGCGCCTGGTCCGGGTGCGCGACGGCCACGTCGGCCTGGGCGCGCAGCGCGGTGATGGGGGAGCGCAGCTCGTGCGCGGCCTCGTCGGTGAAGCGCTCGAGGCGGGAGACCGCGTCGTCCCGGCGCGCCAGCAGGGCATTGATCTCGACGGCGAGGGCGGCGAGCTCGTCGCGCGCGGGCGGCACGGGCAGGCGCTCGCCCGGGGGGAGCGACGCCGCCGCGGCCCGCATCCGGTCCACCGGGCGCAGCGCCACCCGCGTCGCGACCCACGTCGCCAGCGCCACGCCGAGCGCCCCGAGCAGCGCGGCGACCACCAGCGCGCGGGCCGCGTCGGCGACCAGCGCGGCCGCCCCGACGAGGTCCCGCGCGGCCAGGACCAGGCGCGGCGACCCGTCCGGTGCCGGGACGGGCACCGCCACCCACCGCTGCGCCCCGAGCGGGCCCGCGACCGTCACCGGCCGCCCCGCGGCCAGCGCGCGGATCGCCTCGGCGTCCACGGGGCGCGGGCCCCGCCCGTCCACGGGCTCACCCGCGAGGTCGACCACCCGCACGCCCACCGGCAGCGCGGTCCCGCCGGCCACGGCACCCGACGCCGCGGCGGCCCGCTCGGTGAGCGCCTGGTCCCCGCTCTCGAGCACCGCCCCGACGAGCAGCCCGCCCGCCACCCGCCCGACCACGAGCAGCGCGACGAGGGCGACGACCCCGACGACGAGCGTGATGCGCGTCCGCAGGGAGCGCCGCGCCCACCAGCCCCGGACCGGGCCGCCCCGCACCGGTGCCGGTGTCACGCTCCGGCGCCCAGCCGGTAGCCCCGACCGCGCTCGGTGCGCACCAGGTCCCCGGCGCCGACCGCGGCGAGCTTGCGCCGCAGGTAGCCGACGTAGACCTCGACGACGTTGCGGCTCGCCGACCCGCCCCCGCCCCACACCGCGGTGAGCAGCTCGTCCTTCGTCAGCGCCGTGTCCGGCCGCACCGCGAGCGCGTGGAGCACCGCGAACTCGCGGGCCGACAGCTCGACCGGGCGCCCGTCCCACGTCACCGACCGGGTCGCCGGGTCGAGGCTCAGCGCGCCGTGCACGACCCGTGCCGCGGCCGGGCCGGAGCGGCGCAGCAGCGCGCGCAGCTGGGCGACGAGCACGACGAACGAGAACGGCTTGACCAGGTAGCCGTCGGCGCCGAGGTCGAGCCCGTCGGCCTGGTCGACCTCGCCGTCCTTGGCCGAGAGCAGCAGCACCGGGGTCGTCACGCCGTCGGCGCGCAGCGCCTCGAGCACCCGGTAGCCCGACAGCCCGGGCAGCAGGATGTCGAGGACGACCGCGTCGTAGGCGCCCGTCGCGGCCTCCTGCAGGCCCCGGTGGCCGTCGCCGACGGCGAGGACGTCCATGCCCTCGGCGGTCAGCCCGCGGCTCAGGGCGTCGCGCACCCCGGGCTCGTCGTCGACCACCAGCACCCGCGGCACACCCCTGACGGTAGGGCGTGCCGGCCGACCGACGCTGAGACCGTCTCAGGCGCCCGGGACGACGATGGGCTCATGGGACGCAGGAGCTGGGTCGGGGCGGGGCTGGGGGCGGCGCTCGTGGGTGCCGTGGGCGTGGGGCTCCTGGTCGCCCCGGCGGGCGCCGCCGCCGCGCCGGTGCTGCCGCCGGTGAGCCCCGAGGACCTCGTGTCCTCGGTGATCGCCGCGGACGCGCCGCCGTTGGGCGGCGAGGTCGAGGTCGACAACGCCCTCGGCCTGCCCGCCGTCCCCGGGGTCCCGCAGCTCGCGAACGGCACCTCCGCGATCCGCGTCTGGTCCGGCGGGGACGGGCGCGGCCGCGTCGCGCTGCCGTCGGCCGACGGCGAGCGGACGCTGGTCTCCGACGGCACGACGCGCTGGGCCTACGACTCCCGCGACCGCACGGCGACCCGTGCCCCGGCCGGCGAGGGCCCGGACCGCGCGGCGGACACCCAGGACCCGACCACCGCCGCGACGCAGGCCGTCGCCACCCTGCGGCAGTCGAGCACCGTCACCGTCGACGGCACCGCCGAGGTCGCCGGACGCGCCGCCTACCAGCTGGTGCTGACCCCGCTGCCCACCGAGCGCACGCTGCTGCGCGAGGTCCGCGTCGCGGTCGACGCCGAGACGCGCCTGCCGCTGCAGCTCACCGTGCTGGCGCAGGGATCGGGCGACCCGGCCCTGCAGGTCGGCTTCTCCGAGATCGCCTACGGCCCGCAGGACCCGGCGCTGTTCACCTTCACCCCGCCGCCCGGCACGACCGTCGAGGACGCCCCCGCCCGCGACGAGGCCCGCCCCGAGGGCGAGCGGCAGGGCACGACCGTCGGCGACGGCTGGGACCGGGTCGTGATCGGCCAGGCGCCGGCCCCCGAGGAGGGCCAGGCACGGCCCGAGGGCGCCCCGGACCTGTCCACGCTGGGCACGCCGATCAGCGGCCCGTGGGGCACCGGGCGCGTGATCACCACCGCCGTCGCCACCGTGATCGTCACCGACGACGGCCGGATCGCCGCCGGGGCCGTGCCCCAGCAGGTGCTCACCGAGGCCCTGGCCCGGTGACGGCGGCGACCTCCACCCCGCCGACGGAGGCGGCCGCGTCCCCGGGTGACGCGGTCGCCGCGCGGGTCCGGGGGCTGCGCAAGACCTTCGGCTCCACGGTCGCGATCGACGACGTCGACCTCGACGTCCCGGCCGGGGCCGTGCTGGGGATGCTCGGGCCCAACGGGTCGGGCAAGACCACCCTCATCCGCATGCTGCTCGGGCTGACCCGCCCGACCGCGGGCACGGTGGAGCTGCTGGGGCACGCCGGCGACGACCTCCCCGCCGCGCTGCCGGACGTCGGGGCGCTCGTCGAGGGCCCCGGCTTCCACCCGTTCCTCTCCGGGCGCGACAACCTCCTGCGCGCCGCCGCCGCCGAGCCGCGCCTCGACGGCGACCTGCGCGCCCCGGTGGACGCGGCGCTGGAGCGCGTCGGGCTCACCGACGCCGCGCGCCGGCGCTACCGGGGCTACTCGCTGGGCATGAAGCAACGCCTCGGGCTCGCCGCCGCGCTGCTCGTCCCCCGGCGCCTCGTCGTGCTCGACGAACCGACCAACGGCCTCGACCCCGCGGGCACCCGCGACGTGCGCCGGGTCGTCGCCGAGCTGCGCGACGGCGGGGCGACCGTCCTGCTCTCCTCGCACCTGCTCGCCGAGGTCGAGGCGGTGTGCAGCCACGTCGCGGTGCTGCAGACCGGGACCCTGCTCGTGGCCGGCGAGCTCGCCGCCCTGCTCGACGCCGACGCCGGCGGTCTGGTCGTCAGCACGCCCGACGCCGACGACGGGATCCTCGCCCTGCGCGCGGCCGGCGTGCCGTCCTACCGCGCCGAGGGCGGCGTGGCGGTGCCGCCCGGGCCGCTCGAGGCGCCGGAGGTCGTCGCCGCGCTCGTCGGGGCCGGGGTCGCCGTGTGGGAGGTCCACCGCCGCCGCGCCCACCTCGAGGAGCTCTTCGCCCGCCTGACCGAGGAGGACGCGTGACAGCACTCGCGACGCGCACCCCCACCCGCACCACGGCCCCGCTGGGGCGCCTCGCCGCCGCCGAGGTCCGGTGGGTCCTGCGTCGCCCGCGCACCCTGGTCCTGCTCGCCCTGCTGGCGCTCGTCCCCGTGGCGCTCGGCGTCGGGATCGCGCTCACCGGCGGCCCGGGCGGCGACGGGGACGGCGACGGGCCCGGGCTGGTCGCCCAGGTGGCCGGCAACGGGCTGGTCCTGCCGATCGCCGCGCTCGGGCTCGCCCTCACCCTGCTGCTGCCGCTGACCGTGGCCACCGCCTCCGCCGACGCGATCGCCGGCGAGGCCGCGCACGGCACCCTGCGCGGGCTGCTCCTGGCCCCGGTCGGGCGGGCGCGGCTGGTGGTGATGAAGGCGGCCGGGGTCGTGACCGTCGCCGTGCTCGCGGTGCTCGTCGTCGCCGTCGTCGGTGTGCTCACCGGCCTGGTCGTCGTCGGCGGGCCGGGCGGGACGATGATCACCCTGTCCGGGACGACGCTCGGGCTCGGCGAGGCGCTCGGGCGGGTCGCGCTCGTCGCCGGCTGGACCGTCGTCCAGCTGCTGGCCGTCGCCGCGGTCGCCCTCGCGGTCTCGGCGTTCACCGAGCACCCGCTGGTGGTGCTGGCGGCCGTGCTCGGCGGGCTGATCGTGTTCGGCGTGCTCGCGGCGATCCCGTCGCTGGAGTGGCTCCAGCCGCTGCTGCTCACCTCGGGCTGGGGTGCGGGCACCGACGCGCTGCGCGACCCGCTGCCGCTCGGTGACCTGGTATCGAGCACGCTGCGGGCGCTGGTCTACGTCGTCCTCGGCGCCGCGGTGACCGTGGTGCGGATGCGGCGCCGGGACGGGTAGGAGCCTCACGCGAGGCGACGAGGCGTCGTGCACCTGGGCGGCGGACCTGCTCGGCCAGTACATCGCCTCGTCGGCGCTGGAGCAGGCCGTCCGGTCGCGGGGGCAGGCGGCGATCGCCGACCCCGACGAGGCCACCGAGGAGGCCATGGGTGCGGCGTTCGGCGCACGCCTCGACGCCGTCTGCGCCGCGCTGCCGCCCCCGGAGTTCCCCGTCCTCACCGGCCTGCGGCCCTGGCTGACGCGCGGCGGCGGGCAGGCGCGGGCGTCGTGGAAGCTGCGGGTGATCGTCGACGGGCTGCCGGCCCAGGGGTAGGTGGCGCGCGGCCCGGGCGCGGTGCCCATGATGTGCGCCATGACGCTGCTGGCTGCGCTGCTCGACGGGGGCCTCGACGACCCCGAGGCGATCCGGGTCGGCGACACGGCCATGTCCGGCCCCGAGCTGCTCGGCGCCGCCGTCGTGGTGGCCGACCAGATCGCCGAGCGCCCCTCCGAGGGCCCGGTGGCCGTCCTCGCCGAGCCGACCGCCCGCACGCTGGTGGCCATGGTCGGCGCCGTGCTCGCCGGCGTCCCGGTCGTCCCCGTGCCCCCGGACGTCGGCCCCGGCGAGCGCGCCCACGTGCTCGCCGACTCGGGGGCCTCGCTGTGGATCGGCGAGCGCCCGCCCGAGATCACGCTGCCGGTGCGCAAGGTCGACCTCAACCGCCGCAGCGGCGAAGCCGCCCGCGAGGTCCCCCACGACGGCCCGGCGCTGGTCCTCTACACCTCGGGCACCACCGGCGCGCCCAAGGGCGTCCTGCTGTCGAAGGCCGCCATGGGCGCGGGCCTCGACGGGCTCTTCGACGCCTGGGAGTGGACCGCCGAGGACACCCTGGGTCACGGCCTGCCCCTGTTCCACGTGCACGGGCTGGTGCTCGGCGTGTTCGGCGCGCTGCGCGTGGGGTCGCGGCTGGTGCACGTCGGGCGCCCGAAGCCGGCGTCGTACGCGGCGGCCGTCCGCGAGCACGGGGCGAGCCTGCTGTTCGGCGTCCCGACGATCTGGTCGCGGGTCGCCGCCGACCCCGACGCCGCGGCCGCCCTGCGCCCGGCGCGGCTGCTCGTCTCGGGCAGCGCGCCCCTGCCCGTGGGCGTGTTCGAGCAGCTGCGCGAGCACACCGGCCAGGCGCCCGTGGAGCGCTACGGGATGAGCGAGACCATGATCACCGTCTCGGTGCGCGCCGACGGGGAGCGCCGGCCGGGGTGGGTCGGCGTCCCCGTCCGGGGCTTCGAGACCCGGTTGGCCTCCGACGACGAGGAGACCGAGGGCGAGCTCCTGCCGCACGACGGCGAGAGCATCGGCGAGCTCCAGGTCCGCGGCGCCGGGCTCTTCGAGGGCTACCTCGGCCGCCCCGACGCCACGGCCGAGACGTGGACCCGCGACGGCTGGTTCCGCACCGGCGACGCCGCGGTGATCGACGAGGGCGGCTACCACCGCATCGTCGGCCGGCGCTCGGTGGACCTGATCAAGACCGGCGGCTACCGCGTCGGCGCCGGCGAGATCGAGACCGCCCTGCTCGAGCACGCCGGCATCAGCGAGGCGGCCGTGGTCGGGGAGCCCGACGACGACCTCGGCCAGCGCATCGTCGCCCACGTCGTGCTCGCCGGGGAGCCGGTGGACCCCGAGGAGGTCATCGCCTTCGTCGCCGACCGCCTCTCGGCGCACAAGCGGCCCCGCGAGGTCCGCGTCGTCGACGCCCTGCCCCGCAACGCCATGGGCAAGGTGCAGAAGGCGCGCCTGTAGGCAGCGAACGGGTATCTCGCTGCTTCTACGCGCGCAAACTCCCCGTTGATCACCCGGATTCGGGGCGGCGGGCGCGCAGGACGGCGTCGTAGAGGAAGCGCGGGCGGCCGTCGGGCTGGACCGCGTCGCGGCCCCGGCGCTCGGCGACCTCGATCGTCCAGCCCGCCAGCGCGTCGTCCAGTTCGACGATCAGCTCCTCGGCGGTCGCGAACATGTCCGGCGGGTGGTGGTGCCCCCCGTCGTGCCCCGCCTCGGGTGGCATGCCCTCGGGGTCGTGCCCGACGATCAGCAGCGTCCCGCCGGGCCCGACGGCGCCGGCGATCGCCCGGTAGAGGCGCGGCCGGTCGGCGCCCGGGAGCTGCATGAAGTGCGCGGTGACGAGGTCGAAGCCGCCGGGCAGGGGGTCGGCGAAGAGGTCGACGACGCGGGTCGTCACCCGGTCGCCGACGCCCCCGGCCGCGGCGTGCGCGGTGACGCGGTCCAGGGCGACCCGGGAGACGTCGATCGCGGTGACCCGCCAGCCGCGGGCGGCGAGCCAGACCGCGTCCCCGCCTTCGCCGCTGCCGACGTCGAGCGCGGTGCCGGGAGCGAGGTCGGCGACCTCCTGCACCAGGACGGCGTTGGGCTCGCCGCTCCAGACCCGCTCGGTGGCGCCGTAGCGGTCGTCCCAGAACGTGGCGGTGTACTGCTCGTGGGTGGTCATGCGGGTACTCCCTCCCGGCGGCGGGCCACGGCCCGCGCGATGTCTTCCTCGACGAGGTCGGCGTTGAGGCGGGCCCCGGCCATCGTGCCCTCGGCGGCCGCGGCGACGACCTGGGCCGACAGGTCGGTGACGTTGCCCGCGACCCAGACGCCCGGCACCGACGTGCGGCCGGTGGTGTCGGCGGTGGTGACGTAGCGCCCGCCCCAGGGGTGGTCGGCGACCTCGACCCCGAGGTCGGAGAGCAGCCCGCTGCGGGCGACGAAGCGCGGCGCGACCACCACGGCCGCGCGGGCGATCACCCGGCCGTCGGCGAGGCGCACGCCGGTGAGCCGGCCGTCGGCGATCTCCAGACCGGTCACCTCGTCGTCGATCACGGGGACGTCCATCGCGGCGAGTTCCTCGGCCTCCTCGGCGGTCAGGGCCGGCGCGTGGTGGCGCAGGAAGACGAGGTCGGCGGTGAGCTGGCGGAAGAGCTTGACCTGGTGGAGGCTGCCCGGCCCGGTGCCGAGGACGGCCACCGCCTGGTCGCGCACCTCGTACCCGTGGCAGTACGGGCAGTGGATCACGTCGCGGCCCCAGAGCTCGCGCACACCGGGCAGGTCGGGCAGCTCGTCGACCAGGCCGGTGGCGACCAGCAGGCGGCGCGCCCACAGCGTGTCGCCGTCCGCGGTGTCGACCGCGAACAGGTCGCCCTCGCGGCGGGCCGTGGTTGCGGCGCCGGCGCGGATGCGCCCGCCGTACGACTCGACCTCGGCGCGGCCGAGGCGCACGAGCTCGGCCGGGGGCAGGCCGTCGCGGGTGAGGAAGGCGTGCACCCCGGCGGCCGGGGCGTTGCGGGGCTCGCCGGCGTCGAGCACCAGCACCGAGCGCCGGGATCGGGCGAGGGTCAGCGCGCCGGCCAGGCCGGCCGCGCCGCCCCCGAGGACGAGGACGTCGAGGGGTTCGTTCATGGTCCCGAGAGTGCTCCGGGGGCTCGCCGGGCCGCCAGGATTCTTGCCAGGATGGCAAACGTGGACGACGTGCTGGACGGCCTCGGTGCCCGCCTGGCGACCCGGCGCCGGCGCGCGGGCCTCGGCCTCGCGGAGCTCGCGGAGCGCACAGGCATCTCGATGAGCACCCTGTCGCGGCTCGAGCACGGCGGCCGGCGCGCCAGCCTCGAGCTGCTCCTGCCCTTGGCCACCGTCTACGGCACCGGGCTCGACGAGCTCGTCGGGCTGCGCGAGGGCACCCCGGCGCGCGACGAGCCGGCGGCGCGCAGCGAGGACACCGTGATGTACCGCCTCTCGCGCAGCCCCGGGCAGCCCGCGGCCTACAAGTTCGTCTTCTCGCCGGCCCGGAGCAGCCCGCCCGACGAGCTGCCCACCCACCAGGGCTGGGAGTGGGTCTACGTCCTCGCCGGGCGGCTGCGCGTGATCAACGGCGACGACGACCGCGTCCTGCGCCCGGGCGAGGCCACCGAGATCGACACCCGCCGCCCGCACTGGCTGGGCAGCACGGGCGACGGGCCGGTCGAGGTCCTCGCGCTGTTCGGACGCCAGGGCGAGCGCGTGCACATGGTCGGAGAGCGAACGGGGCGTCCGTCCGCCTAGAGAAGCAGCGGACGGCGCGTTCGCTGCTCCCGACGACGCCTCCGACCCCCGCACGTGTGAGCGCTTCCCCGTGTTCTGGCACGGTCAAGCACTCACGAGCGCGGAGCGCAAAGGTGGCCTGTCGCACGGAGGAGAACCGGTCGGGCCTGACCGTCCTACGATCCGCGCATGACCTCAGGTGGGACACGGAGCGCAGCGGAGCTGGACCCGGGGAGCCAGCTCGACGAGAGCCCCGAGGACCTGACCCTCGCCGCGGAGTTCGACGACCCCACGCGCGAGCAGTGGCGCGAGCTCGTCGCCGGGGTGCTGGCGAAGTCCGGGCGCGAGGTCTCGCCCGAGGACGCCGAGGCCGCCCTGGCCACGGTCACCGACGACGGCATCACGATCGCCGGGCTCTACGCCGCCGAGGACGCGCCCGACGTCGACACCGGGGTGCCGGGGCTGCCGCCGTTCGTGCGCGGCGCCCGCCTCGAGGGCCAGGTCGCCGAGGGCTGGCTGGTCCGCCAGCGCCACGCGTTCCCGCCCGACACCGACGTCGCCGAGGCCCACGACATCCTCATGGCCGAGCTGGAGAACGGGGTCTCGTCGCTCTGGCTGGTGCTCGGCGACGCCGGCGGCCCGCCGGTCGACGCGCTGCCGCGCCTGCTCGAGGGCGTCTTCGTCGACCTCGCGCCCGTCGCCCTCGACGCCGCCCGCGACACCCCCGCCGCGGCCGCCGCGCTGCTGCGGTTCGCCGAGGAGAACGGCGCGGGCGCGATCGCGGGCTCGCTGGGCTACGACCCCCTGCTCGACCGCACCCAGGGCGGCGCCGCCCTCGAGCAGGACTACACCGACGCCCTCGTCGACCATGCGAAGCAGGCCGCCGCGAGCCACCCCCAGCTGCGCACCGTCGTCGCCGACGCCCTGCCCTACCACCGCGCCGGCGGCAGCGACGCCCAGGAGCTCGGCGCCGCGCTGGCCGCCGGGGTGCACGCGCTGCGCCTGCTCGCCGAGGCCGGGCTGGAGACGGACGAGGCCTTCCAGCGGATCGAGTTCCGCTTCGCCGCCACCGCCGACCAGTTCGCCACCCTCGCCAAGCTCCGCGCCGCGCGACGCTGCTGGGACCGGATCGGCGAGGTCAGCGGCGCCGACGAGCAGGCCCGCGCCATGCACCAGCACGCGGTCACGAGCCCCGCGATGATCACGCGCCGCGACCCCTGGGTGAACATGCTGCGCGCCACCGTCGCCACCGTCGGCGCGGGTCTCGGCGGCGCGGCGGCGGTGACCGTCCTCCCGTTCGACAGCGAGCTCGGCCGCCCCGACGAGGCCGCCCGGCGCCTCGCGCGCAACACCCAGGCGCTGCTGCTCGAGGAGTCGCACCTCGCGCACGTCATCGACCCCGCCGGCGGCTCCTGGTACGTCGAGTCGCTGAGCGACGCGCTGGCGCAGAAGGCCTGGGAGGAGTTCACCCGCATCGAGCGCGACGGCGGCATCGTCGCGGTGCTCGACGACGGCAGCCTCGCCGCCCGCCTCGACGCGATCTGGGAGCAGCGGGCCACCCGGCTCGCCCGCCGCCAGGACCCCATCACCGGCGTCAGCGAGTTCCCGAACCTGCACGAGGAGCTGCCGCGCCGCGAGCCCGCGCCCGACACCCCGCACGAGGGCGGCCTGCCGCGGCGGCGCTACGCCGAGGTGTTCGAGCACCTCCGCGACCGTGCCGACGCCGCCGCCACCCGGCCGAGCGTCTTCCTCGCCACCCTCGGCACGCTCGCCGAGTACACCGCCCGGGCCTCGTTCACGACGAACCTGTTCCACGCCGGCGGCGTCGCCACGATCGACGGCCCCGGCGGCACCGACCCGCAGGAGATCGCCACCGCGTTCCGCGACGCCGGCACCCCGGTGGCGGTGATCGCGTCGTCGGACAAGGTCTACGACCAGCACGCCGCCGCCGTCGCGGCCGCCCTGCGCGACGCCGGGGCCGGCCGCATCCTGCTGGCGGGGAAGAAGGACGTCGACGGCGTCGACGCCACCCTGTACGCCGGGTGCGACGCCGCCGCCGTCCTGCGCGACACGCTCGACGAGCTGGAGGGTCAGCGATGAGCATCCCGAACTTCGGCGACGTCGAGCTCGGCGCGCCCGAGGCGCCCTCGGAGGACTGGGAGGCCGCGCTCGAGGCGGCCACCGGCAAGGGCGCCGAGGACCTCGTCTGGGAGACCCCCGAGGGCATCGGCGTCAAGCCGCTCTACACCGACGCCGACCTCTCCGGCCTCGACTTCCTGCACACCTACCCGGGCATCACGCCCTACCTGCGCGGGCCGTACCCGACGATGTACGTGACGCAGCCCTGGACGGTGCGCCAGTACGCCGG
>JAQSWW010000237.1 GCA_029266415.1 Actinomycetospora sp. | reverse complement strand
CGACGAGCTCGGCGACGTCGGCCGCGAGGTCGGCGGCGATCCGCTCGCGCACGGGCACGACCAGCGGGAGCTGGGTGCGGTGGTCGGCGCGCAGGCCGGCCCGCGGCACCACGCGCAGGCGGAACGGCGCCGGCCGCGGGGCCCCCGTGAGCCGCCGCCCCGGGTGCGCGGACGCCACCGGCGGCACGACGATCCGCGGGTCGCCCAGGGCGGCGCCGCCGAACACGGTGTGCAGCGCCCGGACCAGTGGCTCGTCGCTGCGCCAGTTGGTGGCGAGCCCGGCGCGGGTGTCGGCGGACTCCACGGCGGCGAGGTAGCTGACGACGTCGGCGCCGCGGAAGCCGTAGATCGCCTGCTTGGGGTCGCCGATGAAGGTCAGCGCGGGCGTGCGGCCGTCGCCCGGGTCCTCGTGGAACGCGGCGCGCAGGATGTCCCACTGGATGGGGTCGGTGTCCTGGAACTCGTCGACCAGCACCACCGAGAACCGCGCCCGCAGCCGGGCGCACGCGGCGGCCCCCAGCCGCTCGTGGCGCAGCGCGCGGTGCAGCCGGGTCAGCATGTCGTCGAACGTGTACAGCCGCCGGCGGCGCTTGCGCTCCTCGACCTCCGTGCGCACGGCCGCCGCGAACGCCGCCCGGGCGCCCGCCGCAGCGCGGTGGCGCGGTCGAAGTCGGGCGGCGGCGCGTCGGGCACCGCGTACTTGCGCAGGTAGAAGTCGTCGACGACCTCGGTGACCACGTCGTCGATCCGCTCGACGAACGTGCCGTCGGGATCGGTGTCGCCGACGATGCCCAGGCCCGTGAGCATGCCCTGGCAGAACTGGTGGGTGGTGGCGATGGTCGCCGCGTCGAAGCCCGCGAGCGCCGTGGCCAGCCGGGCGCGCCGCCGGGCGACCTCCGCGTCGTCGACGTCGGCGAGCAGCTCCAGCACCGGGTCGCCCGAGGCGCGCGCGGCCACCGGGTCGGCGAGGCCCCGCTCGGTGTCGACGAA
This sequence comes from Actinomycetospora sp., assembly GCA_029266415.1. Taxonomy (GTDB): domain Bacteria; phylum Actinomycetota; class Actinomycetes; order Mycobacteriales; family Pseudonocardiaceae; genus Actinomycetospora. The sequence continues at coordinate 4,914 of JAQSWW010000237.1, read as the reverse complement.
GCGTCCGCGCACCCGCTCGCGCAGCTCCCGCGTCGCCTCGCGCCCGAAGGTCACGATCATGATCTGGGGCAGCGTCGCGTGGCCCTCGGCGACGTAGCGGGCGGCGAGCGCGGCGATGGTGAACGTCTTGCCCGTGCCCGCGCTGGCCTCGAGCACCGTGGTGCCGCGGGGCAGCTCGCCCGTGACCTCGAACGGCCGGGTCAGCGTGGCGGTCACCGGCTCCTCAGCTCCTCGGCGTCGCGCACCGGGGTCCACAGCCGCGTGGCCAGGCCCGCGAACCGGCTGGGTGCCGGGTCGTCGGGGCCGGCCGGGTCGCCGACGAGGTCGTCGAGCAGGCGGCGCCGGCCCCAGACCAGGACGTGGGCGGCGTCGTCCTGCTCGCCGCCGTAGCGGTTGGTCCACTGGTCGCGCGCCCGGTTCATCGCCGCGGCCTCGCCCTTGGTGGCCCGCGTCTGCGCGTAGGCCTCGGACGTGCGGCACATCAGCGGCAGCGGCTCGAGCAGCCCGTCGGCGTGCAGCGCGAGCAGGTCGGTGAGCACCTTCTGCGCCACCTCCGGCTCCAGCGGCCCGAGGGTCGACGTCAGCACCGGCGCGCCGAAGGAGCCGCGCCCGACGGTGACCGCCCGCCAGGTCCGGTCCGGGTGCGCCGCGGCGAGCGCGAGCAGGCTGACCCACGCGCGCAGGCGGTGCTTCGGCGCGAGCTTCGAGTACGTGACCGTCACCAGCGTGGCCTCGTGCACCCCGCCGACCGCGCCGACCAGGGCGTCGGTGGTGACGTCGACGTCGGTGGCCGCCGCGCCGCGCAGCCCGTCCACGGCCTTCGCCAGCGGTTCGATCTGCCGGCCGAGGCTGCGCACCAGGCGGTCGCCCAGCGGGCCCGGCGGGAGCTCGCCGCGACGGCGCTCGGCCGCGATGCACGTGGCGACGTCGCGGCCGGCGAGGCGGTCGCGCAGCAGCCGCTCGCCGATCGCCCACTTCGCGAGCCCGTCGGGCTCGACGGGCACCGCCTCGACGATCTCCTCCTCGTCGCCGCGCGCGTGGATACCGAGCCGCTGGCGCAGGAACGCCCGCACCGGGTGCTCGACGAAGCGCGCGAGGTCCTCGAGGTCGACCACGTCGCGCGGGCGCACCGGCAGCGGGCCGGGCAGGAACGGCGTCGGCGTGCCCCGCTCGGCCAGCAGCGCGCGGGTGCCCGCGAGGGCGAAGCCGTCGAACGAGAACGGGGTCCGGCCGCCGCCGGCGTCGAAGTCGTCGGCGTCGAAGGGCTGCAGCGGGTTGCGGCGCGTGAGGTGCTCGCGCGCCCGCCGCCCGTCGGCGAACGCGAAGCTCGCGTCGAGGGTGTCGATCAGTTCGCCGATCGACAGCGCGGGCGGCCGCTCGGCGCCGGTGCGCTCGTCGGCGCCGGAGTGGACGACGACGAGGTGGTCGGTGGCGGCCACGATCGCGTCGAGCAGCAGCTGGCGGTCCTCGGCGGCGGGGTCGCGCTCGCCGACGCGGGGGTCGCGGGCGAGGACGTCGTCGCCGTCGGCGCGGGTCTCGCGCGGGAAGACCTGGTCGTCCATGCCCAGCAGGCACACGACGCGGTGCGGCACCGAGCGCATCGGCATCAGCGTGGCCACCGTGAGCGTGCCGGTGCGGAAGTTCGCGCGCGTGGGGCGGCCGGCGAGCCGGTCGGCGAGCACCGCCCGCACGTCGTGCAGGGTCATCGACGGGTCGTGCGGGGCGCTCTCGAGCACCGCGGCCAGCTCGGCGCGGGCCTGCGCGAGCTGCCAGGCGTCGGCGGGGACCGTGGCGGTGAGCGAGTCGAGGCCCCGGCGCAGGGCGTCGATCCAGGCGCTCAGCGGGCGGTCGCCGCGCAGGTCGTCGACGACGGCGCCGACCCGGTCGACCAGCTCGCCGAGCCGGCCGACGGGCTCGACGTCGGAGGAGTCGACCTCGTCGAGCGGCAGCGCGTCGCCCAGCCAGTCGCCGCCGTCGGCCGACATCGCGACGCCGACGAGCAGCCGGTCGAGCCCCTGCGCCCAGGTGTTCTCGCCGAAGCGGGCCAGCGAGAACGCCGCGCGGTGCGCCGCGTCGAGCCCCCAGCGGACGCCGGCGGTCTCGGCCAGCTCGCGCAGCCGCTGGAGGTCCTCGTCGTCGAAGCGGAAGCGCCGGCGCACCGGGTCGGACTCGGCGAGGTCGAGCAGCTGCGAGGCCGTGATCCGGGAGTCGGCGAGGTCGAGCAGCGTCGCGACCGTGCCGAACAGCGGGTTGACCTCGCGCAGCGACCGGTCGGCCAGCCGCACCCGCAGCCGGTGCCCGGGGTGCGCGACCTCCTCGCCGTCGCCGGGCCCGAACGTCGCCGTGATCAGCGGCGCGAACGTCTCGATGTCCGGGCACAGGACGATGACGTCGCGCGGCTCGAGCGTCGGGTCCTCGCGCAGCAGGCCCAGGATCGTCTCGCGCAGCACCTCGACCTGGCGGTCCGGCCCGTGGCAGCGGTGGATCCGGATGCTGCCGTCGTCGGTGACCGGGACGGCGGCCGGCGCCCGGTCGTGGCGCAGGTCGTCCTGCAGGCGCGCGAGCAGCGTGGTCGCCGGCGCTGCGTCGGCGTGGTGGTGATCGGTGCGCGCGGAGCGGCCCGGGCGGGCGAGGCGCAGCTGCAGCTCGCGGACGTCGCGGCCGAGGCTCGCGAGCAGCGGGTGCGCGACGGCGTCGGCGCTCGTGTCGTCGATCCGCCGCTCGGCGTCGTGGCCGGCGAGGCGCGCCCAGAGCGCGGGCGAGGGGTGCGGCAGCCAGAGGTGCACGTCGTGGTCGACGGCCAGGGCGTCGAGCACCGTGAGCTCGGTGGCCGAGAGCCGCGTCGCGCCGAAGAGCGAGAGCCGGGCGGGGAAGCGCCCGGGCGGGACCCGCGGGTCGATCTCCGGGGGGCTGGACTCCGCGACCCGGTCCCGCAGGCGTCGCCACAGCTCCGGCTGCCAGAGCAGGTCGTCGGGCGTGCCGGCGTCGTCGCCGCGCGCCCAGGCCCGGATGAGCGCGGGCCGGTGGTCGGCATAGCGGGTGAACAGGCGCCCGAGGTGGCGTGCCGCGGCGAAGCGACGCCCGCGCCGGGTTCCGCTCGGGTCGCCGACGCCGAGGAACGCGCCGAGCGGGGCGCACCACGGCTCCTCGGCGCACGCGTCGATGGTCTCGAGCAGGGGCCAGACCAGCCGGTCGGGGCGCCACGGGTCGTCGTCGGGGACGTCGAGCACGCCGGCGACGAGCTCGGCGGGCGAGGGGAAGACGACGTTGGCGCACACCCCGTCGTCGCCCCCGGTGACGCCGAGCCGGTGCGACAGCCGCTGGGCGAGCCACCGCTCGATGCCCCGCGTCGGCACGGCGACGACCTCGGGCTCGAACGGGTCGTCCAGCGGGTCGGCGAGGACGTCGGCCAGGGCCTCGACGAGCCGGTCCGCGCGCTCGGCCCGGTGCACGTGCAGCACGCCGCACCTCCCCCCGCCGACCCGATCTCTGCCTGCCCGGCGACGCTAGACGAGGGGTCCGACACCTTTGCCCTCCGGGCTCGTGCGCGCTTGCCCGTGTCCTGGCACGGGCAAGCGCTCACACCTCTTGACCTCGACCTTCGTCCAGGACCGAGCCTTCTCGGTGATCGAGATTCGAGGAGGGGCCATGCGCGTGGTGCAGGTGGAGGAGTTCGGCGGGCCGGAGGTACTGCGGCCGGCGACGGTCGCGGAACCGGAGCCCACATTGGGCGAGGCGGTGATCGCGGTCGCCGCCGCCGACGTGATGTTCCTGGACACGCTGCTGCGTGCGGGCTGGGGCGAGGGCTACTTCCCCGTGGCGCCGCCGTACGTTCCGGGCAGCGGGGTCGGCGGCCCCGTGGCTCTTGTCGGCGCGGGCGTCGACCCGGCGTGGGTTGGACGGCGGGTCGTCGCGGACACGAAGCAGGACGTCGGCGGGCGCGAGATCCCGGTCGGCGGCTACGCGGAGCGCGCCGTGGTGCCGGAGTCCGAGCTGATCTCGGTGCCCGAGGCCCTCGACGTGCCGCAGGCGCTCGCGCTCCTGCACGACGGGCCGACGCTGCAGTCGCTGCTGGACGCGGTGGCGCCCCGGGCAGGCGAGCGCGTACTGGTCGCCGCGGCCGCCGGCGGTGCTGGCGTGCTGCTGGTGCAGGAGCTGTCGCGGCAGGGCGTCGAGGTGGTGGCCGCGGCGCGGGGCGACGCGAAGACGGGGCTGGTGCGGTCGCTCGGGGCCGCCGAGGTGGTCGACTACGGCGACGACGGCTGGACCGACCTCGTCGGCACGGTCGACGCGGTGCTCGACGGGGCCGGCGCCGCGCTCGGGCGGGCGGCGTTCGGGCTGGTCGCCGACGGTGGTCGCTTCGTCTCGTACGGGACGGCGGGCGGCGAGTTCGCCTCGCCCGACCCGGACGAGGCGCGCCGCCGCGGGGTGACGGTCGTCGGCCTCGCCGACCTGCCCCGCCTCGACCGCGCCCGCCGACGCGCCCTGGTCGAGAAGACCCTGGCCGAGGCGGCAGCGGGTCACCACCGCCCGGTGATCGGGCAGACGTTCGCGCTGGAGAAGGCGGCGGACGCCCACGCAGCCATCGCGGTGCGGGAGGCGGTGGGGAAGACGTTGTTGGTGGTGTGAGGCGAAAGGTCGGCGGGGAGGAGGCGTTCACTCGGGAACGGTTCCTCACCAAGAGCGATGGGAGGGCAGCGACACCGGTGCTGCAATCTCCCGCCAGCTGCCCATGAGGTGATCGGGGAGCACGCTCGCGGTAGGCCACTCGCGGATCACTAAGTGCGTGACCGCAACATTTCGCTGGCATCGCCCGCAACCTACCTCGGGTATGTCTCGTCGCCTTATAGCCGTTACTTCTGCGGAGGACGAGGCAGCACATCCACGATTGCCTCAGCCACAGCCCGCGCTTGA
>JAQSWW010000059.1 GCA_029266415.1 Actinomycetospora sp. | reverse complement strand
TCCATCCCGGCGAGTCACAGCACGGTAACGAGTTGGGTGTCGCCAGCATCAAGGCGACACGACCGTGTTGCGCCGAACGGCGTCCCGGCGACGACGAGCGTAGTCACTGCGTGCGCCTTCGTTCTACGGAGCGTGAAGGTTGAGGCTGTTCGGCCAGCCGGAAGGCCCGCTGGGCGTTCCGGGTGCTCGCCGCGGCCAACCGCTCCGCCGGTTCGTCACGCAGCTCCGCCAGGTCTCGCACCGTGTGGGGGACGACGTAGGGCTCGTTCGGCCGACCGCGGTACGGGTGCGGAGTCAGGAACGGCGCGTCGGTCTCGACGAGGACGAGCTCGGCCGGCATCCACTGCGCCGCTCGCCGCAGCTCGGCGGCGTTGGCGTTGCGGAAGGTCGCCGTGCCCGAGAGCGACGCGTACCAGCCCTCGTCGGCGCAGCGCCGGGCCAGCTCGGGGCCGCCGGAGAAGCAGTGGAAGACGGTCACCGGCGGGGCGCCCTCGGCGTCCAGGACGTCGAGGATCGCGTCGTGGGCGTCGCGGTCGTGGACGACCAGGGGCAGGCCGGTGCGCTTGGCCAGGTCGATGTGCCAGGCGAACGCCTCGCGCTGGACCTCGAGCGGGGCGCAGTCCTCGCGCCGCGTGGTCCAGTAGTCGTCCATCCCCGACTCGCCCACCGCGACGACGCGGGGCGCGGCCGCCAGAGCCGACAGCGCCGCCCGCGCGTCGTCGGTGAGGTCCCGCGAGCGCGTGGGGTGCAGCCCCACGGCGGCGTAGACCCGGGGGTCGCTGTCCGCCGCCCACGCCGCCCAGCGCGCGGAGGCGAGGTCGTCGGCCGTGGTGACCATCGCCGTCACCCCGGCCGCCGTGGCGCGGTCGAGGACCTGGGCGAGGACCTCGGGCTCGCGGGCGCCACAGGCGTCGAGGTGGGTGTGCGCGTCCACCACGCCGTCCCCGATCGGCTCGGGGACGGGCGGCGGGATGTTCCTGTCGCTCGTGCCGCTACCCATCGGTCGCGATGGGAGCCCAGGACGGGCCGGTCTCGCCCAGCGACGGGTCGAGCTTGGCGAACAGCGGCGTCGGACGGCTCAGCGGTCGACCCACCGGGATCGGCGTCGACGCCCACCGCGCCTGCTCGGAGGCGTAGTCGCCGGTGAGCACCGAGTGGCTGGTGCCGAGCTCGCCGGAGACCCCGGCGTCCTCGCGGTGGGGCTGCTCGGCCCACACCCCGGTGCCGCCGAGGGCCTCGTGCACCTTCTGTGCCGCGTGCGGCAGGAACGGCGTCAGCAGGGTGTTCGCGTCCTGCACCACCTGCAGGGCGGTGTGCAGGATCGTGTCGCGGCGCGCCGGGTCGTCCTTGCGCTTCCACGGCTCCTGGTGCGACAGGTACGCGTTGGCCTCGCCGACGATCCGCATCGCCTCGGAGATGGCCTGCTTGAACCGCGAGTGCGCGAGGTGCCCGCCGACGGTGGCGAACGCGGCCCGCGACTGCGCCAGCAGGGCCTCGTCGGCCGGGTCCGGCGACGTGGGCTCGGGCACGGCGCCGACGTTCTTGAACGCCAGCGAGACCGAGCGGTTGACGAGGTTGCCCCACTCGTTGGCCAGCTCGAAGTTGGTGCGCCGGACGAACTCGTCCCAGGTGAAGTCGGTGTCCTGGTTCTCCGGGCCGGCCACACTGATGAAGTAGCGCAGCGCGTCGGGGCCGAACTCGCGCAGGAAGTCGCCGACGTAGATGACGGTGCCGCGGCTGGTGGAGAACTTCGAGCCGCTCATGGTCAGGAACTCGGAGCTGACGATCTCGGTGGGCAGGTTGAGGCGGCCGAACGCGCCGACCTCGCCGCCGCGGTCGCCCTCGCCGTTGTGCCCGAGCAGGAACGCCGGCCACATCACCGAGTGGAAGGTGATGTTGTCCTTGCCCATGAAGTAGTAGGACTCGGCGTCCGGGTCGCACCACCACTGCTGCCACGCGTCCGGGTCACCGGTGCGCTGGGCCCACTCGACCGACGCCGACAGGTAGCCGATGACCGCGTCGAACCAGACGTAGAACCGCTTCATGGGCTGGTCGCGCCATCCGTCGAGCGGGATGCGCACGCCCCAGTCGAGGTCGCGGCTGATCGCCCGCGGCTTGAGGTCGTCGGCCAGGCGCTTGCTGAAGTTCAGGACGTTCGGCCGCCAGTGCGTCCGCGTGTCGAGCCACGAGCCCAGCGACTTCGAGAACGCCGGCAGGTCGAACAGCAGGTGCTCGGTCTCGACGAACTGCGGGGTCTCGCCGTTGATCCGGCTGCGGGGGTTGATCAGGTCGGCCGGGTCGAGCTGGTTGCCGCAGTTGTCGCACTGGTCGCCGCGCGCGCTCGGGTAGCCGCAGATCGGGCAGGTGCCCTCGATGTAGCGGTCGGGCAGCGTGCGACCGGTGGACGGGCTGATCGCGCCGAGCGTCTTCTCGGTGCGCACGTAGCCGTTGTTCCACAGCGCCGTGAAGAGGTCCTGCGTGACGCGGTGGTGGTTGTCGGTGCTGGTGCGGGTGAACAGGTCGTAGGACAGGCCGAGCCCGACCAGGTCGTCCTGGATCACCCGGGAGTACTTGTCGACGAGCTCGCGGGGCGTCGTCCCCTCGGCGTCGGCCTGGACCTGGATCGGGGTCCCGTGCTCGTCGGTGCCCGAGACCATGAGCACCCGGTTCCCGACCATCCGCTGGTAGCGCGAGAAGACGTCGGAGGGCACACCGAAGCCGGACACGTGGCCGATGTGCCGGGGGCCGTTGGCGTAGGGCCACGCCACGGCGGTCAGCACGGGAACGCTCATGGGTCCCATCCTCCACGGATGCGCCACCGCGACCGCCACCGGTGCGCTGCGCGCTTCCTACGGCATCGCCCCGAACTGCCGGTCCCCCGCGTCGCCGAGGCCCGGGACGATGTAGCCGTTCTCGTCGAGGCGCTCGTCGACGACGGCCGCGACCACGGGCACGGTCGGGTGCGCGTCGGCCAGGCGCGCGACGCCCTCGGGCGCGGCGACCAGGCACACGGCGGTGACGTCGTCGGCGCCGCGTTCGGCGAGCAGGTCGATCGTGTGCGCCATCGACCCGCCCGTCGCGAGCATCGGGTCGAGGACGAGCACCGGGATGCCGGCCAGGTCGCCGGGCAGCGACGCCATGTACGGGGTCGGGCGCAGCGTCTCCTCGTCCCGGGCGACGCCGACGAACCCCATCACCGCGCCGGGGACCTGAGCGTGCGCGGCCTCGGCCATGCCCAGCCCGGCGCGCAGCACGGGCACGAGCACCGGCGGGCGCGCCAGGACGGCGCCGGTCGTCGCGGCCACCGGCGTGGCGATCTCGGTCGGGCTCGTCGGCGCGTCGCGCATGGCCTCGTAGACCACCATCGCGGTCAGCTCACGCACCGCGGCGCGGAAGGTCGCGCGGTCGGTGCGCTCGTCCCGCAGCGTGGTCAGGCGGACGTCGACGAGCGGGTGGCGCACGACCCGGGGCTCCGGCATGCGGCCGGACGCTAGCGGGCGCGGATCAGCCCGGCTCGCCACCCGGCGGGGTGCGGCGCCGGTCGGCCTGCACGAACGACGCGACGATCTGGCCGAGGCGGGGCCCGGCGTCCTCCTGGAGGAAGTGGCCGGCGTCGGCGATCACCGGGTGCGCCAGTCCGAGGGCACCGGGGACGTGGCGCTGCAGGACCGGGCCCATGGCGGCGGTGATGGGGTCGGAGTCGGCGAAGGCGACGAGGAACGGCTGCTCGTAGCGCCCGAGCGCGTCCCACGCGGCGCGGTTGGGCCCGTTCTCCGGGTCGTCGGGGCGGGTCGGGACGAGCAGCGGCATCGCCCGCGGCCCGGCCTTGTAGGACTCGTCGGGGAACGGCGCGTCGTAGGCCGCGCGGACGTCGGCGGCGAGCCCGCGGACGCACCCGGACGCGACGAGCCGCCCCACGTCGAGCACCTCGGCCTTCTCCACCGCGCGGCGGAAGCTCCACCAGGTCTCGGGCATGTCCCGGTCGCCGGTCGGCAGGCCGGTGTTCGCGGCGACGACGGCACGGAAGCGCTCGGGGTCCTCGGCGACGAGCCGCAGCCCGATCAGCCCGCCCCAGTCCTGCCCGAGCAGCACGAGGTCGCGCTCGCCGAGCGCGTCGAGCGCCTGGCGCGTCCAGGCCACGTGCCGGGCGTAGCTGTGGTCGGTGACCTGCGCCGGCTTGTCCGACCGGCCGAAGCCGACCATGTCGAGCGCGACGGCCCGCAGACCCGCGTCGACCACGGCGTCGATCACGTGGCGGTAGAGGAACGACCACGTCGGCTCGCCGTGCAGCAGCAGCACGGTCGGGGCCCCGTCCGGACCGGCGGCGTAGGTGGCGACGCGGACCGCGGCTCCGCCGTCGGGGTCGGTGTCGGGATCGGGGACCTCGACGTAGCGCGGCTCGAGGGTCCAGCCCGGCAGGTCGGCGAAGCGGTCGTCCGGGGTGCGCAGCAGGTCCACGCGCCGGAGCGTGTCACGCCGGTACGGCCAGGTCACGGCCACCGTCATAGGGTGCGCCGCGCACGCACTCCCCACGGCTCGCGGAGGCCCGCTCTCCCATGGCGCAGGACATCATCCCGATCACGCTGGCCCTCACGGCCGGCGACCTCGTCACGCTGTGGGCTCCGCGGTGGCGCCAGGACGGCGAGGAGTGGGAGGCCTTCCTCGGCGACGACGACGCGCTGTTCGCCTTCGGCGACGCCGCCGACCTCGCGGCCTGGGTCGCCCGGGCGGAGGAGTCGGGCCAGGCGCACGACCTCGCCGACCACCCCGCGTGGCCCGTGGTCGTCAAGCTCTCGGTCGACGAGCTGACCCCCGAGGACGTGCAGCGCTACGACGTCGTCGGCGTCCCGGAGCTGGTGGCCGGCGACCCCGACACGTTCACCCTCGACGACCTCGCCGAGGTCGCGGCGATGTGCCGGTCGCTGGCCGACGTCTGCGACCTCGAGGTCGTCCACGAGGTGCTCGACGCGACGCCCGCCTTCGCCGCGCTGTCCGCGGGCCCGCCGGCGTTCGCCGGGCGCGACGGGCAGGCGCTGTGGGCGGAGCTGGCCGAGGTCGTCGACGAGCGCTGGGACGAGGTGGTCGACGCGCTCGACGCCATGGTCACCACGCCCGAGGTCGACGACGAGTTCGCCGCCCGCCTGCGCGCGACCGCCACCCCGGTGGCGCCGGCGGGCGACCTCGACGCCGAGGGGGACGGCGAGCCCGCGACCCCGGCCGGGAACGCGGACAACGACCCCGAGGACCCCGCGGCCGTCGCCGCCGACCCGAAGGACGTCCCGGACGACGCGCCCGAGGCGCTCCGCGCCGACACCGCCGGCGAGTCGCTGCGCAGCGACCTCGTCGACGCCGCCGAGGAGCCCGAGGAGAGCTTCTGGGAGGAGGTCGGCATCGACCCGATCGCGATCACCACGCCGGACGGCGACGTCATCACCCTGCGCTGCTACCTCGACGACGAGCCCGTCTTCCTGGGCTCCGGCGGCGCGATCGACGTGTTCGGCTCGGCCCGCGCGCTGCGCACGTGGATCGCCGGCGAGGGCGAGGCGGGCCACGACCTCGCCGAGGTCAGCACCTGGGACGAGGTCGTGTCCGCGGCCACCGGCGGCGACCTGGAGATCGAGGTCGCCCCCGAGAACCACTACGTGCTCGCGGGGCTCGCCGACGACCTCGGCGAGGGTCCCGACGTCGTCGACGCCGAGCAGCTCGAGCTGGCGGTCGAGCTGGTCACCGACGCCGCCGCGTGGGCCGGGGAGACGCGCACCCGCGAGGACCTCGCGCCGTCGGAGAGCCTCGGCTGGCTCGTCTCGTTCGTGGTGCGGCCCGACCCGACCCGTCTCACGCCGTCCCCGCCGTTCGACCGCGAGGCCGCGGCGTGGCGGGCGATCGAGGACCGCTTCCTGGGGCGGCTGCGCCGGCACTGAACCCGGGAGCACGTCTGGTGCCCCTGTGGTGGGCCCCCCGGCGCAGGCCCATCACCCGGATGGGCTGGCGCGCCGAGGGGTGTTTACGCTTCGGCGCTGCCGAGACCGGCCGTCCCCCGGGGCCGGAACCGTCGAGAGAGTGGGCGCCCGCGTGATCGACAACAACCAGACCCAGTCCTTCGACCGCATGCGCAGCATGCTGGTGCGGGCGGCCGAGGTCCGGGACAGCGAGCAGCAGCAGATCTTCGACTCGCTCGACGAGATCCACGGCCGGCTCGCGGCGCTCGACGGGATCGGCGCGATCCGCAAGCGGCTCTCCGACGTGCCCGACCGCACCGAGATGAGCGTGCTGGCCGAGCGTCTCGACGAGACGGTGGCCAAGCTCGACGCCCAGGAGTCGTCGATCTCCTCGCTGGCGCGGCTCGTCGAGGGCCTCGTCGACCGCGTCGCCGACCGTCTCGCCACCCCGTTCGCGCAGCTCGACGGGCGCCTCGACGGGGTCACCGGCCGCTTCGAGGGCGTCGCCGGGCGCATGGACGGGCTCGAGGACCGGCTCTCCGGGCTGCACAAGCGCCTCGACGACCTCGACAACCGCCTCGACCGCCACGAGATGCGCCTCGACGGGCTGCCCGCGGCGGTCACCGGCCCGATGCGCGAGCGGATCGACGGCGTCGACGCGGGCCTGCGCGACCGCCTCGAGGACCTCGCCCGCGGCGTGTCCGAGGAGATCACCGGCACCCGCGAGGCCGCCCGCACGGACGCGAACACCACCCGCTCGGAGTCCGCGACGCAGGTCGGCGAGCTCACCACGCGCCTCGAGGCGATCACGGCCCGCCTCGACGAGGTCGGCACGCGTCTCGACGGCGTCGAGTCGGGTCTCGGCGAGCGCGTCGGCGCCCTGTCGACGTCGGTGGAGCACGGGCTCGACCGCCTCGACGGCACGCTGGTCAACCGCCCGGACCACGAGGCCGTCGTCGCCCTGGTCCGCCAGGCCAACGAGGAGTCCGAGCGCCGCAACGCCGGGCACCTCGACGAGGCCATGGCCACCTTCGCCGAGATCATCCTCGGCCCCGGCGGCGGCTCGTCGGGCTCGATGCCCGCGCCGCGCCCGACCGCCCGCCGCGGCCGCAAGTCCGCGGTGCGCGACGGCCAGGTCAACGGCGCCGAACTGCCGACCGAGGACATCTCCACCGAGGGCTGAGCGGCGGCCGGGGTCCCGCAGCGAAGGACTTCACCGCCTCCCACGCCGTCGAGGTGACCCTCGCTCCCTCCCCCGCCGCCCGCACCGGACCCCGGCGTTACTGTCGCCGCGATGCGTACCCGACGGCGGCTCGCGACGGTGACGGCGGCGCTCGCGATCGGGCTGTCGGCGCTGCCGGGCCTGGCCGCCGCGAGCCCCGCCCAGCCGGCCCTGCCCGCGGGCGCCTCGTGCCCCTTCGGCGTCGCACCCGGGCCGCCGGTGGACGAGTCCGAGGTACCGCAGCCCGGCCAGCCCGAGCCGACCCCGCTGCCGGTGCCCGACCCGCCGGTGGGCGGCGCGGCGATGGGCACGTGCGGGGACGTGGTCGGCGAGGGCGCGCCGGCCGCGCCGCCGGTGGGCGTCGTGTCCTACGTGCTCGCCGACCTCGACAGCGGCGAGGTGCTCGCCGCCCGCAACCCGCACGCGCGGCTGCGCCCGGCGTCGCTGATGAAGACGCTCACCGGGCTGCTCGTGGCGCGGCGCCTGCCCCTCGACGAGACGATCACCGGGACCCAGGAGGACGCCGACCAGGAGGGCACCCGCGTCGGCATGGGGCCGGGCGGGCAGTACACGGTCCGCCAGGTGTTCGACGCGATGATGATGGCGTCGGGCAACGACGCCGCCCACGCCCTGGCCGTGCGCCTCACCGGCAGCGTCCCGGCCACCGTCGACCTCATGAACAGCACCGCCCGCGACCTCGGCGCCCTGGACACCCGTGCCGCGACGCCGTCGGGGCTCGACGGGCCCGGGATGCAGACCTCGGCCTACGACCTCGCCTCGATCTTCCGCGTCGCGATGCGCGAGCCGCCGTTCGCCCAGGCCGTCGCCACGCGCCGCATCCCGTTCCCCGGGTACGGCACCAACCCGCCGTTCGAGGTGGTCAACGACAACCGCCTGCTGACCACCGGCTACCAGGGCTACATCGGCGGCAAGACCGGCTTCACCGACGACGCCCGGCACACCTTCATCGGCGCCGCCGAGCGCAACGGGCGCCGGCTGGTGGCCGTGCTCATGCGCGGCGAGCAGCGCCCGGTGCCGATGTACCAGCAGGCGGTCGCGCTGCTCGACCACGGCTTCGCCCTCACCGACCCGCGCGGCGTCGGCGAGCTCACCGACCGGACCCCCGGCACCGACGACGCGGGGTCCGGGGACGTGCCGTCCGAGCCCGGCGCGATCGCCCCCGACTCGGGCGCCGCCGGGTCGTGGGGTACACCCCTGCTGCTCGTCGCCGTCATCGCCGCCCTCGGCGGCCTGTACGCCCTGCGCTCCGCGCGCCGCTGAGCGCGGTCCCGCGGCCCGTCGTCGCGGAACGGTCCCCGCTCGAGTGATGTGGATCACGATCCGTGTTCCGGTGGACCCGCGGCGCCCTTCTCGGGTGACGCGATCGACGGTCTCTCGGGGGGAGCCACCGTGACAGCCAGCGTGACCACTGCTGCCCATGACGGCCGCGGATGAGCCATGACGACTTCGAGGAGTTCCTCGTCGACCACCTGCCCTGGCTCCTGCACCTCGCCCGCGCCCTCGCGGTCCAGGGCGGCGGCGACCACCACACCCTGTTCTCCGGGACCGTCATGACGCTGCACCGGCGATGGCCGACGATCCGGCCACCGGTCGTCGCCACCCGGCGGGCCTTCGCCACCACGGTGATGGTCCACCTCGCCCGGTCCGAGAAGCGGCGCGCGCACGTCCGCTGCGAGGCCCCGACCGCGGACCTCCAGGCGCTGCTCGACCGGACCCTGCGGCCGGGCCGGGACGACGACCCCGCCTTCGCGGTGGTGCGCAAGGAGCGCGAGCTCGAGGTGTACCGGGCGATCCGCGAGCTCCCGCCGGAGGAGCGCGCGATCATGATGCTGGTCGTCCAGGGCTTCTCCTGGCGCGAGATCGCCGACGCGCTCGGCACCGGGCTGGCCGAGGTCCGCAACGGCGTGATGCGCGCCCGCCGCCGGCTGCGCGAGCTGCGGGAGGAGGGCGGAGATGAGCAGTGACCTCGGCCGGGTCCGCACGGGCGAGCCGGGCGCGGACGGCCTCGACCACCTCGTCGCGGCGGTCGTCGACGGCGACCGCGCGGCGCTGCACAGCATGCTGGCGCTCCTGCGACCGGTCGTCCTGCGCTACTGCCGCGGGCGCGTGGCCCGCACCGACCCGCACAGCGCCGAGGACGTCGCCCAGGAGGTGCTCCTCGGCGTGCTCAACGCCCTCCCGACGTACGTCGACCAGGGCAAGCCGTTCCTGGCGTTCGTGTACGGCATCGCGGCGCACAAGTGCGTCGACGCCGTGCGCCGGCGACAGCGGGACGCTCCGGTCACCGAGGTGGAGCCGGACGCGACGATCGCCGATCCCGCGCGCGGCCCGGAGGACCTCGCGATGGACGGCGCCCGCCGCGAGCTCGTGCACCGCCTGCTCGACGTGCTGCCCCCGCGCCAGCGCGAGATCCTCGTGCTGCGCACCGTCGTCGGGCTCAGCGCCGAGGAGACCGCGGTGGCCGTGGGGTCGACGGCGGGCGCGGTGCGGGTGGCCCAGCACCGGGCGCTGGCCCGCCTCCGCCCGCTCGCGCCGGTGGAGGAGGAGGACGAGGACAGCGACTGGGCGTCGGCGCCGCTGACCGGCGACCCCGAGCTGGACCGGCTGCTGGCCGACGCCGACGCCGCACTCCGGCGCGTCGGGGAGGGGTGACGGGCTCGGGCGCCGAGGCGGAGGATCACGTCGTGCCCGAGTCCCTCGGCGAGACGTCCACACGCCTCGCGGCGACGCACCCCGACCGACCCGCGGTCACCGACGACACCTCGGAGTGGACGTTCGCGCAGCTCGAGGCCCACGCGAACCGCTGGGCCCACGAGCTCGCGGGTCACGGCGTCGGGCCCGGCGACCTCGTCTCGATCGCGCTGCCCAACGTCGCCGAGCACTACGCGCTGACGATCGCGGCGTGGAAGCTCGGCGCGGTGCCGCAGCCCCTGTCGCACCGGCTGGCGCCCGGCGAGCTCGCCGCGGTGCTCGACGTCGTGCGCCCGCCCGTGGTGGCCGGGCTGGCGCCGGGCACCGACCCGGGGGTCGCGCCGGCGGGCACCACCGTCCTGCCGCCGGGGCTCGTGCCCACCGGGCCGGACACCCCGCCGCCGGCCGCGCCGGTGCCGCCCGCGTGGAAGGCGCCCACCTCGGGCGGCTCGACGGGCCGGCCCAAGGTCATCATCGCCGGCGAGGCCGGCACGTCGGAGACGGTGACCTCCCGCGCGCCCGTCTACCGCATCGAGCCCGGTGGCACGCTGCTGTGCACCGCGCCGCTGTTCCACAACGCGCCGTACCTGTTCTCGCTGCTCGGGCTCCTCACGGGCAACCACGTCGTGCTCATGGGCCGCTTCGACGCCGCCCGGGCCCTCGGGCTGGCGGCCACCCACGGCGCGACCTGGATCTACGCGGTGCCGACGATGATGGGGCGGATGGTCCGGTTGCCCGGCCCGCTGCCGGAGCTCCCGGCCCTGCGCACCCTGTTCCACATCGGCGCGCCGTGCCCGCCGGCCGTGAAGCGCGCGGTGATCGACTGGCTGGGTCCGGACCGCGTCCTCGAGGGCTACGCCGGCACCGAGGCGCAGGCCCGCACGACGATCACCGGCCACGAGTGGCTGGAGCACCCCGGCTCGGTGGGCCGCGTGACGGGCGGGGAGATCGAGGCGCGCACCCTCGACGGCGAGCGCCGCTGCGCCGTCGGCGAGGTCGGCGAGCTGTGGCTGCGCCCCGAGCCGGGCCGGGTGACCTACCGCTACCTCGGCGCCGAGCCCCGCTCCCGGCCGGGCGGCTGGGAGTCCCTCGGGGACATGGGCCACTTCGACGCCGACGGCTACCTGTACCTCGCCGACCGCGCCGCGGACATGATCGTCGTCGGCGGGCAGAACGTGTACCCGGCCGAGGTCGAGGCCGCCGTCCTCGAGCACCCGGCCGTGGTCTCCGCCGTGGTCGTGCCCGCGCCCGACGACGACTACGGCTCGGTGCCCCACGCCGTCGTCCAGACCGACCGCGAGGTCGGCGACGCCGACCTCGACGCCCACGTCGCCGCGCGGCTGTCCCCCGCCAAGCGCCCACGGGCCTGGCGGCGTGCGGAGGGACCGCTGCGCGACGACGCGGGCAAGGTGCGCCGCTCGGAGCTGCGGTGAGGGAGACGGAGCGCAGCGGAGCTCGACCCGTCGAGGTGATCACTCGTACCGCAGCGTCCCGTCGTCGAGGTCGGCGGCGGGCAGAGTGTGGCGCTCCTCGGCGTACTCGTGCATGTGCGTCCACGGCGCGCGGTCGCCCTGCTTGAACATCTTGTGCTGGCTGCGCATGACGTAGCCGGAGTTGAAGTTCTCCGGGTCCGACCACGGCCGGATCTCCATGTCGGCGTCCTCGGGCCGCAGCGTCGGCGTCACCTGCGCCGCGCCGCGGGCCTCCATGTGCGCCAGCAGCCGGCACACGAGATCGGAGACCAGGTCGGCGCGCAGCGTCCAGCTGTGCCGGAAGTAGCCGAAGACGTAGGCCATGTTCGGGATGCCCGAGATCATGATCCCGCGCCAGGTGATCTGCTGCGACACGTCGACCGCCTCGCCGTCCACGGTGAACGGGATGTCGCCGAGGGCGCTGAGGTTGAACCCGGTGGCGCTGACGACGATGTCGGCCTCGAGGTCGTCGCCCGAGGAGGTCCGGATACCGGTCTCGGTGAAGGTGTCGATGGTGTCGGTGACGACCGAGGCACGGCCCTCGCGGATGGCCGTGAAGATGTCGCCGTCGGGCACCACCGCGATCCGCTGCTGCCACGGGCGGTAGCCCGGGTTGAAGTGCTTCTCGACCTCGTAGCCCTCGGGCAGGTGCGGGCGCATCTCGCCGAGGAGGAACGTCCGCGCCTCCTCCGGGGTCTCCAGGCACATCCGGGTCAGCTCGTTGAACTGTTCGATGTACGCGCGGCGGAGGATCTCGTGCGTCCAGTCCTCCGGGATGTCGAGCGCGCGCAGCTGGACCGCGAGCTCGTGGGTCTTCGGCACCGCGGCCACGAACGTCGGCGTGCGCTGCAGCATCGTCACGTGGGCGGCCTTCTCGGCCATCGCCGGCACCACGGTGGCCGCGGTCGCGCCGCTGCCGATGACGACGACGCGCTTGCCCTCCCAGTCCAGGTCCTCCGGCCACGTCTGGGGGTGGACGATGACGCCCCCGGCGGCCACGAAGGAGTCCGTCCCGGGCCACTCGGGGCGGTACGGGTCCTGGTGGTCGTAGTAGCCCTGGCACATCCACAGGAAGTCGCAGGTCATCGGCACGGTCTCGCCGGTGTCCTCGCGGTGCACGTCGAGGGTCCAGCGGTGCTCGGACGACGACCAGGACGCCGCTCTCACCTCGTGGTGGTAGCGGATCGCCGCCTTGAGGTCGTCCTCCTCGATGACCTCGTCGAGGTAGTTGGTGATCTCCTCGGAGGTGGCGATCGAGGGGCCGCGCCACGGCTTGTGGCCGTAGCCGTAGGTGAACAGGTCCGAGTCCGAGCGGGCGCCGGGGAAGCGGTGGGTCCACCACGTCCCGCCGCGTCCGCCCATCTTCTCGAGGATCGCGAAGGTCTTGTCGGGGAAGCGCTCGCGCAGGTGGTGGCCGGCGTCGATGCCGGAGACCCCGGCGCCGATGACGAGCACGTCGACGTGCTCGACGCCCCCGGTGCCCTCGGTCGCGTCGGCGGGTCGTGTCTCGGTGACGGTCACGGGTCCTCCTCGGGTCAGGCGGTGGCGGACAGGGCGGGGCGCAGGGCGGCGACGGCGTCGTCGACCATGCGGCCCCCGGACGGCGTGGCCCCGAGCGTCCAGAGGAAGCCGTGGATCATCCCGTCGTAGCGGGTGGCCTTGACGGTGGCGCCGGCGGCCTCGAGCTTGCGGGCGAAGGCCTCGCCCTCGTCGCGCAGCGGGTCGAACTCGGCGGTGCCGACGAACGCGGGCGGCAGCCCGGAGAGGTCCGTCGCGCGCAGCGGGAAGGTGTACGGGTCGTCGGCCGGGTCGGTCGCGCCCAGATAGTGCGCCCAGAACCACTGCATGGTCGCGCGGCCCAGCAGGTAGCCCTCACCGTTGTCGGTGATCGACGGGCTGGTCCAGTCGAAGTCGACGACGGGGTAGAGCAGCATCTGGAACGCGATCGCCGGGCCGCCCCGGTCGCGCGCGGCGAGGCAGACCGCGGCCGCGTGGTGGCCGCCGGCCGAGTCGCCGCCCACCGCGAGGCGCGACGCGTCGACGCCGAGCTCCTCCGCGTGCTCGGCGACCCACGCGGTGGCCGCGTAGCAGTCGTCGAACGCCGCGGGCTGGACGTGCTCGGGCGCGAGCCGGTAGTCGACCGACACCACGGTGACGTCGGCGGCGTTGGCGAACTGCCGGCACGGCCGGTCCACGGTCTCGATGTCGCCGATCACCCAGCCGCCGCCGTGGAAGTACACGAGCACACCGCGCGGCCCCTCGCCGTGCGGCGTGTAGATCCGCACCGGGATGTCCCCCGCGGGCCCCGGGATCGCGCGGTCCGACACGGTGCCGACCTCCTCGGGCGGCGGCTGCAGGTCGACGAAGGCCGCGCAGGCCTGGCGGGCCTGCGGCACGGTCATGCACTCGATCGGCGGCATGCCCTGCTCGGCGAGCGCGTCGAGGAGGGTCTTGGCCTCGGGGTGGAGCGGCACGGGGTCTCCCGGGGGTCGGTGTGGGGTCGCCACCGAGCGTGAGCCAGAGCACACGGACCGCGCTTGTGCGGCGAGGACGAAACCCTCCGGAGCGCCTTGTCCCCGTCGCGGCCCCCACCGCCCGTGGCCACACGGACACTGGTCGTGGTCCCGGACGGGCGGTTACGGTCGCCGGACGGCCGTCGCGGGCCGCCGAGCACATCCGGGTGGTGGTGCAGGGTGGTGATGATCGAGCCGTCCCCCGCCCCGGAGGACGCGGTCACCACCGTGGCCGACGTCGCGGGCGCCCTCGCTCCCCGCCGTGCCGAGGTCAGTGCCTCGATCAGCGACGTGCTCGCGACGCGCATCGACGAGCTGGGCGGTGACCCCGCCCTGCGCGACCTGCTCGGCGCCAGCGTCGAGGGCAACGTCGAGACGATCCTGCACGTGCTGCGCCACGACCTGGACCCGCGCGGGGTCGAGCCGCCGGCCGCGGCCGTCGCCTACGCGCAACGGCTGGCGCAGCGGGGGGTCCCGGTCAACGCGCTGATCCGCGCGTACCGCGTCGGGCAGGCGCACCTCATGGAGTGGGCGTTCGCCGAGGTCGCGCGGCGGCTCGGGGCCGCGGCCGCCTCGCAGCGCATCGTGCTGGTGGTCATGGACTACGTCGACCACGTCACCCAGCACGTCGTCGCGGCGTACGAGGCCGAGCGCGAGCGCACGCGCCGCGGCCGGCACGCCATGCGGATCGCCCGCGTGCGCGACGTGCTCGCGGGGCGCACCCCTACCGGTCCCGAGGACCGGCCCGCCGTCGAGTCGACCCTGGGCTACCGCTTCGCGGCCGTGCACCTCGGGCTGGTCGTCTGGCTGGAGCCGGCGCCGCCGGAGTCGGCGTTCGCCGCGCTCGAGCGGGTGGCGCTGGACCTCGGCTCCGCACTGGAGGCCGCGGGCCGGCCGCTGGTGGTGCCCTGGGACGCCGGCAGCGTGTGGGCGTGGCTGCCGTGCCGCGACGACACGGCCCCGTCGCACGAGGTGGTCGCCGGGGTGCTGGCGCGCCACGGCCCCGGGGTCCGGGTGGCCGCGGGGGCGCCGGCCGAGGGGGTCGAGGGCTTCCGGACCACGCACGACCAGGCCCGCCGGGCCCGCGAGGTCGCGCTCGCCGCGGGTGCGGACCCGCCGCCGGTGACGCTGTTCGACGAGGTGGGCGCGGTGGCGCTGCTGTGCGCCGACCGCGAGGGCGCGTGGGCGTGGGCCCGGCGCGTCCTCGGCCCGCTGGCCGACCCCGACCCCGGCGTCGCCCGGCTCCGCGAGACGCTGCGGACGTTCCTCGCCACCGGCGGGAGCCTCGCCACCACCGCGCGGCGGTTGCGGGTGCACCGCAACACGGTCAAGTACCGGGTGGCCCGGGCCCACGAGGTGCGGGGCCGGCCGGTGGGCGACGGCGACGACCGTCTCGACGTCGAGCTGGCCCTGCTCGCCTGCGCGTGGTTGCGGGCGCCCGCGTCGGACTGAGCCGGACTACCGCTCG
Organism: Actinomycetospora sp.; assembly: GCA_029266415.1. Classification (GTDB taxonomy): domain Bacteria; phylum Actinomycetota; class Actinomycetes; order Mycobacteriales; family Pseudonocardiaceae; genus Actinomycetospora. The sequence goes on along the minus strand of JAQSWW010000059.1, from coordinate 5,229 downwards.
CGCTCGCGGCGGCGGCCCAGCCCGAGGCCGAGCACGCCGAGCACCGCCCCCGCGCCGAGGAGCCCCGCGGCGGCGCGCGGCCCGGTGCGACCCACGGTGACCGCCGGGCGGACGATCACCGGCGCGGGCTCGGGCAGCTCATCGCGCTCGTTCTCCTTGAGCGTCGCGGCCCAGGCGGTGACGAAGAGGATGAACCGCGAGACGAAGTTGGCGAACACCAGCAGACCGATGATCGGGCCGAACGCCGCGCCGGCGGGCGAGTTCGTGACGCTCGAGATGTAGACGGTCATGACCTGCTGGAGGATCACGAAGCCCACGGCGGCGAAGAGCGCGGCGCGCACCGCCGACCGCAGCGTCACCGGCTCGCGGGGCAGGCGGGCGATCACCCAGAGGAAGACCAGCCAGTTCGCCGCGAGGGTGACCACCAGGCCGGCGAGGAAGAACAGGAACCGCGCCCAGGTCTGCCCGCCGAGGCCGAGGAACTCGAGGATCGTGCTCGAGAGCCCGGTGCCGACGCCGGTGATGGCGAACGACAGCAGGAAGGCGAGCCCGAGGCCGACCATGGCGAGCAGGTCGCTGCCGTAGCGCCTGACGATCGACGGGGGCTCGCCGCGCTGGTCCCACTGCTCGGAGAGGGCCTCGCGCAGGTTGCTCATCCACCCGAGCCCGGAGAACAGGGCGCCGAGCAGACCGATGATGCCGACGGCCTGGCGCTGGGCGATGGCCTGGTCGATGACCGAGTTGAGCAGGTCGCCGAGCCCCGGCGGGACGGCGGCCGTGATGCCCTGCTGGATCTCGGTCAGCAGCGCCTGGTTGTTGGCCAGCACGAACGCCGCGGCCGCGAACGCCACCATGAGCAGCGGGACGAGGGCGAGGATCGAGAAGAACGTGATGGCGGCGGCGTAGTGGTCGCCGTGCTTCTCGGTGTAGCGGGTGGCGGCCCGCACGAGGTGGTCGAGCCACGGGTAGCGGGCGCGCAGCTTCTCCAGCTGCGTCGGCTCGGCCGCGCCGTTCGTGTCGGTGTCGGTCGTGCTGGCGCTGGTCATCGCTGCGCGTCCCTCCGCGGTCCCCGACGTCCCGCGGACCGGCCCGGCCCGCGCGGGTCGTAGCTACCCCGGGTGGCGGAGGGTCACGCGCCGGTCAGCCCGTAGGGGCGGGGGTCGAACGTCCCGTTGCGGGCGCGGAACGACCGCGCCGTCCCCGGCCAGAGCAGCGTGAGGCGGCCGCTCGCCTCGTCGACGTACCAGCTGCGGCACCCGCCCTGCAGCCACACCGTGCCGGCCGCCATCGCGTCGATCTCCCGCGTGTAGGTCGCCTCGGCCTCGGCGGTGACCTCGAGCGGCGTCCCGGGCCGGTCCGCGAGGTGGTCGAGCGCGCCGAGGACGTGGTCGATCTGCGTCTCGATCATGTAGACCGCGGAGTTGTGGCCCAGGCTCGCGTTGGGCCCGTTGAGCACGAACATGTTGGGGAAGCCGTGCACCGCCGTCGAGGCGTGCGCGGTCATCCCGCCGGCCCAGCGGTCGGCGAGCAGGCCGTGGCGGCCCTCGATGCGCTGGGCGAACGGCAGCCGGGTGGTCCAGAAGCCGGTGGCCAGCACCAGGGCGTCCAGCGGATGGTGGGCCCCGGACGCCGCCACCGCGGTCGACTTCTCGACGCGCACGAGGGCGCTGGGCTCGAGGGTCACGTCGTCGCGACCCAGCGCCGGGTACAGGTCGTCGGAGACGACGATGCGCTTGCAGCCGATCTCGTAGTCGGGGCGCAGGCGCGCCCGCAGCACCGGGTCGGGCACCTGCGCGGCGAGGTGGTCCAGCGCCCGCTGCCGGAGGTGGTCGATGTCGGGACGGACGCGCCGGCGCGCGTCGATCGCCCGCTCGGCGTCGTCGAAGAGCTCCTCGCGCAGCGCACGCCCGGCCCCGGGGTCGAGGGCGAAGCCGCGGCGCTCCTGCTCGGTGTACGGGCGGTCGCCACGCGGGACGACCCACGGCGGCGTGCGCTGGAAGACCACGAGCTCGGCCGCGGTGCCGGCCAGCGCGGGCACGATCTGGGCGGCCGACGCCCCGGTGCCGACGACGCCGACCCGCCGGCCCCGCAGGTCGGCGGACCCGTCCCAGCGCGCGGAGTGGAAGACGGGACCGTCGAACCCGGACAGCCCCGGGATGTCGGGGATGCGCGGCTCGGACAGGCGCCCGGCGGCGACGACGAGCACGAGGGCGTGGACCGTGCCGGCCGACGTCGCGATCCGCCAGCGCCGGCCGTCCCAGCGCGCGTGCTGCATCTCGGTGCCGAGCCGCAGGTGGGGGTCGAGGCCCTCGTCGCGGGCGCAGTCGCGCAGGTAGGACGCGATCTCCGCGCCCGGCGCGAACACCCGCGACCAGTCGGGCTTGGGGCGGAACGAGAACGAGTACAGGTGGGACGGGACGTCGCAGGCCACGCCGGGGTAGCGGTTGTCCCGCCAGGTGCCGCCGACCCCGTGCGCGCGCTCGAGCAGGACGAACGACTCGGACCGCCCGGGTCGAGCTCCCCTATCGGCGTGCTCCCCTGACTGCTTCGTCTCCCGCTGCCGGCGCGCGAGCCGGATGCCCAGCCCGATCCCGGCGAAGCCCGCACCGACGACGGCGACGTCGACCTCGGTCATGCGGGGGCCCCGGTCTCCCGACGCAGCACCGCCTGCCGCTCGGGCGGCGCGTCGCCGTAGACGGTCGTGCGCTGACGGGGCGTGCGACCGAGGTCGGCGGCGAGGCCCTCGACGTCGTCGAGGGTCAGCTCGCGTCCGGCCTCGGCGCCGGCCGCGGGGTCGAGGGCGCCGTCGAGGAGCAGCCCCCCGGCGTCGTCGGCCCCGCCGCGCAGGACGGCGACCGTCAGCTCCGGCCCGAGCTTGGGCCACGCCGCCTGCACGTGGTCGATGCGCCCGTGCAGCAGCAGCCGGGCCACGGCGTGCAGCGCGCGCGTCTCCCGGGCGTCGGGCCCGGGCCGCCAGGTCTGGGCACGGTCCGTGCCGGCGTGGGGGCCACGGGCGGCACGGAGCTCCGGCGGAGCTGCCGCGCCGGAGGCGGACGACAGCCGTTCGACGCCAGGAAATCCCCCCGCTCGCGGGGCCGGCGGCAGTGCCCCGGCCAGGATCGGCATGGCGATGAGCTCGGTGAACCCGCCGGTGCGGTCCTGGATCGCGGCGAGCGCGCGCAGGTGCGCGACCTGCTCGGCCGGGGTCTCGACGTGGCCGTAGACCATCGTCGCCGTCGACCGCAGGCCCACCTCGTGGGCGGTGGTGATCAGCTCGACCCAGCGCGCGGCGGGGATGTCGGTGTCGCCGGTGAGCAGCGCGCGGACGCCGTCGTCGAGGATGCGCGCCGCGGTGCCCGGCACCGAGCCCAGCCCGGCGTCACGAGCGGCGGCGAGGAACTCGCGCGGGCTCACGCCCAGGCGCGCCGCGGCGTCGGCGACCTCGGCGGGCCGGAACGCGTGCACGTGCAGCGGCGCGCGGCCGGTGATCCGCGCGAGGAGCTCCAGCTCCGCGCCGGCCGGGGCGTCGGCGGGCAGCGGGCCCTGGACGCAGACCTCGGTGGCGCCGAGCGCCCAGGCCTCGTCGACGAGGACGTCGGCGCGGTCGGGGTCGGCGGCGACCGCGGTGTCGAGGTTGCGGTTGGCGACGAAGGTCAGCTGGTCGCCGACGGCGTCGCGCCGCAGGTCGTCGGCCAGCGCGCACAGGGCGTCGAGCTCCGCGCCGTCGGCCGCGAGGAGCGCGGTGTAGTCCTCGTCCGCCAGGCCGGCGGGGTCGGCCTCGGCGCGGGCGAGGTGGGCGCCCAGCTCCGTCACGGCACGCCCGCCGGCTGGCGCACCCGGGCCAGCCCGCGCTGGTCGGCCAGGGCGATCACGGGGTCGACGAGGTCGGGGTGCAGCCAGCGGTCCGGCTGCTGCACGTAGCGCGGGTAGATCGTCAACCTCGGGGTGAGGGTGAACCCGGCCGCCGCGGTGACCGCCCGCAGCGCGTCGAGCCCGGGCCACGGGCGCTCGGGGTTGACGTGGTCGGGGGTCACCGGCGAGACGCCGCCCCAGTCGTCGATGCCGGCGCGGAGCAGGAGCGCCTGGTCCTGCGCGGCGCTCGCGGAGTCGATGGTCGAGCTCCGCTCCGCTCCGTCTCCCGCGTCGTCGAGCTCGCCCGCGAGGTTCGGCGGCGCCTGGACGCTGACACCGAGTGGCATGATCAGCCGGGCGACGGCCACGGCGGCGACGAACGCGTCGAACTCGGCGTCGGGCTCACCGCGCATCGCGGTGTCGGGCTTGGCGCGGAAGTTCTGGACGATGATCTCCTGCACGTGCCCGCCGCGGAGCGCGGATGCCGCCAGCTCGAGCAGCGACTGCGCGCGCTCCGCCCGGTGTTCCCCGATGCCGACGAGGATCCCGGTGGTGAAGGGCACGCGGGCCCGGCCGGCGTCGTCGACCACCCGGCGGCGCAGGGCGGGCTCCTTGTCCGGCGAGCCGAAGTGCGCGCCGCCGGGACGGGACCACAGCCGCGTCGCCGTCGTCTCGAGCATCATCCCCATCGACGGCGAGACCGCGCGCAGGCGCTGGAGCTCGACGAGGTCCATGACACCGGGGTTGAGGTGCGGCAGGAGCCCGGTCTCGGTGAGCACGGCGCGCGCCGACGCCTCGACGTGGTCGAGGGTGGACCGCAGGTCGTGGGCGGCGAGCCAGTCGCGCGCCGCGGCCCAGCGGTCCTCGGGGCGGTCGCCGAGGGTGAACAGCACCTCGGTGCAGCCCTGCGCGGCGCCCTCGCGGGCGATGGCGAGCACCTCGTCGCGGCCGAGGTAGGCCGCGGGCAGGCGCCCGGGGACCGCGGCGAACGTGCAGTAGTGGCACCGGTCGCGGCACAGGCGGGTCAGGGGCACGAACACCTTGGGGCTGTAGGTGACCAGGCCCGGCCGGCCCTCGCCGGCGAGGTGCGCGTCGCGGCGCGCCGCGGCCAGCCCGAGCAGGGCGTCGAGGTCCTCGCCCCGCGCGGCGAGCAGCGCCGTCGCGTCGGCGAGCACGTCCGGCCGGCCGGGGTCGCCGGCGAGCACGCCGTCGGCGGCCCGGTCCAGGGCGGCGCGCACGACGGCGCGCGACGGCTCCGGGGGCTCGGGCAGCTCGACCAGCGCGCGCGGCGGCAGCGCGGGATCGGGGAGATCGGCGAGACCAACCACGGGCCCGAACGTACGCCGCGACGCGCCCGGGCGCCCACGACCTGCGCAC
>JAQSWW010000236.1 GCA_029266415.1 Actinomycetospora sp. | reverse complement strand
AGGACCCGGCGCTCGCGACCGCCCCCGCCACGCCCGCCCACCCCGACGGCGACGTCGCCGACCTCGGGCGTGCGCTGCTCCTGCTCCTCGACCGCGCGGCGCCCGCGGCGTCCGCGCTGGACGGGGTGCTCGCGGACACGGCCGCCGGCCGGGGTTCCGCCCGCGACGCCGCCGAGACGCTCGCGCGCACCGCCGAGGCGCTGCGCCACCTCGACGAGGACGAGACGGGCCTCGTGCCCCTCGTCGTCGCCGCGCCCGCCCCGGCCACCGGAGCGCCCGGTGTGGTCGCGTCGCCCTCCCCGGTCCTCGCGGCCCGTGCGGGGTCGCCGACCGGGGCGGCCGCCGCCGAGACGGTCACCGGGACCGGCGCCGGTGGCGCCAGGTCGGCCCGCGCGCAGCACGGACGCCGTGCCCCTCGCGGCGTGCGGATGGCGCTCCTCGGGGGCGCGGCGCTGACGCTCGCCGCCGCGTCGGGGGTCGTGCTCCTGGCGGGCGAGGGCGGCCCGGGGCCGGAGATCGGGGTCTCGGGCATGACGACGCCGCAGCGGCCGGACGCCCCGCCGAATGCAGGCCCGGCCGGACCCGCGGGCGCCTCGGCCACCGGCTCCGACGACACCGACGAGACGTCCGAGCGCGACACCCCGTCGAGCAGCGCCATCGCCGACGTCACCACGCGGCCGGACATCGCCGAGGCGCCGCCACCCACGCCCCTGCCGGTGCCGGTGACGACCACGGTGCCGCCCACCGTCCCGCCCACGGTGCTCACGGTGCCGCCCACCGTGCCGCCGACCGTGCCGCCGGCGACCACCGTGCCGCCGTCGACCACCGTGCCGACCGGGCCCACGGGGCCGACCACGACGCCCACCACCACGACGACCACGGCACCGGCGCCCGGCACCCCGGGCACGGCCACGCTCGCGGCGCCCTGAGCACTCCCCGCGAGCCCTCCCTGATCGCGACCGCGACGGGAGAGGGGGAGACTGGGGTCAGTACGTCCACCGCCCCGCCCCCGTCGTGAGGAGCCCCGACGCCCCATGGGTGCCGCACCGCAGCGGGACCGCACGCCGGGTGACGGCCCGGACGACCCCGCACCGCCCGCGGCGACCCTGCCGTGGGAGGTCTGGGCCCTGCTGGCGGGGAGCTTCCTCGTCGCCCTGGGTTACGGGATCGTCGCGCCCGCCCTGCCGGTGTTCGCGAGCAGCTTCGGGGTGGGGGTCACCGCGGCGTCCGCCGTGGTCAGCGCCCTGCCGGTGATGCGGCTGGTGTTCGCGCCGGTCTCCGGGCGGCTGGTCGCCCGCGTCGGCGAGCGCACCATGTACCTGGCCGGCCTCCTGGTCGTCGCCGCCTCGACGGGGGCGTGCGCGCTGGCCACGAGCTACGCCCAGCTGCTGGTCTTCCGGGGCCTGGGCGGCATCGGGTCGACGATGTTCACGGTCTCGGCGTTCTCCCTGCTGTTCCGCCTGGCCCCCGAGGGCCGTCGCGGGCAGGCCAGCGGCCTGTTCACCGGCGCCTTCCTGCTCGGCGGCGTCACCGGCCCGGCGTTCGGCGGCGCGCTGGTGGCCGTCGACCTGCGCGCCCCGTTCGTCGTCTACGCCGTGACCCTCGTGGTGGCGACGATCGTGGTCGGGGCGCTGCTCGCCCGCTCCCGCCAGGTCGGGGTCCGCCGCGACGGACCCGAGGAGACGCCGCTGACCCTCGGCGCCGCGCTGCGGCTGCCGGTCTACCGGGCGTCGCTGGTCTCGGCGCTGGCCACCGGCTGGGCCGTGCAGGGGGTGCGGATCGCGCTCGTCCCGCTGTTCGTCGCCGTCGCCCTGGGCCGCGAGCCGTTGTGGGCGGGCATCGCGCTGACCGTCTTCGCCGTCGGCGACGGCCTCGTCCTGCTCGCCACCAGCGGCCTGTCCGACCGCCGCGGACGCCGGCCGGTGATCGTCGCCGGGCTCGGCCTCGTCGCGCTGGGGACGGCGTCGCTGGCCCTCGCCACGCTGCCCGGCGTCGCGGGGCTCGTCGTGCTGCTCGGCGCCTCCGCGGTCGCGGGGGCCGGCGCCGGGCTGCTGCAGCCCGCGCAGGGCGCCGCGGTCGCCGACCTCGTGGGCTCCCGCCGCTCGGGCGGGCCGGCGCTGTCGGGCTTCCAGATGGCCGCCGACGTCGGCGCCATCATCGGTCCGATCGCGGCCGGGGCGCTCGCGGAGAACGCCTCGTTCGGCGTCGCCTTCGGGCTCTCCGCCGCCATCGCGGTCGCCGCGCTCCTCGTCTGGGTGCGCATGCCCGAGACCAGGGGTTCGCCCCCGGAGGGCGTGGGCACCCGCGCGCCATGACGCGCCGTGCCGGGTCCCGGGACGTGCCCGAGGGCGTGCTCGACACCCACGCCCCGGGCGTCGAGGAGGCCCTCGAGCAGGCGGGCGCCCCGGCCGACGCGCCGCTGTGGCTCTTCGGTGACCAGCTCGGGCCCGCCGTGCACGCCCTGCCCCAGCACGCCGCCCGCGAGGTCGTGCTCATCGAGTCGTCCGCGGTGCTGCGCCGCAAGCGCTTCCACCGCCAGAAGCTGCACCTGGTGCTCTCCGGGATGCGCCACCTCGACGAGGAGCTCGGCGACCGCAGCACCTACTCGCGCACGCGCACCTACCGCGAGGCGCTGGAGGAGGTCGGGCGCCCGGTCGTCGTGCACCAGCCGACCTCGCACGCCGCCGTCGCGTTCGTCGAGCGGCTGCGCGAGGAGGGACTGGTCGCGGCCGTGCTGCCGACGACGACGTTCGCCCGCCCCCGCGCGGAGTTCGCGGCGTGGGCCGGTGACGACTCCTCGTTCACGATGGAGAACTTCTACCGCAACCAGCGCCGTCGCTTCGACGTGCTCATGGAGGGCGAGCGCCCCGTCGGCGGGAAGTGGAACCTCGACCACGACAACCGCGAGCCCCCGCCGAAGGACGCGAAGCGCAGAGGAGCCGGACCATCGGGTCAGGAGGCCCGGACGCTCGGGGTGCCCGAGCCGTGGTGGCCGACCGAGGACGAGGTCGACGCGCAGGTGCGCCGCGACCTCGACGCGGCGACCGAGACGGGGGACCTGGCCACCGTCGGGCGCGACGGCCCCCGGCTCTTCGCGGTCACCGCCGCCGAGGCACGGGCGGCCCTGCGGCGCTTCGTCGAGCACCGCCTCGACCCGTTCGGGCCGCACGAGGACGCGATCCTGTCCGCCGACCCGTGGATGTCGCACTCGCTGCTCTCGGTGCCGCAGAACCTCGGGGTGCTGCACCCGCTCGAGGCCGTGCACGCCGCCGAGCAGGCCCACCGCGACGGTGCGGCCCGCCTCAACTCCGTCGAGGGCTTCGTGCGCCAGATCCTCGGGTGGCGCGAGTACATCTGGCAGCTGTACTGGCACTTCGGCCCGGACTACGTCCGGCGCAACGAGATGGGCCACCGGACGCCGTTGCCGGACTGGTGGTCCGACCTCGACGGCGACGCGGTCACCGCGGCGTGCCTGTCCGAGACGCTCAACGGGGTCCGCGACCGCGGCTGGGTGCACCACATCCCGCGGCTGATGGTGCTGGGCAACCACGCCCTGCAGCGCGAGTACGGGCCGCAGGCGCTCTCGGACTGGTTCGCCACGACCTTCGTCGACGGCTTCGCCTGGGTGATGCCGCCCAACGTCGTCGGCATGAGCCAGCACGCCGACGGCGGCAAGCTCGCGACGAAGCCCTACTCCTCGGGCGGCGCGTACATCAACAAGATGTCCGACCACTGCGGCGACTGCGCCTTCGACCCCAAGGTGCGGGTGGGGGAGAAGGCCTGCCCGTTCAGCGCCGGCTACTGGCGGTTCGTGCACCGCCACCAGGACCTGCTGCGCGCCAACCAGCGCACGGCGCGGTCGGTGGCGACCATGGAACGGCTGAAGGACCTCGAGGCCGTCCTGGAGCAGGAGCACCACCGCGAGACCTTCTGACGCCGGACCCCCCACGTCCGCCACCGGCCCGTCGGCGTGTACCGTTTCCCGGCGTTGGGGCTGTGGCGCAGCTGGTAGCGCATCACACTGGCAGTGTGAGGGTCAGGGGTTCGAGTCCCCTCAGCTCCACCACACGACACCGAGGGCCGTCGCCGCGAGCGACGTCCCTTCGTCGTCCCGGGGTCGTTCGCGCTCCGGCCGGATCGGGTACCGCGGTCCGGTCGTACGCGTCGCGCCGAGCCCGGAGCCCGACCGCGTCCAGCCACTCGCACGCCGAGGAGGCCTCGTGACGACCTCGATCGCACGCCAGGACGAGACCGCGCTGGGCGGTCCGCTGAGCATCCTGACCCTCCAGCGCCGCGACCACGTCCGGCTCGACCGCCTCATGGACCGCGCCCGCGAGACGCTCGCCACCGGAGGTGTCGAGCACGAGGTGGCCCTGCGGGCGATCGCCCGCCTGGTGTTCACCCACGCCTTCGCCGAGGAGGCCGTGCTCTTCCCCGCCGCGCGGCGCGTCCTGCCCGAGGGCGACCCCCTGAGCCTGCACATCGAGCGGGAGCACCAGGAGGTCGACGAGCTGGTGACCCGCCTCGACCGCTCCGACCCGTCGGACCCCGAGCACGCCGACCTCCTGGAGGAGACGTTCGCCGCCCTCGACGAGGACGTGCGCTCGGAGGAGGACGAACTGCTCCCGCGCCTGCAGCAGGAGCTCGACGGGGCGGCGCTGCGCCTGCTCGGTCTGCAGTGGGGCCTGCTGCGCCTGACCTCGCCGACGCGCCCCCACCCCGTCGTCTCGCGGCGCCCTCCGGGCCAGGTCCTCTCCGCGCTGCCCCTGACCTTCCTCGACCGCGCCCGCGACCGGCTCCAGCAGCTCGGCGAGGCCCTCGGCGGGCGGGGCGCCGGCGTGCTCGGGGCGGTGGACGAGGCGCTGGCCGGCGCGTCGGGCGCCGTGGAACGCTCGCCGATCATCCGGACCGGCCAGCGGCGCGAGACGGCGCGCGGCACCGCGCCCGACCGCGACCGCGACGACCCGGCGGCGCCGGTGGGCCGGGCCGGCGGGGTCCGCGAGGACCGGCCCGGCTGAGCGACCGCCCCGATCGCCCCTGGTCTACGACGGGTCGTCGTTGATGACGTCACCCGGCGAGCCAGGGGGCGCGAGGGCGGTTACGATCCCTCCTGTCCGCGTACGTGCGGCCAGGTGGCCGTCGGGGTGGAGGAGACGCACCGTGAGCAGGAGGCCTTCGTGACCGCCGTCGCACCCAAGCCGATCGCGACCACGCCGTACCCGGCGCGGGAGTCGAAGCGCGGGTCGTTCGTCGGGCGGATGCTCAAGACGACGGACCCCAAGGACATCGCGATCCT
>JAQSWW010000058.1 GCA_029266415.1 Actinomycetospora sp. | reverse complement strand
CTCGACGTAGTGGACGTAGGCGTCCTCGTCGACGATGATCAGCGTCCGCTCGAACTGGCCCATGTTCTCGGTGTTGATCCGGAAGTAGGCCTGCAGCGGAATGTCCACGTGGACGCCCTTGGGCACGTAGATGAACGAGCCGCCGGACCACACCGCGGAGTTCAGCGCGGAGAACTTGTTGTCGCCGGCCGGGATCACCGAGCCGAAGTACTCCTCGAACAGCTCCGGGTGCTCGCGCAGCCCGGTGTCGGTGTCCATGAAGATGACACCCTGCGCCTCCAGGTCCTCGCGGATCTGGTGGTAGACGACCTCGGACTCGTACTGGGCCGCCACCCCGGAGACCAGGCGGCTCTTCTCCGCCTCGGGGATACCGAGCTTGTCGTACGTGTTCTTGATGTCGGCGGGCAGGTCGTCCCAGGTGGCCGCCTGCTTCTCCGTCGACCGCACGAAGTACTTGATGTTGTCGAAGTGGATGCCCGACAGGTCGGAGCCCCACTGCGGCATCGGCTTCTTGTCGAACATGGCCAGGGCCTTCAGCCGCAGCTGCAGCATCCAGTCCGGCTCGTCCTTCTTGGCCGAGATGTCGCGGACGACGGCCTCGGAGAGGCCGCGCTGGGCGCTTGCGCCCGCGACGTCGGTGTCGTGCCACCCGAACTGGTAGGTCCCGAGCGCCGCGAGGGTCTCCTCCTGCGTGAGCTCGGGGGCCGGGGCGGTGGGGGTGGTCCGCTCCGCGGAGGTGGTCATACGACCTGCCTTCCCTTGACGACGTGTGTGGTGGCGGTGGTGGAGCTGTCGGGGGGCCCGGGTTGTCGGGGCACGTGCGTGGTGCATGCGGCGTCGCCCCGGGCGATGGTGGAGAGCCGCTGGACGTGGGTGCCCAGCAGCTCGGCGAACACCTCGGTCTCGGCCTCGCACAGCTGCGGGAAGTGCGCGGCGACGCCGGCGACCGGGCAGTGGTGCTGGCAGAGCTGGGCGCCCGCGGAGGTCGGGCGCGTCGAGGCGGCGTAACCCTCGCGCGAGAGCGCCCCCGCCAGGGCGTCGACCCGCGCCGAGCGCTCGTCGTGGGCCTCGACGTCCTCGCGGTGCTCGCCGAGGAGGTCGCGGATGCGCCGGCGGGCGAAGGCCCGCACGGCGTCCTCCCCCGCGGCGGCCGCGAGCTCGGCGAGGGCGGCGACGGCCAGGTCGGCCACGTCGGCCTCACCGCGACCGGCGCGGCGACGGCCCTGCTCGGTGAGCAGGTGCTGACGCGCCGGGCGACCGCGACCGCGCCCGGAGGCGCGCGGGGCGTCGCGGGTGGCCACGGTGCCGTCGGCGACCAGGGCGTCGAGGTGGCGGCGCACCGCCGCCCCGGAGAGCCCGAGCTCGCCGGCGAGGTCCATGGCCGTGGTGGGCCCGTGCTCGAGCAGGCGGCGGACGATGAGGTCCCGCGTCCGGCCGTCGTGTCCGTCGGTCGCCACGTCCCCACCTCCTCTGCATGTGCTCTCGTGGGTGTCCCCACTATTTGACAACATCAGTCTTGCGTATTTGGTTCCGCCGGGCAAAGCGGACCCCCGGATCGCCGTGGTGATCGGCCTCACCCAGGGTCACCTCACCTCGCTCGCCGTGGGGACGGCGGCGGGGTCGTCGGTCCCGCTCGGTATCGTCCCGACCCGTGACCGGCACGGCGCAGGCCCCGCAGGCGCCGCCGGTCGCCGTCACGCCCCCGGGCGCCACGCCGCCCCCACCCACCCCCGACGAGCGCCGCCGGCTGCGCACCGTGCGGCGCTTCGGCTTCACCGGGGCGCTCCTCATGGCCGTGGGCGCGCTGGGCTGCGGCGCCACGCCGGCCCCGGCCTACAACCCCCTGCTGGGCACGCGCGTGCTCGGCCTGTGGGGGCGCATGCCGACGGTCTCGCTGACGCTGGCCTACCTCGGCATGGGCATGCTCGTGCTGGCCTGGCTCTGGCTGGGCCGGCTGGCGTGGCCGGGGCGGGTGCGCCTGTCGGTGCGCCAGCTGACGCGGATCCTCGTCATGTGGATGGCGCCGCTCGCCGTCGCCCCGCCGCTGTTCTCCACCGACGTCTACGGCTACCTCTCGCAGGCCGAGGTGGTCTCCCGCGGGTTCGACCCCTACGTCTACGGCGCGGCCCAGGCCCTGGGGCTCTCCGACCCGCTGGTCGCGAGCATCCCCACCATCTGGCGCACCACGCCGTCGCCGTACGGGCCCGGCTTCCTCACCTTCGGGCGGCTCATCACCGGCATCGCCGGCGACGACATCGTGCTCGGCGTCTACCTGCACCGCGTGCTCGCGCTCGCCTCGCTGGGCCTCGTGATCTGGGCGGTGCCGCACCTGGCGCGCCGCGCGGGCGTCGAGCCGATCGCCGCGCTCTGGCTCGCGATCAGCCCGCTGGTGCTCTTCCACCTGGTCAGCGGCATCCACAACGACGCGATCATGCTCGGTGTCGTCCTCGCGGGCCTCGAGATCGGTATGCGCCGCTCGTGGGTGCTGGGCGCGCTGCTCATCGGGCTCGGCGCCTCGGGCAAGATCCCCGCGGTGCTCGCGCTGGGCTTCCTCGCCGCCCACGTGGCCCGCGAGCGCGGAGGCGGGATCGGCCGGCTCGTGCGCTACGGGGCGGGCTGCTCGGCGCTGGGGCTCGGGACGGTCGCCGCCGTGTCGGTCGGCAGCGGGCTGGGGTTCGGCTGGATCCAGGCGCTCTCGGTGCCCAACCTGCTGCGCAGCTGGCTCTCGGTCACCACCGACCTCGGCGTGCTCGGCGGCTGGCTCGGCGGGGTCCTGGGCCTGGGCGACCACACCGAGTCCGTCCTCGACCTCACGCGCGCCGCCGGGCTGGGCGTCGCCGCGCTGGTGTGCGTGGTGCTGGTGTTCCAGGTGCTGAACGGACGCCTGCACGCCGTCGCCGGCATGGGCTACGGCTTCGGCGCGGTGTTCCTCGCCGGCCCCGTGCTGCACCCCTGGTACCTGCTGTGGGCGATCGTCCCGCTGGCCGCGTCGGTGGTGAACCCGCGCATCCGCGGCTTCGCCGTCGCCGTCTGCGCGGTCGTCGCCCTGCTCGTGCCGCCCACCGGCGCCGACTTCTCGTTCCGCACCTACCAGCTGCCCATGGCCATCACCGCGGCCGCGCTGCTCGCCGTGGTGCCGCTGGCCGTCGTGCGCGGCCGGGTGCCGCGCACCCCGGCGACCTAGGCTGTCGGACGTGTCGGGTCCAGCGGTGGAGGTGCGCGACCTCGTCGTGCGCTACCAGGGCCGCGCCGCGGTCGACGGGCTCGACCTCGACCTCCCGGCCGGCCGGGTGCTCGCGCTCCTCGGGCCCAACGGCGCCGGCAAGACCACGACGGTCGAGGTGTGCGAAGGGCTCCGGCGCCGCGACGCCGGCGAGGTGCGGGTGCTCGGCGTCGACCCCGCCGGCGCGCCCGACGCCCTGCGCGCCCGCCTCGGCGTCATGCCGCAGGGCGGCGGCGCCTACCCCGGGGTCCGGGTGCGCGAGATGCTCGGGCTGGTCGCGGCCTGCGCGGCGAACCCCCTCGACCCCGAGTGGCTCATCGAGACCCTCGGCCTCGCGTCCTGCGCGCGCACGCCGTTCAAGCGCCTCTCGGTCGGTCAGCAGCAACGCCTCGCGCTGGCGTGCGCGGTGGTCGGGCGCCCCGAACTCGTGTTCCTCGACGAGCCGACCGCGAGCCTCGACCCGCAGGGCCGGCGCCTCGTGTGGGAGCTCGTGCGCGGGCTCCGTGCCGACGGCGTCGCGGTGCTGCTCACCACGCACCTCATGCAGGAGGCCGAGACGCTGGCCGACCACATCGTCATCGTCGACCACGGCCGGGTCGTGGCCCAGGGCAGCCCGGAGTCGCTCACGGCCGCGGGTGCCGACCGCGAGCTGCGCTTCCGCGCCGCGGCGGGGATGGACCTGCGCCTGCTCGCCTCCGCGCTCCCCGAGGGCTGCACGGTCACCGAGCCGTCCGCGGGCAGCTACCTCGTCGAGGGCTCGATCGACCCGCAGGTGCTCTCGGCGGTGACGTCGTGGTGCGCGCGCCAGGGCGTGCTCGCCGACGACCTGCGCATCGCCCGCCGCAGCCTCGAGGACGTCTTCCTCGAGCTCACGGGCCGCGAGTTGCGGTCGTGACCCCTCACTTCGAGGCCGGCACCTTCACGCCGGCGCCCGGCCGCGGACCGCTGGGCCGGATGCTCGCCACGCAGGTGTCGCTGGAGACCCGCCTGGCGCTGCGCCAGGGCGAGCAGGTGCTGCTCACGCTCGTCATCCCCCTCGCGCTGCTCGTCGGCCTCGCCCTGCTGCGGGTCGTGCCGCTGCCCGAGCCGCGGGTGACGTCGGTGCTGGGCACGGTGCTCGCGCTCGCCGTGATGTCGACGGCGTTCACCAGCCAGGCGATCTCGCTGGGCTTCGACCGGCGCTACGGGGTGCTGCGCCGCCTCGCGGCCACCGCCGTGCCCCGCTGGCTGATCGTGCTCGGGCGGCTCGGCGGCATGGCGACGGTGGTGGCCGTGCAGCTCGTGGTGCTCGCCGGCGTGGCCCTGCTGCTGGGCTGGCGGCCGGGCACGGGCTCGCTCGGCTGGGTGCTGCTGCTCGTGCTGCTCGGCACCGCGGCCTTCGGCGCCGCCGGCGTGCTGCTCGGCGGCACCCTGCGCGCCGAGCTCGTGCTCGCCGTCGCCAACATCGTCTGGTTCGTGCTGCTGTTCGCCGGCGGGGTGCTCGTGCCCGTCGCGGCGCTGCCGGGCCCGCTGGCCGCGGTGGTCATGCTGCTGCCGTCCGGGGCGCTGGCCGAGGGCCTGCGCACCGCGCTGCTCGGCGGCGCGCCCACGCTCGGGCAGGTCCTGGTCCTGCTCGCCTGGGCCGTCATCGCCGGCGGGATCGCCGGCCGCACGGTGCGCTGGTCCTGAACGGGCCGGTCCCCTACACGCCGTCGTAGGTCGTCCGGCTCCGCTGCGCTCCGCGTCATAGGATCGCGTCCGTGCTGGAGCGCCTCCCCGCCACGCCGCCCCGCCTCATGCGGGGCCTCGCGATGGCCGCCGTCGTCGGTCAGGCCGGCATCGCGGTCACCGGCGCCGTCGTGCGCGTGACCGGGTCGGGCCTCGGCTGCCCGACCTGGCCACAGTGCTTCCCCGGCAGCCTCGTCCCCGTCCCGCACCCGGAGATCGCCGTCCTGCACCAGTGGGTGGAGTTCGGCAACCGGCTGCTCGGGGTCGCGCTGGTGATCGTCACCGGGGCGTGCCTGCTCGCGGCGCTGAACGTCCGCCCGCGCCGGCGCCGCCTCGTGCTGCTGGCCGCGACCATGCCGCTCGGGGTGATCGCCCAGGCCGTGATCGGCGGAATCACCGTGCTCGCCGGGCTGGCCTGGTACACGGTCGCGCCGCACTTCCTCGTGACCATCCCGCTCATCTGGCTCGCCGTCCTGCTGGCGCGCGAGTCCTCCCCCGCCGCGATGGCCGCCCCGCCGGACACGCCCTGGCGCCCCGCCGTCCCCACCGCGCTGCGCGGGCTGCTCGCCGTGTCCGCGGTGGTCCTCGGCGCGCTGCTCCGCGCCGGCACCCTCGCCACCGCCGCCGGCCCGCCCGGCGGCGACGCCGCGACCCCGCGGCTGGCCGCGATCCCGCTGCCGATGCTGGCGACGGCCCACGCGCACCTGCTCTTCGCGTTCCTCGGCCTGCTCGTCGGCGTCGGCTTCATGGTCCACGCCGTGTCCGCGCCCCGGGCCGTCGTCCGGCGCCTGCGGGTGCTCGTCGTGGTGACCCTGGCCCAGGGCGCGCTCGGCGGCGTCCAGTACGCGCTCGGGGTCCCCGAGCTGCTCGTCGCCCTGCACGTGCTCGGCGCCACCGTGATCACCGCCGCGATGGCCTGGCTGTGGGCGGCCACCGCCGAGCCCGCGCCCGCGCCGGACCCGGTGCCCGACAACCCCGCCCGCGCCCTCGCCGGGACGGTCTGACGTGCACGCCGTCCAGGTCACCGCCCACGGTGGCCCCGAGGTCCTCGTGCCGGCCGACCTCGCCGACCCGGAGCCCGGGGACGGCGAAGCGCTCGTCGAGGTTGCCGCGGTGGGTGTCAACTACATCGACACCTACCTGCGCACCGGCGTCTACGCCGGCGAGCCCCCGTTCGTGCCGGGCCTCGAGGGCGCGGGCGTCGTCCGCGCCGTCGGCCCCGGCGTCACCACGGTGGCCGTGGGCGACCGCGTCGCCTGGAGCAACACGCTCGGCAGCTACGCGACGCTCACCCGCGTCCCGGCGGCCGAGCTCGTCGCGGTCCCCGACGGCACCGACCTCGACCTCGCCGCCGCCGTCCTGCTGCAGGGCATGACCGCGCACTACCTCGTCCACGACACCCACCGGGTCGCCGTCGGCGACGCGGTCCTCGTCCACGCCGGCGCCGGCGGGATGGGCCTGCTGCTGTGCCAGATGGCCCGGGCGGCGGGCGCCCGCGTCATCGCCACGACCTCGTCGGAGGAGAAGGACGCCCTCGCGCGCGGCGCCGGGGCCCACGAGACCCTGCGCTACGGCGACGACCTCGCCGACCGGGTCCGCGCCCTCACCGACGGCGAGGGCGTGGCAGTGGTCTACGACGGTGTCGGCGCGGCCACCTTCGACGCCTCGCTGGCGAGCCTGCGGATCCGCGGCGTCCTCGCCCTCTACGGCGCCGCCAGCGGCCCGGTCCCGCCCGTCGACCCCCAGCGCCTCAACAGCGGCGGCTCGCTCTACCTCACGCGCCCCTCGCTGCACTGGCACGTACGGACCCCGGAGGCCCTCGCCGCGCGTGCCTCCGACGTGTTCGCGGCCGTGGCCGCCGGCGGCGCGTGGGCGGCCGCTACCCGCTCGACGACGCCGCCGACGCCCACCGCGACCTCGAGTCCCGCCGCACGACGGGGAAGCTCCTGCTGCTGCCCTGACGCAGCACTTCAGTAGAGCTCGCCAGTTCGATCTCCCGGCGGTGTCACCAGCGCGGTGCCTCGCTGCCGACACTCCCGAGAGATCGAACTGGCGAGCTGCCACCCGCCTCCTCCACGGCCGGGACGGAACCGCGCCGGATGCGAGCGCGTCGAACCCGCCATGAGGCTCGATCGACCCTTCCGCGGGTCCGCCGCCGTGGCCCGGGGTGAGCTCACCGAGTGGCGGCTCCGCGGGCGCGAGTTCGTCGCCCTGGGGCCCGACGTGTACGTGGCAGCTTGCGTGCCCGTCGACCAGCTCCTGATGGCGCGGGCCGCGATGCTCCGCCACCCGGAGGGCGCGATCACCGGTGCGGCGGCGGCGACGCTCTGGGGCGCCGGGGAGGCGGTGGCCGACGCCCGCCGGGTCGGGGCGCCCACGGAGATCCTGGTCCCGGGTGCGGGCATTCGCTCGCGGGGAGGTCTCGAGGTCCGGCGTGCCGCCCTCGACCCGGACGAGGTCACCGTGTGGCCCGACGGCCCGGAGAGCCCCCCGCTGCGGCTCACCTCGCCGGCGCGGACCTTCGTCGAGGTGGCGCGGCGTCTGGCGACGGTGGACGCCGTGGTCGTCGGCGACGCCCTCGCCCGCCGCTGCGGGCTCACGCCAACCGACGTGGTCGCGCTCGCCGACCGCCGATCCGGGGAGCGGGGCATGGCGCGGGTCCGGGCGGCCGCGGCCCTCGTCCACCCGGGCGCGGACACACCGCGACGCACGCGGACCCGGCTCGGGGTCCTGCTGACCCGGCTCCCGCCGCCGCTGGTCGACGTGATCGCGACGCGACGGGCCGACGAGGCCGCCGTCGGCGCCCTTGATCTGGCGTGGCCCGCGACGTCCTCGGGGGTGCTGCTCGACCGCCACCCCGAGGTCGCTCGGGCGTGCGCCGAGGACCTGATCGCCCACGGCTGGGAGGTCGTCTCCCTCGGGGCGCAGGGCGAGCAGCCCGTCGAGCGGGTGGTCGAGCGCATCACGGCGTTCCTCGCACACGTCGACCGGGTGCGGTGGCGCGACCTGCCCGACATCCGGCGCCGGTTCCCTCGACGGCCGACCGCGCCGCGGGTGTTCGCGGAGAGCCCCTAGAAGGGCCAGCCGAAGACCGGCCACCCGAGGGCCGAGTCGACGGCCACGGCCACGAACAGGCCCGTCAGGTAGGTGTTCGAGAGGTGGAACAGCCGCATCGACTGCACGACCTCGTCGCGCTTCACCGCGGCGTCGAGGCGGTGGGCCGCGACGAGGAACCACACGCCGCCGAGCACCGCGGCGCCGAGGTAGATCCACGAGGTCGCGGGCACCAGCAGCGCCGACCAGATCACCATCGCCCAGGAGTAGGCGACGATCTGGCGGCTCACGCGCCGGGGCGAGGCCACCACCGGGAGCATCGGGATGCCCGCGGCGGCGTAGTCGTCGCGGTAGCGCATCGCGAGCGCCCAGAAGTGCGGCGGCGTCCAGAAGAAGATGATCGCGAACAGCACGAGCGCCGGCCACTGCACGGTGCCCGTCACCGCCGCCCAGCCGATCACCACCGGCATGCAGCCGGCGGCTCCGCCCCAGACGATGTTCTGGGGGGTGCGGCGCTTGAGCAGCAGGGTGTAGACGAGGATGTAGAAGGCGATCGCGGCGACGGCCAGGCCCGCGGCGACCCAGTTGGCGGTGAGCCCGAGCCAGACCGCGGACACGGCGCCGAGCAGCAGACCGAACACCAGCGCGTGCGAGCGCGGGACGGCGTCGCGGGCCAGGGGCCGCTTGCGGGTACGGGCCATCTTCGCGTCGATGTCGGCGTCCACGACGCAGTTCAGCGCGTGGGCGCTGGCCGCCGCGCCGGCGCCGCCGACGAGGACCGCGAGGACGAGCCACAGCGACGGGACCGACCGCTGCGCGAGCATCATCGCTGGCACCGTGACCACGAGCAGCTGCTCGATGATCCGGGCCTTGGTCAGCGCCAGGTAGGCGCGCACGGTGGTGAGGAAACCGCTCCGCCGCGTCGGGGAGACCGGGCCGACCGCCGTGCTCACTCGGTGGCACCTCGCTGCTCGGACGTCACTGCTTCGGTCGTGCGCGAATCTCCTACACGCTGTCGTCGACGAGTCTGCACCCCCGGGGCGCCGACCGCTCGCGGGGGCCTTCCCGGACCGGTGCGGTGTCCACCACGTCACGGTGGTGACGGCCCCGGGTCGGGTGGTGGGCGGGCCGCCGAACGACCCGGCGATCATAGGGTGCCCGGTGTCCCGGAGGGATGGCGAGGGTATCCGCGGGCACGTGCGATGACGCAGGATCGAGCCTGGTCCGTCCCGATGTCGCGCACCCGGACAGGTGTCGCCGCCCGAGCCGCGCGGTGGTGGACCCGAATCGATCCCGTGGGACGATCGCCCGGACCGGGAGTACGACGCGGTTGACGCTGGTGACCCGGGCGCAGGACCGACGAGCCGTGGCCGGAGCACTGGCGCACCGCGGCTCCCGACACGTTGAGGAAGGCACGGTTCGTGACCGCCACCGATGTGAGCAGCACGCAGCCCGCGAGCGAGGACCCCGACGAGATCGAGGCGCTGACGACCGCGCACCGGCCGGACGACTGGTCGGATCTCGACCAGAAGGCCGTCGACACCATCCGCGTCCTCGCCGCCGACGCCGTGCAGAAGGCCGGGAACGGTCACCCGGGGACGGCGATGTCGCTGGCGCCACTGGCCTTCGAGCTCTTCCAGCACACGATGCGGCACGACCCGTCCGACCCGCACTGGCAGGGGCGCGACCGGTTCGTCCTCTCGGCGGGCCACTCGAGCCTGACGCTCTACCTGCAGCTGTTCCTCGCCGGCTACGGCCTGGAGATGCGCGACCTGCAGGAGCTGCGCACCTGGGACTCGGCGACGCCGGGCCACCCGGAGTACAGCCACACCCCCGGCGTCGAGATCACGACCGGCCCGCTGGGTCAGGGCCTGGCGTCCGCGGTGGGCATGGCCATGGCCGCCCGCCGGGAGCGCGGTCTGTTCGATCCCGACGCGCCGAAGGGCGAGAGCCCGTTCGACCACCACATCTACGTGATCGCCTCCGACGGCGACATCGAGGAGGGCGTCACCGCCGAGGCCAGCTCGATCGCCGGGCGCCAGCAGCTCGACAACCTCGTCGTGATCTACGACGACAACCACATCTCGATCGAGGACGACACCTCCGTCGCCCTCGACGAGGACGTGGTGGCGCGCTATGAGGCCTACGGCTGGCACACCCAGGTGGTGCGCGGCGGCGAGAACGTCGTCGGCATCCGCGAGGCGCTGGCGAACGCCCAGGCCGTGACCGACCGCCCGAGCTTCATCGCGCTGCGCACCGTCATCGGCTATCCGGCGCCGGAGAAGATGAACACCGGTGCCGCGCACGGTGCCGCGCTGGGCGAGGACGAGGTCCGCGCGGTCAAGGAGATCCTCGGCTTCGACCCGGACGTCCACTTCCACATCGACCAGGACGTCCTCGAGCACACCCGCGCCGTCGGCGAGCGGGGCAAGGCCGCGCACGAGGCGTGGGACAAGCAGTTCGCCGACTGGGCCGAGCAGAACCCCGAGCGCCGCGCGCTGCTCGATCGCATGACGCGCCGGGAGCTGCCCGCCGGCTGGCACGACGCGCTGCCGAGCTGGGAGGTCGGCGGCGACCCCGTCGCCACCCGCAAGGCGCTGCAGAAGATCCTCGGCGAGATCGGGCCGGTGCTCCCCGAGCTCTGGGGCGGCTCGGCCGACCTCGCGGAGAGCAACAACACCACGATCAAGGGCGCTGACTCGTTCGGGCCGTCGACGGTCTCCACGAACCTGTGGGGCCAGATGAACCCGTACGGCCGCACGATCCACTTCGGGGTCCGCGAGCACGCGATGGGCTCGATCCTCAACGGGATCGCGCTGCACGGCGGCACGCGGGTCTACGGCGGCACGTTCCTGATCTTCTCGGACTACATGCGCCCCGCGGTCCGGCTCGCGGCGCTCATGAAGCTGCCGACCACCTACATCTGGACCCACGACTCGATCGGCCTCGGCGAGGACGGGCCCACCCACCAGCCGATCGAGCAGCTCGCCTCGCTGCGCGCCGTGCCGGGCCTGTCGATCGTCCGCCCGGCCGATGCCAACGAGACCGCCGCGGCGGTACGCCACATCCTCGACAACCCGACCGGCCCGGCCGGCCTGGCCCTGACCCGGCAGAACCTGCCGATCCTCGAGGGCACCGACACCGACGGCGTCGGGCGCGGCGGCTACATCCTCCAGGACGCGTCGGGCGGGCAGCCGCAGCTCGTGCTCATCGCGACCGGCTCCGAGGTCCAGATCGCGGTCGAGGCCCGGAAGGTCTTCGAGGACGAGGGCATCCCCACCCGCGTCGTGAGCATGCCCTGCGTCGAGTGGTTCGAGGCGCAGGACCGCTCCTACACCCGCCACGTCATCCCGCCCGAGGTCAAGGCACGCGTGTCCGTCGAGGCCGCGGTCGCCCTGACGTGGCACAAGTTCGTCGGCGACGACGGCGAGTGCGTCTCGATCGAGCACTTCGGCGCCAGCGCCGACTACAAGACCCTGTTCCAGCAGTTCGGCTTCACGACCGAGCACGTGGTCGAGGCCGGACGACGCTCGCTCTCCCGCGCGGCCGAGGTCTGAGCCCGGTCTCGCGCGTCCCGAGGAGGACACCCACCATGGCCAGCAGCACGCCCCTCGCCGACCTCTCCGCGGCCGGCGTCTCCATCTGGCTCGACGACCTGTCGCGCCAGCGCATCGAGTCCGGCAACCTCACCTCGCTGATCGAGGAGTCCGAGGTCGTCGGCGTCACCAGCAACCCGACGATCTTCGCGAGCGCGTTCGCCGACGCCGACCACTACGCCGAGGACCTCGACGCCCTCGCCGCCCGCGGCGCCTCGGTCGAGGACGCGATCCGCGAGCTCACCACCGAGGACGTCCGCCGCGCCTGTGACGTCTTCCGCAGCGTGTGGCAGCGCACCGGCGGCGTCGACGGCCGCGTCTCCCTCGAGGTCGACCCGGGCAAGGCCCACGACACCGAGGGCACCGTCGCCGAGGCGGCCGACCTCTGGAAGACCGTCGACCGCCCCAACCTGATGATCAAGATTCCGGCGACCGTCGAGGGCATCCCGGCGATCACCCGCACGCTCGCCGAGGGCATCAGCGTCAACGTCACGCTGATCTTCTCCGTCGAGCGCCACCGCCAGGTGATGGACGCCTACCTCGCCGGCATGGAGCAGGCGCGGGCCAACGGCCACGACCTCACCACGATGGCTTCCGTCGCCTCGTTCTTCGTCTCGCGCGTCGACTCCGAGGTCGACAAGCGCCTCGACGCCCTGGCCTCCGACGCGGCGCTGAACCTGCGCGGCACGGCGGCGATCGCCAACGCCCGCCTGGCCTACGCGGCGTTCCTCGAGGTGTTCGGCACCGAGCGCTGGGCGGCGCTCAAGGGCGCCGGCGCCAAGGTCCAGCGCCCGCTGTGGGCCTCGACCGGCGTGAAGAACAAGGCCTACCCCGACACGCTCTACATCACCGAGCTGGTCGCGCCCAACACCGTGAACACGATGCCCGAGGCCACGCTCCGCGCGTTCGCCGACCACGGCGAGCTGCACGGTGACGCGGTGTCGGGCACCGAGGACGCCGCCCGCGAGGTCTTCGCCGGCCTCGCCCACGTCGGCGTCGACCTCGACGACGTGTTCCTGACGCTGGAGAACGAGGGCGTCCAGAAGTTCGACGACTCGTGGGGCGAGCTCACCGAGACCGTCTCCGCCCAGCTCGCGCAGCGCAGCCCGGAGCAGTCGTGAGCACGCCGTCGGTCGAGATCACCGACCAGGGGCTCGCCGACGCCGCGGCGTCGCTGGTCGAGAAGCTGGTCGGCGACCAGGCGGCCTCGAAGCTGGCCGCCGGTGACCCCACCCTCTGGGGCCCCGACGCCGAGCCCGAGGCGTCGAAGCGCCTGGCCTGGACCAGGCTGCACGAGACCTCGCGGCCGCTGGTCGACGAGCTCACCGCCCTGCGCCGCGAGCTGCACGACGACGGCGTCGACCGCGTCGTGCTCGCGGGCATGGGCGGGTCGTCGCTGGCGCCCGAGGTCATCTGCGCGACGCGCTCGGGCGCGGAGTTCGGCGGCGAGTTCCCGCTCGTCGTGCTCGACACCACCGACCCGGGCCAGGTGTCCGACGCGCTGGCCGGCGACCTGTCCCGCACCGTGCTCGTGGTGTCGTCCAAGTCCGGGGGCACCGTCGAGACCGACAGCCAGCGCCGGATCTTCGCGCAGGTCTTCGAGGCCAACGGGATCGACGCGGGCTCGCGCATGGTCGCGGTGACCGACCCGGGCACCGGGCTCGGCGACCTCGCCCGCGACCAGGGCTTCCGGCGCCTCGTCGAGGCCGACCCGGGCGTCGGCGGGCGCTACTCGGCGCTGACCGCGTTCGGCCTGGTGCCCTCGGCGCTGACCGGCGTCGACGTGGGCGCGCTGCTCGACGAGGCCGCGGAGGCCGCGCCGGCGCTCGCGCAGGACGCGGCCGACAACCCGGCGATCGTGCTGGCCGCCGCGATGGCGGCCGCCCACGCCGCCGGCGCCGAGAAGGTCGTGCTCGCCGACACCGGGTCCGGCCTGATCGGGTTCGGCAACTGGGCCGAGCAGCTCATCGCCGAGTCCACCGGCAAGCAGGGCACCGGCCTGCTGCCCGTGGTCGTCGAGGGCAGCCCCACATCGGATCCTGGGAATGCACCCGGCTTCGCCGACGCCGGCCCCGACGCCACCCCGATCGCCCTCGGGCCCGCCGCGGGCGGCGCCCGGATGTCGGTCACGGGCAGCCTCGGCGGGCAGTTCCTGCTCTGGGAGACCGCGGTCGCCCTGGCCGGGCGGCTGCTGGGCATCAACCCGTTCGACCAGCCCGACGTCGAGTCGGCCAAGCAGGCCACGCGCGACCTGCTGACCGAGGTCGGCTCGGGCGGCAGCAGCGGCTCGGCCGAGGGCGACGAGGCGGTGCTCACCGACGGTCCGGTCGAGGTGCGCGTCGCGGGTGACGCCTCGTGGCTGGGCAGCCCGGCGACGCTCGGCGCGGCGCTGCAGGCGCTGGTGGACGCGACGCCGGACGCCGGCTACATCGCGATCCAGGCCTACCTCGACCGTCTCGACGACGCCTCGTTCGCGACGCTGCGCCCGGAGCTCGCGTCGATCACGGGCATCCAGACCACCTTCGGCTGGGGCCCGCGCTTCCTGCACTCCACCGGCCAGTACCACAAGGGCGGGCACCAGAACGGCGCATTCCTGCAGGTCACGGGCTCGGTCGCCGACGACCTCGCGATCCCGGGCCAGCCGTTCTCGTTCGGCACCCTCGAGCACGCGCAGGCCAGGGGCGACGCGGGCGTGCTCGCGGCGCCCAAGAACGGGGGCACGGCCCGCCCCGTCCTGCGCCTGCACCTCGCCGACCGTGCGGCGGGGCTGGTGGCGGTGGCGAACGCCGTCCGGGAGATGCAGCGCAGCGGAACTCGACCAGTCGATGGGGAGGTGAGCCGGTGACCCGACGGTCGGGCACTGCCGTGCACGACGACTGGATCAACCCGCTGCGCGACGCCCGCGACAAGCGCCTGCCGCGCATCGCGGGCCCGTCCGGTCTGGTGCTCTTCGGGGTCACCGGCGACCTGGCGCGCAAGAAGCTCATGCCGGCGATCTACGACCTGGCCAACCGCGGCCTGCTCCCGCCGGGCTTCGCGCTGGTCGGGTTCGCCCGCCGCGACTGGGAGGACGAGGACTTCGCCGAGGTCGTGCACGACGCGGTGCGCTCGCACTCGCGGACCCCGTTCCGCCAGGAGGTGTGGGACCGCCTCGCGGAGGGCCTGCGCTTCGTGCAGGGCACGTTCGACGACGACGAGTCGTTCGACCGGCTCGCCACGTGCGTCGCCGAGCTCGACGCCGAGCGCGGCACCAACGGCAACCACGCGTTCTACCTGTCGATCCCGCCGTCGGCGTTCCCGACCGTGTGCAAGCAGCTCTCGCGCTCGGGGCTCGCCGACGACGAGGGCGACGTGTGGCGCCGCGTGGTGATCGAGAAGCCGTTCGGCCACGACCTGCACTCGGCGCAGGAGCTCAACGAGATCGTCAACGACGTCTTCCCCGAGGACGCGGTCTTCCGGATCGACCACTACCTCGGCAAGGAGACCGTCCAGAACCTGCTGGCCCTGCGGTTCGCCAACGAGCTGTTCGAGCCGATCTGGAACGCCCACCACGTCGACCACGTGCAGATCACGATGGCCGAGGACATCGGCGTCGGGGGTCGCGCGGGCTACTACGACGGGATCGGCGCGGCGCGCGACGTCATCCAGAACCACCTGCTGCAGCTGCTCGCGCTGACGGCGATGGAGGAGCCGGTCTCGTTCTCCCCCGACGACCTGCGCGAGGAGAAGATCAAGGTCCTGTCGGCGGTGAAGCTGGCCGAGCCGCTGGACGAGACCACGGCGCGCGGGCAGTACACCGCCGGGTGGCAGGGCTCGACCGAGGTGAAGGGCCTGCAGCAGGAGGAGGGCTTCCCCACCGACTCGGTCACCGAGACCTACGCGGCGATCACCTGCGAGGTGAACACCCGCCGCTGGGCCGGCGTGCCGTTCTACCTGCGCACCGGCAAGCGCCTGGGGCGGCGCGTCACCGAGATCGCCGTGGTGTTCAAGCGGGCTCCGCACCTGCCGTTCGACCAGACCATGACCGAGGAGCTCGGCCAGAACGCGCTGGTCGTGCGCGTGCAGCCCGACGAGGGCGTCACGCTGCGCTTCGGGTCGAAGGTGCCCGGCTCGGGCATGGAGGTCCGCGACGTCACCATGGACTTCGGGTACGGCACGGCGTTCACCGAGGCCTCTCCCGAGGCCTACGAGCGCCTGCTGCTCGACGTCCTGCTCGGCGAGCCGTCGCTGTTCCCCACCAACACCGAGGTCGAGATGTCCTGGCGCATCCTCGACCCGGTCATCGAGAAGTGGCACCGCGAGGGCTCGCCGGACAGATACGCCGCCGGCACGTGGGGTCCGCCCTCGGCCGACGTCCTGCTCGAGCGCACCGGCCGGACCTGGCGGCGCCCATGAACCCGGAGGGGGTCACGTGATCGTCGACCTCCCGTCGACGGACACGTCGGCGGTCAACCGCACGATGGTCGACCTGCGCGAGAGCGCGGGCGCGGTGGCGCTCGGCCGGGTGCTGACGCTGCTGATCATCACCGAGGACGGGCCCGAGGCCGAGGCCGCGATCCAGGCCGCCAACGACGCGAGCCGCGAGCACCCGTGCCGCGTGCTGGTGCTCGCGCGCGGCGTCCGGCGGGCGGCGTCGCGGCTGGACGCGCAGATCCGCATCGGTGGTGACGCGGGTGCCAGCGAGGTCATCGTGCTGCGCATGTACGGGCCGCTGGCCGACCAGGGCGGCGCGATCGTGGTGCCGCTGCTGCTGCCCGACGCCCCGATCGTCGCGTGGTGGCCGGGCGACGCGCCGTCGTCACCGGCGGACGACCCGGTGGGCCACGTCGCGGGGCGGCGCATCACCGACGTGTCGTCGGCGAAGTCGCCGTCGAAGGCGCTGGGCAAGCTGCGCCAGCGCTACCACCCCGGCGACACCGACCTCGCGTGGAGCCGCATCACCAGCTGGCGCGCGCTGCTCACGGCCGCGCTCGACCAGCCGCCCCACGAGCCGGTGACCCGGGCGTCGGTGGCCGGCGCGGCCGACTCCGCGTCGGCGGACCTGCTCACCGGCTGGCTCGCGTCGCGGCTGAACTGCCCCGTCAGCCGGATCGCGGAGGACGTGCCCGGGGGGCAGGGTGGCCAGATCGCCGCGGTGCGCCTCGAGCGCGCGGGCGGGTCGGTGGAGCTGCGCCGCGTCGACGCGAAGAGCGCGGTGCTCTCCCAGCCCGGGCAGCCGGACCGTCGCGTCGCCCTGTCGCGGCGCACGACCCGCGAGTGCCTGGCCGAGGAGCTGCGCCGCCTCGACCCGGACGACATCTTCGCCGAGGCCCTCGAGGCGATGCCGAGCAAGCCGACCGGACGGACCCGCTCGTCGAAGAAGGTGACCGCGTGAGCGCCGATGTCGAGGTCGAGGTCGTCGTCCACCCCGACACCGACGCGACGGCCGCCGACGCCGCCGACCGGCTGCTCACCGCGCTCGCCGCGGCGCAGCGGGACCGCGGCACGGCGTCGGTGGTGCTCACCGGTGGCGGCGTGGGCATCGCCATGCTGCGCGAGGTCGCGTCGTCCGCGCGCCGCGACGAGGTCGACTGGGCCGCCGTCGAGGTGTTCTGGGGTGACGAGCGCTTCGTCCCCGCGGGCGACGCCGAGCGCAACGACGCCCAGGCGCGCGAGGCCCTGCTCGACGCGCTGCCCCTCGACCCGGCCCGCGTGCACCCGATGCCCGCCGCCGACGCCCCCGAGGACGCGGGCGGCGGCGACCCCGACCTCGCGGCCGACGCCTACGCCAAGCTGCTCTCGTCGGCCGCCGCGCGGCTGGGCGGGGACACGATCCCGGCGTTCGACGTGCTGCTGGCCGGCTGCGGTCCCGAGGGCCACGTGCTGTCGGTGTTCCCCGACTCCCCCGCGGTGCACGCGGGTGCCGCCGGCGTGGTCGGGGTGCGCGGCTGCCCCAAGCCGCCGCCCACCCGCGTCACGCTGACGCTGCCCGCCGCCCGCCACGCCCGCGAGGTGTGGCTGGTGGCCACGGGCGAGGGCAAGGCCGAGGTCCTCGCGCAGGCGCACGCGGGCGCGTCGGAGGTCGACGTCCCCCTCGCGGGTCTGCGCGGGACCGAGCGGACGCTGTGGTTGCTCGACGAGGCGGCTGCCGCACGGCTCTGAGCCGCGGGACGATCTCCTCTCGGTCGGACGACGAGGGGGATCGCCATGGACGGCACGGTGGCCCGGCGCCTGGACGAGCTCGGCATCGTGCTACCGGCGCCGTTCGGCCCGGTCGGGGAGTACGAGGCGGCCGCTCGGGCCGGCGACCTGCTGTTCCTGTCGGGCACGGGCCCGGTGCGCGCCCACGGCGGGCTGGTCACCGGCAAGGTCGGCGCGGACCTCGACCTCGACGAGGGCCGCGAGGCCGCCCGGCTGACGGCTCTGCAGATCCTCGCGATCCTCGCCGACCAGCTCGGCTCGCTCGACCGCGTGGTGCGCGTGGTCAAGCTCTTCGGGATGGTCAACACCGCTCCGGGATTCCACCGCGCGCCCGCGGTGATCGACGGCTGCTCGCAGCTGCTCGTCGACGTCCTCGGGCCGTCCGGGCGGGGCGCGCGGTCGGCGATCGGGGTGGCCGAGCTGCCGTTCGACATCGCCGTCGAGATCGAGGCCGTCGTGCAGATCGCGGAGGGGCCGTGACCGGGCTGCGGGAGCGCTGCTCCTACACGGCCGAGCGGCGCCGCTCCACCGGCGGGGCCTCCCACGGGCGCAGCGAGCGCTCGAAGAGCTCCCAGCAGCGGACCTGGGCGGTCGCGCGGGCGATCGCCGCGCGGACGAGGGCCAGGTCCCGGGCCGGCGTGTGCTCACGGGTCGGGGCCGACGACCAGGCGGGGTCGCGCCCGGTCGGGTCCCCGGTCCCGCGCGAGTCCGCGCCGTAGCGCACGACGAGCAGGAGACCGACGACGAGGGCGCTCAGCAGGACGATCGTGGTGATCACGGGGACTCCTCCGTCCGGGGTGGCTGGTGCGTCCTCCACGGTGGCCCCCGGTGGCTGGCCCTGCCAGGGCCACTTCGCGAGCAGTGGCAGGATTATTGGCAGAAGTGGCAGAATCCCCGTTCATGGACGACCACGTGGGTGCCGGTGGCCTGGCGCGGCTGCTCACCGGCTGGCGCGACACCGCCGGGCCGGGCGAGGCGGGGCACAGCGCGCTGGCCGCGCGCATCACCACGCTGCTCGGCGACGGACGCCTGGCCGTCGGGACGCGGGTGCCCAGCGAACGCGAGCTGGCCGTGGCGCTGGGCGTCGGGCGCGGCACGGTGGCCGCGGCGTACGACCGGCTGCGCGAGTCCGGCCACCTGCACCGGCGCCGGGGCTCGGGCACCTGGACGGCGCTCCCCACGGGGGCGCCCGCGGCGGCCCCGCCGGCCCCCGTCACGCCCTTCGCCCCCATGGGCGGCTGGGTCCCGGGCCGGCGTCCCGACGGCCCCGAGGTCATCGACCTCGCGCACGCCGCGCCCTGGGCCCCGATGGACGCGATGGCGGAGGCGGGCGCCCGGGCGCTGGCCGAGCTCCCCGCCCACCTCGCGGGCACGGGCTACGACGTGCTCGGGCTGGTGACCCTGCGCGAGGGCATCGCCCGGCGCCTGAGCGACCAGGGCCTGCACACCTCGCCCGACGAGGTCATGGTGACCGCCGGGGCCCAGCACGCCCACGCACTGGTCGCGCGGGCGCTCCTGCGCCCGGGCGACCGGGTGCTGCTCGAGCAGCCCACCTACCCGGGGGCCATCGACCTCGTGCGCCACGTCTCGGCGCGCCCGGTACCGGTGGCGATGACCGAGCGGCCGGGCTGGGACGTCGAGGCGATCGCGGCGGCCATGCGCGCCTCCACCCCGGCCCTGGCCTACCTCGTCGCCGACCACCAGAACCCCACCGGCGCGGTGATGAGCGCCGAGGCCCGCGCGGCCGTCGTCGCCGCTGCCGGACGGCACGGCGTCCCGATCGTCGTCGACGACTGCCTGCGCGAGCTGTGGCTCGACGCGCCCGGCCCACCGCCGCTCGGGGCGTACGCGGCCGCGGCGGGCGGCGGCACCCCGGTGATCACCACGGGATCGCTCTCCAAGACCGTGTGGGGCGGCCTGCGCATCGGCTGGCTGCGCGCCCCCCGCACCCTGCTGCGCCGGATCGCGGCGGCGCGCAGCTCCGACGACATCGCCACGCCGGTGCTCGAGCAGCTGGTCGCCGTGGGTCTGCTCGACCGCCTCGACGACATCATCGCGACCAGCCGCACCCTGTTCGCCCACCGCCGCGACCACCTGCGCGCCGCCCTCGCCTCGGCCCTGCCCGAGTGGCACGCGCCGTCGCCGCCCGGGGGCTTCAGCCTGTGGGTCGACCTCGGCGCGCCACGCTCGAGCGCGCTGGTCGAGGCGGCGGCCCGCCACGGTGTGCACCTCGCGGCGGGCCCCCGGTTCGGCACCGGCGGGGCCTTCGAGCAGCACCTGCGCCTGCCCTACACGCTGGCCCCCGACGCGCTCGACGACGCCGTCGCGCGGCTCGCCGAGGCCTGGGACACCCTCGGCGCCGGGAGCCCGACCCTCACGACCGTCGTGTGAGCGTCCGCTCGCTCCGGTGTTCCCACGGCCGCAGGCTCGCGTCGTAGGCCTCCCACAGCCGGCGGTGCGCCGCGATCCGGCGCGCGATCTCGCCCAGCAGCACCGCGTCCCCGCGCACCGTGTGCGGTCGCTGCACCACCGGCCACGCGGGGTCGCGGCCCGTCGGGTCGGCCTCCGAACGCGTGTCGGCGCCGTAGCGCGCCACCGCCAGGAACCCCAGCACCACCAGCACTCCCCAGAAGGTCACCATCGTTGCCGTCCCTCCCTCGATCCGTGGCGACCATTCTCGAAGGCCGATCCCCTGGACTCCAGGGACATCTCACGGGGATAGTGGCGACATGACGATGACTTCGGGGGTGCGACCCCCGTCGAACCTGGAGAACGACAAGCTGCTCGACGAGACCAACCGGCGCATCCTCGCGGAGCTCGCCGACGACCCGCGGCTGAGCATGTCGGCGCTCGGGCGGCGGATCGGGATGTCGGCCCCGGCGGTCACCGAGCGGGTCCAGCGCCTCGAGCGCACCGGGGTCATCCGGGGCTACCGCCTCGACGTCGACCCGGCGGCGCTGGGCCACCCCATCGCCGCCTGGGTGCGGATCCGCCCGGCCCTGGGGCACGGGAAGATCGCCGAGCAGATCGCGTCCCGCCAGCCCGAGGTCGTCGAGTGCCACAAGATCACCGGCGAGGACTGCCTGCTCATGCGGGTGCAGGTCCGCGACGTCGCCGACCTCGACCGCGTCCTCGAGGGCTGGCAGGAGCACGCGTCGACCGTGACGTCGGTGATCAAGTCGACGCCCGTGGAGCCCCGCACGATGCTCGGCGTGGTGCCGCCGGTCAGCTGACGAGCACGTCGAGCACGACCGGCCCGGGAGAGCGCAGGGCCTCGGCCAGCGCGGGCTCCAGGTCGGCGGCCCGGTCGACGCGGTGGCCGGGGACGCCCTGGCCGGTGGCGAGGGCGACGAAGTCCAGGCCCGGCAGCGCCGTACCCACCGGCTTGGTGATCCCGAAGTGCTCGGCGAACTGGTCGAGGGCGCGGTAGCGGGCGTTGTGCACGACGACGATCGTCAGCGGCACCCCGAGCTGCGCGGCCGACCACAACGCCTGGATGCCGTACATCGCCGACCCGTCGCCCACCAGCGCGACCACCCGCTCGCTGCGCCCGAGCGCCATGCCCACCGCGGCGGGCAGCCCGTGGCCCAGCCCGCCGCTGGCGCAGGTGAAGAAGCTCGCGGGCCGGTCGAACGGCAGGTGGTCGTGCATCGGCCCGCGGGTGGCCGGGGCCTCCTCGACGACCACGGAGTCGACAGGCCGCAGGTCGGCGAGGGTCTGGAGCAGCAGTTCCTCGGTGATCACGTCGGCCGTGACCCGCGCGGTGGCCGGGCGCGGTGGCGGCTCGGAGCGCGGCCGCGGCGGGGGGCCGTCCAGCAGCGCCCGCACCCCGTGCCGCAGCCCGGTGACGATCGAGGTCCCGACCGGGGTCCACGCGGCGTGCGCGGGGTCCTCGGTGAGCTGCACGAGCGCGGTGCCGTCGGGAACGGCCGTGTCGCCCTCCACGGCGCCCTCGGTGTGGAACGGGAAGACCGGCGAGCCGAGCACCAGCACGACGTCGTGGCCGTCCAGGGCGGCGCGGATGCCGTCGTGGGTCGCGGGGAGGAAGCCGCCGAAGAGCCGGTGGCGCTCGGGGAACCCGCAGCGCGGCGACATCGGCGCCGCGTACACGCGCGCGGCGTGGCGCTCGGCCAGCGCGACGACGTCGTCGAACGCCCCGTCGCGGTCGACCTCGCCGCCGACGACGAACGCCGGGCTCGTGGCCGCGGCGAGCTGCTCGGCGGCCTCGGCCAGCGCGGCCGGGTCCCCCACGACCGCGCCCGCCACCCGGTGCGCCGGGACGGGGCCGGCCGGGCGGTCCCAGTCGTCGACGGGCACCGACACCAGCACCGGCCCGCACGGCGGCGTCGTGGCGACGTGGATGGCGCGGGCCAGGGTGGCGGGCACGTCGGCGGCGCGCGCGGGCTCCCGGCTGTACTTCACGTAGGGCTCGGGGAACTCGGCCGGGCGCTCGGCGAACAGGAACGGCTCGCCGACCAGCAGCGACCGCGCCTGCTGACCGGCGACCAGCACCAGCGGGGTGCGGTTGCGGAACGCGGTGAACACGTTGCCCAGACCGTGGCCGACGCCGGCCGACGAGTGCAGGTTGACCAGCGCCGCCCGCCCGGTGGCCTGCGCGTACCCGTCGGCCATCCCCACCGCGACCGACTCCTGCAGGCCGAGCACGTAGCGGAAGTCGTCGGGGAAGTCGCGGAACATCGGCAGCTCGGTCGACCCGGGATTGCCGAAGATCGCCGTGATGCCGTGGTCGCGCAGCACGGCCAGGGACGCGTCACGCACCGTCGTCATCGGGTCACCCCACCACGGTCGCCGACGCCCTCGCGACCGTGCTCCCGCTCGCCGGAACCCAGGCCGACCCGGCCGTCAGCTCGTGGGCTCGTCGACGAGGTCGCCGGCGAGGTACTCCTCGTAGGCGGCCAGGTCGAGCAGGCCGTGGCCGCAGTAGTTGAAGAGGATGACCCGGTCCTCGCCCTGCTGCGTCGCGTCGTGGGCCTCCTGGATCACCGACGCGATGCCGTGGCCGGCCTCGGGCGCCGGGAGCTTGCCCTCGACGCGGGCGAACAGCACGTTGGCCTCGAACACCGCCCGCTGGCGGTGCGCCACGGCCTCCATCCGGCCCTCGTGCACCAGCTTGGAGATGATCGGCGAGTCGCCGTGGTAACGCAGCCCGCCGGCGTGGATACCGGGCGGCACGAAGTCGTGGCCGAGGGTGTACATGTTCATCAGCGGCGTGAGGCCCGCGGTGTCGCCGAAGTCGTACTCGTAGGTGCCCTGGGTCAGCGTCGGGCACGACGCCGGCTCGGCGGCGAGCAGGCGCACCGCGCGGTCGGGCAGGAACGGCAGGGCGATGCCGCCGAGATTCGACCCGCCGCCGCACGGGGCGATGACGACGTCCGGGCGAGTCTCCCCCGCGTTCGCGAGCTGCTGCTGGGCCTCGAGGCCGATCACCGTCTGGTGCAGCAGCACGTGGTTGAGCACCGAGCCCAGCGCGTAGTGGGTGTCGTCGCGACCGACGGCGTCGCGGACCGCGTCGGAGATCGCCGCGCCCAACGAGCCCGGGTGCGACGGGTCGTCGACCGGCGACGGCACGACCGAGCCGCCCCAGGTCTCCATGATCACCTTGCGGTAGGGCTTCTGCTCGAAGCTGCGGCGCACCATGTAGACCGCGCACTCGAGGTCGTACTGCGCGCACGCGAACGACAGCGCCGTGCCCCACTGGCCCGCGCCGGTCTCGGTCGCCAGGCGGGTGATGCCCTCGCGCTTGTTGTAGAACGCCTGCGGCACCGCCGAGTTCGGCTTGTGCGAGCCGGCGGGCGAGACGGACTCGTCCTTGAAGTAGATCCGTGCCGGCGTGCCCAGCGCGGCCTCGAGCCGCCGGGCGCGCACCAGCGGCGTGGGCCGCCACAGGCGCAGGACGTCGAGGACCTCGCCGGGGATGTCGATCCACGGGTCGGCCGACATCTCCTGGCCGATGAGCTCCTGGGCGAACAGCGGCGCCAGGTCGTCAGGGCCGACCGGCTCGCGCGTCGCCGGGTGCAGCGGGGGGTCGAGCGGCGACGCCAGGTGCGGCGTCACGTTGAACCACGCCGTGGGGAGCTCGGACTGCGTGAGCGAGAACCGTGTGTCGACTGCCGGGGCCACCATGGCCCGGCATCATGTCAGGCGTCCTCAGCTCTCGCCGCGCTTCGCCCGCAGCTTCGCCAGTGCCTCGTCGAGCAGGGCCTCGCCGTCGGCGTCGGAGCGGCGCTCCTTCACGTACGCGAGGTGGGTCTTGTAGGGCTCGGTGCGCTTGGCCGGGGGCGGGTTCTTCTCGTCGGTGTTGGCCGGCAGGCCGCAGCGCGGGCAGTCCCAGCTCGTGGGGATCTCGGCGTCGACGGCGAAGGACGGGCGGGTCTCGTGGCCGTTCGAGCACCAGAAGGAGACGATCGTGCGCGCCGCGCTCTCCCCGCGCTCGGACTCCCCCATGGGCCCCGAGCCCACGCGGGTGCCTCGGATCGCGTTGCCAGTCGCCATCGCCGGAGTACCTCCCGTCCAGGGGCGGCCCGGACTCCGGGCCGCCCGTCAGCCTTCGATCTTGACGAGCAGCCCCGTGCCGACGATCGAGATCAGCCAGATGGCACCCACGAACAGGGTCAGGCGGTCGAGGTTCTTCTCGACGACGCTCGACCCGGCGAGGCTCGACTGGACCCCGCCCCCGAACAGCGACGACAACCCGCCGCCCCGCCCGCGGTGCAGCAGCACCAGCAGCACCAGCAGCACGCTGGACGCGATGAGCAGGATGTCGAGGAACAGTCGCATGTCGGTGTCCGTGACCTCCGGGTGCCGACCCCGGCCGGGTGGACGGGGCTCTGACCGTCCCGACGTGCGGGATCGGTGCGTAGGGAGGACGATACCCCGCCCGTCCGACATCCCGGTGAGGCCCTCCCGGGGGACGTCACCGCGTGTGAGCGCTCGTCCGTGCTCCGGCACGGACGAGCGCTCACGAGCCCGCTAGGGCAAAGGGCCGCCGGCTGCGAGGGCGCAGAGCTCGGCGAAGCCCTCGGGGTCGAGGCTCGCGCCCCCGACCAGCGCGCCGTCGACGTCGTCGCTCTTGACCAGGTCCGCGACGTTGTCCGACTTCACCGAGCCGCCGTAGAGGATGCGCACCGCGTCGGCGACGCCGGGACCGTACTTCTCGCGCAGCCGCTCACGCAGCGCGTGGCACACCTCCTGGGCGTCGGCGACCCCGGCGGACCTGCCGGTGCCGATGGCCCACACCGGCTCGTACGCGAGGACGATCGTCGCGACCTCGTCCGGGCCGAGCCCGTCGAGCGCGGCGTCGAGCTGCGCGGTGCAGTACGGGACGTGGTCGCCGGCCTCGCGGACGTCCTCGCCCTCCCCCAGGCACAGGATCGGGGTGAGGCCGTGGCGCAGGGCCGCGCGCACCTTGCGGTTGACCAGCGCGTCGTCCTCGCCGTGGATCGTGCGCCGCTCGGAGTGCCCGACGACGACCCACGAGCAGCCGAGCTTCGCCAGCATCGCGCCCGACACGTCGCCGGTGAACGCCCCGGAGTCCTCCGGCGAGAGGTCCTGACCCCCGTAGGTGATGGGCATCGCGTCGGCGTCGACGAGGGTCTGCACGCTGCGCAGGTCGGTGAACGGCGGCAGCACGGCCACGTCCACCACGTCGTAGTACTTGCCGGGCAGCGCGAACGCGAGCTTCTGGGTGACGCCGATGGCCTCGAGGTGGTTGAGGTTCATCTTCCAGTTGCCCGCGATCAGGGGCTTGCGGGCCATGTCAGCTCTCCTCGAGGACGGCGATGCCGGGCAGGACGTGGCCCTCGAGGAACTCCAGCGACGCGCCGCCGCCGGTCGAGATGTGGCCGAAGCGCTCCTCGTCGAGGCCCGCCGCGCGGATCGCCGACGCCGAGTCGCCGCCGCCGATCACGCTGAACGCGCTGCTGGCCGCGACGGCCTCCGCGACGCCCGTCGTGCCCGCCGCGAACGGCGCCATCTCGAACACGCCCATCGGCCCGTTCCAGAACACCGTCGCCGCCCCGTCGAGCGCGGCGCCGAACGCCGCGACCGTCTCCGGGCCCACGTCGAGGCCCATCCAGCCCTCGGGCATCTCGGAGACCGACACCGTGCGGGTCTGCGCGTCCGCGGAGAACTCGCTCGCGACCACCACGTCGGTGGGCAGCACGAGCTTCTCGGCGTAGCGGTCGAGCAGGTCCTTGCAGGTGTCCACCTGGTCGGCCTCGAGCTTCGAGCCGCCGACGTCGTGGCCCTGCGCGGCGAGGAACGTGAAGCACATCGCCCCGCCCACCAGCAGCCGGTCGACCGTGGGCAGCAGGTTCGAGAGCACCCCGAGCTTGTCGGAGACCTTCGACCCGCCGAGGATCACCACGTACGGACGGTCGGGGTCGCCGACGAGCCGGCGCAGCACCTCGGTCTCGCGGGCGACGAGGTCGCCGCCGTACGCCGGGAGCTTGCGGGCCACCTCGACCACCGACGCCTGCTCGCGGTGCACCACCCCGAAGCCGTCGGAGACGAAGGCGCTGGGCCGGGAGGGATCCTGGCTGGGCACCAGCTCGGCGAGCTCGGTCGCGAGCTGCTCGCGCTCGCCCTCGGTGCCGGTCTCCCGCGCGTCGCAGCGCACGTTGGCCAGCACCGCGACACCGCCGGGACGCAGGCCCTCGGCCACGCCCCGGGCGGACTGACCGACCACGTCCTCGGCCAGCGACACCCGCTGGTCGAGGAGCTGGCCCAGCCGCCCGGCGACGGGCGAGAGGGTCGAGCGCGGGTCGCGCCCGGGCGGCGCACCGCCCTCGGGACGCCCGAGGTGGGCCACGACCAGCACCTTCGCGCCGGCGCCGGCCAGCCGGGTGATGGTGGGCAGGGCCGCGCGGATGCGCCCGTCGTCGGTGATGACGTAGCCGTCGAGGGGCACGTTGAGGTCGGCCCGCAGCAGGACGAAGCGGTCCTGCACCCCGTCGGCGATCAGGTCGTCGAGGGTCCTCATCAGAGCTTGGAACCCACCAGCGTGGTGAGGTCCACGACGCGGTTGGAGTAGCCCCACTCGTTGTCGTACCAGCCGACGATCTTCACGGTCCGGTTGCCCAGGACCTTCGTCATGCCGGCGTCGAAGGTGCACGACGCGGCCTCGCCGACGATGTCGGTGGAGACGATGGGGTCCTCGGTGTAGACCATCACGCCGGAGAGCTCGCCCTCGGCGGCCTCCTTGAACGCCGCGTTGACCTGCTCGACGGTGACGTCGCTGTTCAGCGTGGCGGTGAGGTCGGTGACCGAGCCGTCGTTGACCGGCACCCGGTAGGCCAGGCCGTTGAGCCGGCCCTCCAGCTCGGGCAGCGCGAGCGCGGTGGCCTGGGCGGCGCCGGTGGTGGTCGGGATGATGTTGGACGCGGCGGCACGGGCGCGGCGCAGGTCCTTGTGCGGGGCGTCGTGGATCCGCTGGTCGCCGGTGTAGGCGTGGATCGTCGACATGAAGCCGGTCTCGAGCCCGAACGCGTCGTGCAGCACCTTGATCATGGGGGCGACGCAGTTCGTCGTGCACGAGGCGTTGGACAGGATGTTCTGGCTGCCGTCGTAGGCCGAGTCGTTGATGCCCATGACGACCGTGAGGTCCTCGCCCTTGGCGGGCGCGGAGATGACGACCTTCTTGGCGCCGGCCTTGAGGTGCTTCCCGGCCGAGTCGGCGTCGGTGAAGATCCCGGAGGAC
>JAQSWW010000057.1 GCA_029266415.1 Actinomycetospora sp. | reverse complement strand
GAGTTCGGATCCCATGCGCGGTCCTTCCCGAGGAGTCCTCGTGCCCCGCGGGTGCGACGCCGATCACAACCTAGGGACGCCGTCGGACACCGGGCAAGAGATCGTCACCGCGTCACCGCGTCACCGCGTCACCGCGTCACCGCGTCACCGCGTCACCGCGTCACCGCGTCACCGCGTCACCGCGTCGTCGCGAGCCGGTAGTCGACGATGCGCGGGCGGTCGATGGTCGAGGCCTCGACGGGCACGCGCGCGATGTCCGGCGCGAACACCGTGCTCGCGGCCAGCGTCGCCGGGTCCAGGGAGCGCAGCGGCGGGGTGCCGGGCGGCAGGGCGGGGGCGAGGGCGGGCCCGAGCGTGCCCTGCACGAAGCCCCAGTCGCCGCCGAACGAGGGCACCGCGACGTGGTACGGCGTCGTCGCCAGGCCTGCGGTCGCCATCGTCGTCTCGATCGACCAGAACGCCTCGCGGGCGAACGACGGCGAGCCCGCCTGCACGACGACGCGGGCGCCGGGCGCGAGGACCTGGCGGACGAGGCCGTAGAACTCCACCGAGTAGAGCTTGGCGGTCGCGACGGCGTCGGGGTCGGGCATGTCGACGACCACCGCGTCGAAGACGTCGTCGGTGTCGCGCAGCCACGTGAACGCGTCGGCGGCGACGGCGCGCACCCGCGGGTCGTCGAGGGCACCGCGGTTGAGGGCCACGAGGTCGGCGTCGGTCCGGGCCAGGCCGAGCACCGCGGGGTCGAGCTCGACCTCGACCACCTCGCGCACCCCGGGGTGGCGCAGCACCTCGCGGGCGGCCAGCCCGTCGCCCCCGCCGAGCACGAGCACGCGGCCCTGGCCGCCCGCGAGCGCCGGGTGCACCAGCGCCTCGTGGTAGCGGTACTCGTCGACCGACGAGAACTGCAGGTCGCCGTTGAGGTAGAGGCGCAGGTCGTCGGGCCGGGTGGAGAGCGCGGTCGCGTGGGTCAGCACGATCTCCTGGTACGGCGTGCGCTCGCCGTGCACCACGGGCGCGGCGTAGAGCGCCTGGCGCGCGGCCACCTCGAACGGCGCGGCGAGCGCGGTGGTGAGGACGAGCAGCAGGAGCACGGCGCCCGTCGCCAGCCCGATCCCGGCCTGCGCCCGGTACCCCAGCACGCGGCGGAAGAGCCAGAGCACGACGACCGCCCCGGCCACCGCGTTGATCATCCCGATCACCAACGCCCCGCGCAGCTGGCCGAACAGCGGCAGCAGCAGGAACGGGAACGCCAGGCCGCCGAGCAGCGCCCCGACGTAGTCGGCGGCGAACAGGTCGGCGACGGCCGAGCCGGCCTCCTGGGCGCGGATGCGCTGCAGCAGCGTCATCAGCAGCGGGATCTCCGCGCCGATGAGCAGCCCGATCAGCAGGGCCTCGACGATCAGCGCCGGCGTGTAGAGCCGCAGCCACGAGTACGAGGCGTAGAGCAGCAGCACGCTCGTGCCCCCGACCAGGGCCAGCGCCAGCTCGACCCCGGCGAACGCCGCCGCGGGCCAGCGCTGCAGCGGCTTGGCGGCCAGCGAGCCCAGGCCCATGGCGAACACCATCAGTGAGATCACCAGCGCGGCGTTGGCGACGGTGTCGCCCACCAGGTACGACCCGAGCGCCACGAGGGCGAGCTCGTAGACCAGCCCGCAGGCGGCGCAGACGAACACCACCGCGAGCACGATCGCCCGGGCCGGGCGGGACCGCACCGGCAGGTCGAGGGGCGGGGCGGCGTCGGCGGCCGGCCGCTCGTCGACGGTCATCCGCGGCTCCGGGTCAGGTGACGGACGCGGCGATGATGCCGGCGACGGCGAGGTGCACGACGGCGGTGACCCAGGCGGCGGGGTGCAGCGCGTGCTCGGTGACGGTCTCGCCGAGCTTGCCGGGGGTCAGGGCGTCGAGCAGCAGGAACGCGGCGCCCATCAGCACGATGCCGAGCAGGCCGTAGACCACCGTGGAGAGCAGGCCGCGGCCGATCGCGTCGTCGCTGGTGAGGATCGCGGTGACGACGATGAGCCCGACGCCCGCGAGGCCGGAGAGCAGCACCAGCGCGGCGTTGGGGTTGCGGTCGCGCCAGATGAG
Organism: Actinomycetospora sp.; assembly: GCA_029266415.1. GTDB lineage: Bacteria > Actinomycetota > Actinomycetes > Mycobacteriales > Pseudonocardiaceae > Actinomycetospora. The sequence goes on along the minus strand of JAQSWW010000057.1, from coordinate 18,615 downwards.
CTCGCCCAGCTTGCCGGGCGTGAGCAGGTCGACCAGCCCGTAGCCCAGTCCCATGAGCACGACGCCGACCGCGGCGTACGCCACCGTGCCGACGACCCCGACGGCCAACTCCACGATCATCCGGTGCTCCCTGCGCTGCTCACTTGCCGTCGTCGTCCGTGGGGGGGACCGGACCGATGACGGGGCTGACGTCGGCGGCCCAGCGGCGGTAGCCGTTGGCGTAGTCGTCCACGAGCACGGTCGCCCCGGCCGCGCCGGCGGCCGCCGGCTGGACGCGGACGAGGTGCTCGTCGTACTGCAGGTACTGACGGTCGCCCGCGCTGAACCGGTTGATGGGCTGCGTCGCGCCGGCGATCGCCGCCACGGCCGTGGCGGGGGCCACGGGCGCCGCGTAGGCCAGCGCGGTGCCCTGGTCGAACCGGGGGTCGCGGTCGTAGAGGCCGTCGACGGAGTCGGTGACGTCGCCGAAGAACCCGCACCCGCTCAGGAGCGCGATCAGCAGGAGCACCGGCACCAGGCGACCCCGCACGCGCGTGCGCAAATCCCCCCACCCCTCCCGTCACCGCGACGGAGCGGAGACTAGACCAGGCGGCGGAGCCACCCGCACGGACCGCCTGGTCAGCGCCCCGTCGGTGTGGCGCCCGCGGCGACGCGCTTGCGCAGCTCACCGACCTCCGAGGTCGCGAACCCGCGCGCGGTGAGCCAGGCGCGCACCCCGTCGCCGTCGGGGTGGCGGGTGGGCACGACGTTGTAGACGTAGTTGAGCTGGCGCGTCGCCGCCTCGCGCTCGAGGTTCTCCAGCACGAACGCGCCGACGCCGGTGCCGCGCGCGTCGGGCGCGGTGACCACGAGGATCTCCGCGTCGCCCCAGGTGTCGTCGAGGCGGCCGTAGCCCACGGGCGTGCCCTCGTCGTCCTCCACCCGCCACCACGCGTCGCCGAGCGGCTGGCCCACGGTGGGGCGGCCGAGGCCGAACAGCGTCGGCGGCAGCTCGCCGAACGCCCGGGCCTTGTCCGCGTCCCACCGCGGCTCGTGCTCGGCGGTCCAGGTCCACGTCATCGGGGCCTCCGAAGTTCTACAGGTCTATGCATCGGCGCAGTATTCTCGTAGAGTGTGGGGTGCTGGACAAGGGAAGGACCACCACCGTGACCGTTCTCGACGAAGCACCGGCCACCGCGCAAGTCCCCGCGCCGCAGGAACCGCAGGTCGACTTCGACACCGACCCCTCGCGCTACCGGCACTGGCGCTACGAGGTGGAGGGCGAGACGGCCTGGGTCTACCTGGACGTCGCCGAGGACGGCGGCCTGGTGCCGGGCTACGAGCTCAAGCTCAACTCCTACGACCTCGGCGTCGACATCGAGCTCTACGACCTCACCCAGCGGCTGCGGTTCTCCCACCCCGAGGTGCGCTCGGTGGTGCTCACCAGCGGCAAGGACTCGAACTTCTGCGCCGGCGCCAACATCCGGATGCTGGCCCAGTCGAGCCACTCGTGGAAGGTGAACTTCTGCAAGTTCACCAACGAGACGCGCAACGGCATCGAGGACATGACCGCGCACTCGGGGCAGACCTGGGTGGCCGCCCTCAACGGCACCGCGGCCGGCGGTGGCTACGAGATGGCGCTGGCCTGCGAGACGATCCTGCTGGTCAACGACCGCTCCAGCGCGGTCGCGCTGCCCGAGGTGCCGCTGCTCGGCGTGCTGCCCGGCACCGGCGGGCTCACCCGCGTCACCGACAAGCGCCACGTCCGCAAGGACCGCGCCGACATCTTCGCCACCAAGTCCGAGGGCTTCCAGGGCCCCAAGGCCGTCGAGTGGAAGCTCGTCGACGAGACCGTGTCGCGCAAGCAGTGGGACGCCACCGTGCGCGAGCGCGCGGCCGAGGCGGCGGCGTCGTCGTCGCGTCCGACCGGGGCCACCGGTATCGCGCTGCCGCCGCTGCAGCGCGAGGTCACCGAGGACGCGATCCGCTACCCCAACGTCCGCTGCGAGATCGACCGCGACGCCCGCACCGCGACCATCACCGTGCTCGGCCCCGAGGCCGGGACGGTGCCCGAGTCGCTCGAGCGCATCCACGCCCTCGGCGCCGACTTCTGGCCGCTGGCGATGACCCGCGAGCTCGACGACCTGATCCTGCGGCTGCGCACCAACGAGCTCGAGATCGGCACCTGGCTGGTCAAGACCCGGGGGTCGATCGAGGGCGCGCTGGCCTTCGAGCGCGTCATCGCCGAGCACTCGGCGTCGGACTGGCTGGTCAACGAGATCCGCCACTACTTCAAGCGGACGCTCAAGCGCCTCGACGTCACCAGCCGCAGCCTCATCGCCCTCATCGAGCCCGGCAGCTGCTTCGCCGGCGCCCTGCTCGAGCTCGCGCTGGCCTGCGACCGGCAGTACATGCTCGAGGGCACGTTCGAGGACGCCGACGAGGAGCAGGACCCGGCGCAGCTCGTGCTCACGGCGTCGAACTTCGGCGCGTTCCCGATGGGCAACGGCCTGACCCGGCTGCAGTCCCGGTTCTGGGGCGACGACGAGACGCTCGCCGCGCTCGAGCCGGGCACGCGCCTGACCGGCGCGCAGGCCGAGGAGGCCGGCCTGGTCACCGACGCCCCCGACGACATCGACTACGAGGACGAGATCCGCATCCTGCTCGAGGAGCGGGCCTCGCTGTCCCCGGACGCCCTGACCGGCATGGAGGCGAACCACCGGTTCGTCGGCCCGGAGACCATGGAGACACGGATCTTCGGGCGGCTCACGGCGTGGCAGAACTGGATCTTCATCCGGCCCAACGCCTCGGGCGCCGAGGGCGCGCTGCGCCGCTACGGCACCGGACGCAAGGCCGACTTCGACCGGAAGCGAGTGTGACGACGCCATGACCTCCGCACGCCCGAAGATCGACTTCGACGCGAAGATCCCGAACAACGTCGACCTCGCGTCCGACCGCAAGCTCCAGCGCGCCCTCGAGCGCTGGCAGCCCAACTTCCTCGACTGGTGGGGCGACATGGGCCCCGCCGTCGACACCAAGGACGTCTACCTGCGCACCGCGGTGGACGTCGGCCGCGAGGGCTGGGCGCACTTCGACCACGTCCCGATGAACGAGTACCGCTGGGGCGTCTTCCTCTCCGAGCACGACCCGGACCGCAAGATCGCCTTCGGCGAGCACAAGGGCGAGCCGGTGTGGCAGGAGGTGCCCGGCGAGTACCGCGCCGACCTGCAGCGCCTCATCGTCATCCAGGGCGACACCGAGCCCGCGTCGGTGGAGCAGCAGCGCTTCCTCGGGGCCACCGCGCCGTCGCTCTACGACATGCGCAACCTGTTCCAGGTCAACGTCGAGGAGGGCCGTCACCTCTGGGCGATGGTCTACCTGCTGCACGCCTACTTCGGGCGCGCCGGGCGCGAGGAGGCCGACCAGCTCCTGGCCCGCAACTCCGGCTCGGACGAGTCGCCGCGCATCCTCGGGGCCTTCAACGAGGAGACCCCGGACTGGCTGTCGTTCTACATGTTCACGTACTTCACCGACCGGGACGGGAAGTACCAGCTCGGGACGCTGAAGGAGTCGGGCTTCGACCCGCTGAGCCGCACCTGCGAGTTCATGCTCAAGGAGGAGGCCCACCACATGTTCGTGGGCACCACCGGCATCGACCGCGTGGTCACCCGCACCGCGCAGCTGATGAACGAGCACGACTCCGAGGACGTCGCCGGGGCCGGCGGCATCCCGCTGGACATGATCCAGAAGTACATCAACTTCCACTACACGGTCTCGCTGGACCTGTTCGGCAACGAGTCGTCCACCAACGCCGCCAACTACTTCACCGCCGGGCTCAAGGGCCGCTGGCAGGAGGAACGGCGCAAGGACGACCACGTGCTCACCGACGACGCGGGCGCCGTGGACGCCGTGCGCGAGGGGCGGATCACCACCACCGAGGTGCCGGCGCTGCTCGCGCTGAACCAGGACCTGCGCAGCGAGTACATGGGCGACTGCTCGAACGGGCTCAAGCGCTGGAACCGCATCCTCGAGAAGCACGGCATCGACCGGCGCCTGTCGCTGCCGCACGTCGGCTTCAACCGCCACGTCGGCGCGTTCTCCGACGCCCACATCACGCCCGAGGGCCGGGTGGTCTCGGAGGCGGAGTGGAAGGCCCAGGAGTCCCGGTGGCTGCCCACGGAGGTCGACAAGACCCACGTGCGCGGGCTGATGCACCCGGTCCTCGAGCCCGGGAAGATCGCGAGCTGGATCGCCCCGCCGAACAACGGGATCAACGACAAGCCCGTGGACTACGAGTACGTGCACTTCAACTGATCGTCACCGCCCCGGGATCGAGCTGGCGGATTTCCTGGCACCCAGTGCAAGCGTGGCCCCCACGCTTGCACTGGGTGCGTGGAAAGCCACATCCTCGCCGCGACCGATCGTCACGCCCACCACCCACGAGGCAGGCGCCCATGTCGGAGTCGTTCAACGCCGCGGACTACCTGGTCGGGCGCCGCCTCGCCGCGGGTGACGGCGACCGGGTGGCCGTGCGGGCACCGTCCCGCACCGTGACCTACGCCGAGCTCGACGCGGAGATCGGCCGGGTCGCGGCGGGGCTCGCGGCGCTGGGCGTGCAGCCCGAGCAGCGGGTCGTGCTGTGCATGGTCGACGAGGTCGAGCTGTTCGCCGGCATCCTCGCCACCATGCGCCTCGGCGCCATCGCGGTCCCGGTCTCGACGATGCTGCGCGGCCCCGAGCTCGCCGTGCTGGTCGCCGACTCCCGCAGCCGGCTGCTGCTCGCGTCGGCGACGTTCGCCGACACCGCGCAGGTGGCCGTGCGCGCCGTCGTCGAGGGCGGCGGCGACGTGGCCGAGGTCGTCATCACCGGCGACGACGCGTCGGGTTTCGGCGCGGACGTGGGCGTGCGGACGTGGGACGAGATGCTCGCGGCCGGCGAGGCGCTCGGGGGCACACCCCCGGCCTACGACACCTGGGACGAGTCGCAGGCGCTGTGGCTCTACACCTCGGGCACCACCGGCAAGCCCAAGGCCGCGATGCACCGGCACGCCGACATCCGCACGGTGTGCGAGACCTACGGCCACCAGGTGCTCGGCATCCGCCCCGACGACCTGTGCCTCTCGGTGGCCAAGCTCTTCTTCGCCTACGGCATCGGGAACTCGATGTTCTTCCCGCTGTCGGTGGGCGCCGCCGCGGTGCTCGAGCCGTCGCGCCCGACGCCCGCGCTGATCGCGGACCTCGTCGCCCGCCACGGCGTGACGATGTTCTTCGGCACCCCGAGCTCCTACGGCCCGCTGCTCGCCGCCGCCGAGTCCGGGCAGGTCGACCCCGCCGCGTTCGCCACGGTCCGACGCGGCGTCTCGGCGGGCGAGGCGCTGCCGGCGCGGATGGTGCACGGGATGCGCGAACGCTTCGGGGTCGAGGTGCTCGACGGCATCGGCTCCACCGAGGCGCTGCACATCTACCTGTCGAACCGGCCGGGCGAGGTCGTCGCGGGCACGTCGGGCGTGCCCGTCCCCGGTTACGAGGTCGAGATCCGCGGCACCGACGGCACGACCGTCCCCGACGGCGAGACCGGCACGCTCTACGTGCGCGGCGACTCGATCTGCACCGGCTACTGGTGCCGCACCGCCACCAACCGCCTCGTCTTCGAGGGGGAGTGGCTGCGGACCGGCGACACCTACGTCCGCAACGCCGACGGCACCTACACGTGCCTCGGCCGCACCGACGACGTGCTCAAGGTCGGCGGCATCTGGGTCACGCCCGCCGAGGTGGAGGAGCGCCTCGTCGCGCACTCGGCGGTGGCCGAGGTGGTGGTGGTCGCGGTGCCCGACGCCGACGGCCTCGACCTCCCGGTGGCCTGCGTCGTGCCGCGCGAGGGCCACACGGTCGACGAGGCGGCGCTGGTCGCGTGGTGCCGCGAGGGCCTGGCGTCGTTCAAGCGCCCGCGCCGGGTGCTGGCGATCGACGCGGTGCCGCGCACCGCCACCGGCAAGGTGCAGCGCTTCCGCCTGCGCTCGCTGGCCGCCGAGCGGCTGGCCGAGGAGGCCGCGACCAGCGGCGACGTGCTCGAGGCGGCGCGCTGATGGCCGGCGAGCGCAGCCCGCACACCGAGCCGCAGGCCACCGCCGACCAGCCGCCCGTGCAGGGCGAACCGACCTACCGGCCCCGGGTGGAGCCGGGCGGCGACGTGCCCGGCGCCGTGCTCGGCTCCGACCACGAGGAACCGATCGACGGGACGGAGCCCGAGCCCGAGGGCTGACGGTTGAGGGCTGGCCCGGCCGGACCTCAGTCCGGGTCCTCGAGGGCCCGCCAGACCGCGTGCGCCGAGGCCGGACGGGGCGCGGACAGGACCCCGTGCACGCGGGCGAGCTGGGCGACGAGCCGTTCCGGGGTGGAGTGGTAGACGCCCGCCTCGAGCCGCAGGACGTGGACGGCGTCGTCGTCGACCCCCGCGACCTGCGCGCGGCAGAGCGCGTGCCCGAGCACCCGCGCCGCGTGGCCCACGATCGCGACGTCGGCGGGGGAGCCGGCGACCTGGTCCGCTCCGGGCCGGACGCGCCGGGTCGCGCAGCCCCACGCGCGCAGGGCCCGGCCCCCGGCCAGCGGGGCGGGCAGGATCGCGCCCTCCCTCGCCTCGGCGTGGCGCAGGGCGAGCAACAGGCTCGAGACCTGACCCAGCACCGTCACCCACTCCGCGCGCGTGCCGGGCAGGCCGCGCGCCTCGTCCCGGCGGGTGCGGGGCGCGGGCACCACGACGTCGGGCACCGAGGTCGTGTCGTCGCGCTCACCCATCGTCCTGCCCTCCGTCCCCTCGGCCGTCCCCTCGGCCGTCCCCCGATGCTGGGGAATCGCCACCCCCGGGGCGTCGGGGTCGGGCCCGGAGGATTGCGTCGCCGGTCAGCCGGCGAGGCGCTTGGCCGGGTCGGGCGGGGCGGCGTCGAGGGCGACGAGGGCGTCGGACCAGTCGTTCAGTCGCTTGGTGATCGCCGGCAGCTCGTCGCCGATCGCGTCGACGACCGTCTGCTGCATCGCGTCCGTCCGCCCCTCGAGGTCGGCGCGGTGCGACAGGCCGGTGTCGCTGAGCTGGTCGCCCACCAGCAGCCCGCGCGCCCGCAGGCCCGCGGCGGCGGCCTCGACCTGCTCGGGGCTCCATCCGCGCGAGGCGGTGGAGGACCCGAGCGGGTAGCCGCACCAGAGCTCGGTGAGCACGTTCATCTGCACGGGGTCCAGGCCGTCGACCGCGCAGACGGCGAGGTGCGAGTCGCCGCGGTGCTCGCGCAGGACGTGGCAGGCGTGCACGAGGGCCGCGAGCGGATCGGCCGGCCACGGCTCGGTGGACAGGCCGGTGAACAGCAGGCGGGCGGTGCGGTCGGCGGCGTCGATGCCGCGGCGCAGCGCGCGGACCATCGGCGACGCCTCGGCGTCGACGTCGCCGAGCAGGCGGCGCAGGGTCGCGCCGGGCGCGTCGATGCGGACGCGGACGAGGTCGGCGAGCGGGACCGCCGCGACGGCGACCTCGTACTGCGGGCCGACGAGCTCCGGCGCGAACACCCCCAGCGCCATCACGGCGACCGGGGTCGGCGGTGTCCCGAGGGGCGCGGCGCTCGCGGACGTAGGCGGCGAAGTAGTCGTCGAGGCCCAGCCGGGCGTAGCCCTCGGCGGCCTCGGGCGACCAGATCGACAGGCACGCCAGCGGCTCGATCGCGTCGCGCAGCGCCCGGGCCGGTGCGGGGTCGCGGCCGGCGGCGGGTCGGCGGGCCGGGGCGGTCGGGCGGCGCGAAGAACAGGCCGCGCATGGTCGTGTAGTCCGCGAGGCCTCCTGGGGTCGTCAGGGTGCGGTGGTCGCCACGGCGCGGTGGTCGTCACGGCGCGGGGGGAGCGGCGTCGTCGAGCGCGTGCCAGACGGCCCGGGCCCCGACCGGGTCCGGGGCCGACAGGACGCCGTGGACACGGGCGACCTGCGCCACCAGCCACTCGGGATCGCGCCCGTGCACGTCGGCCTCGTCGTGCAGCACCGCGGTCACGAGGTCGTCGACGCCGCTCGCCCGTGCCCGGCAGAGCCGGTCGCCGAGGACGCGGGCGGCCTGCCCGACGAGCCGGAGCGCGTGGGGCGGCAGGTCGACGGGCGTGGCGCCGCCGCCGGACCGCACCGGCCGGGCCACCGCGGCCCACGCCCGCAGCGCCACGCCGTGCGCGAGCGGTGCGGGCAGGACCACCGTGCCGTCAGGGGCCTCCGCCTCCCGCAGGGTGCACAGCAGCCCGGACACCTGGCCCAGCGCGGTCACCCAGTCCCGGTGTGTCCCCGGGAGCCCGTCGTCGAGTCCGTCGCCGGTGTCCGCCGCGGGACGCGGGACCGGCAGCCCCGCCGACCACTCGACGTGCGGCATCTCCGCGTCCGCCATCCGACGCTCCCCCCACCCCTTGCCCGGTCCGTCCGGTCGGCATGACGCTAGGGACGGGCGGGCCCGAGCACGTCGGGAGCGACCCCCGAGGTTTCCCCCGAGGAAGGGCGCGCCGTGGCCGTCGTCCTGGAGCGCGCCGAGGAGCTCGCGGCCACCGGCGATCTCGTCGAGCACGTCCTCGACGGCCGGGGAGGGCTCGTGCTGATCGAGGGGGACGCGGGGATCGGCAAGACGACGCTGGTCGACGCCGCCCGGGACCTCGCCCGGCGCCGCGGCCTCGCCGCGCCGGGGGCCCGCGGGGCGGAGCTGGAGCGGGAGCTCGCGTTCGGCGTCGTCCGTGAGCTGCTCGCGTCGAGCGTGTCACCGGAGGCGGCGCCCGCGTCGGCCGCGGCGGTGCTGTCCCCGGGCGCGCCGTCCCGACCGGGTGTGGATCTCTTCGGGGTGCTGCAGGGCCTCTCCTCGTCGGTCGCGGACCGGACGGCGCGCGACCCGCTCCTGCTGACCGTCGACGACGTGCCGGGACGCGGCTGCTGATCACCGACGTCCTCGGTGGGCTGGACGCGGGCCCCGAGGAGGCCCTCGAGGCCCTCCGCCGTCCCGGCGACGTCCGGGGCTTCGGGCTGGCCTCGCCGCCGCCGAGGCGTGCGCCGCCGCCGAGGCCTGGGGAGCCCCGCTGCCGCTGGCCGAGGCCATGCGGGTGCTCGGTGCGGCCGCGCCGAGCGCCGAGGCGGTCGAGCTCCTGCGCCGTGCGGTGGACGTCGCGGCCGAGGCGCCGCTGGAACGGGCCCGCGGCCTCCTCGCGCTCGGGCGGGCCCTGCACCGCCGGGGCGATGCCGGAGCACGCGACGTCCTCCGGGAGGCCCTGGACACCGCGGCCGGACGAGGCGACGGCGCTCGTGCGCACCGCGCAGGACGCGCTGGTGGCGAACGGCGCCCGGCCCGGACGGCTGCGCAGCTCCGGGGCCGACGCGCTGACGCCGACGGAGCGCCGTGTCGCGTCGATGGCCGCAGAGGGCCTGACCGACCGGGCGGTGGCGCGGGCGCTGTTCGTCGGGGAGAAGACGGTGGAGACCCACCTGGGCAGCGCCTACCGCAAGCTCGGCATCACCGCGCGGTCCCCGTCGGCGGGCGCGCTGGAGGCCGGGATCAGGGAGCGAGCTGCGGGTACCAGGCGCTGACCTCGAGGTCGAGCACGACGAGGTCGGGGTGGGTGAACAGCGCGGACTCGTCCGGGCTCAGGCGCTGCGGGCGCCGGCCACCGGTGGGGCACCCGTCCTCGTGGCGCAGCGGGTGGAGCTTCCACACCCGCACGGACTCACAGTAGTGGCACTCACCGGTGATCATGGCGGGACCTCGGGCACGTCGGCGGCGTCGGGCGAGCGGTCCCCGCAGGCCGGCGCTGGCTCCGGGGCCGCCGTCAGTGTGGTGCCCGCGCGTGCCCGCGCGATCCCTCGCCGTGACCGCCCCCACGCTGTGACGCGCGTCGACCCACGTGAGCGATCTTTGGGCCTATCGGCCCGAAGATCGCTCACGTAGGGGTCAGGAGGACAGCTCCGCCAGGGCCGTCTCGGCCTGGACGATGATCGCCTCGGGGCCGGTGACCTCGTCCGGGTCGGCGTCGGCGCCCATGTCGCCCGCGCGGTAGCGGGTCCACACGCCGGCGTGGATGCACGCGGCGCGCCAGCGGGCGAACGCCAGGTAGTACGAGACGTCGACGTCCCCGGTGCCCGTCGCCGCGGTGTAGCGGGCGATCAGCTCCTCGCGCGTGGGGTAGCCGCCCGCCGGCGTCGGGCTGGACAGGGCCTCGGGCACCGTGTCGCCGGGCTCGGACCACGACACGAGCAGGTGTCCGAGGTCGCAGAGCGGGTCGCCGATCGTCGCGAGCTCCCAGTCGAAGACGGCGACGGCCTGCCCGTCGGGGTCGTAGGCGATGTTGCCGGGGCGGAAGTCGCCGTGGACGATGCCGACCTCGCCCTCGGGGACCCGCGCGGCGAGGGCGTCGTGCGCCGCGTCGAGGGCCGTGAGGTCCTCCATCGCCGACTGGTGCGCCTGCCGGTGCCAGCGCTTGAGCTGGCGGGCGACGAAGTTCCCGGGACGGGCGAGATCGTCGAGCCCCACCTGTGCCGGCTCGACGTGGTGCAGGGCGGCGAGGACGTCGATCGTCGAGGTGCCGACCCTCGCGCGTGCCGCCTCGGGCACCTTCTGGCCCGACTCCGTGTCGTTGAGGACCTTGCCCGGCGCGAAGTCCATGACGTAGAGGTCGGCGTCCCACACCGCGCGGTCGTCGCAGAACGCCCGCGGGGTCGGGACCGGCACCTCGGTGGGGCTCAGCGCCGAGAGGAAGCGCCACTCGCGGCCCATGTCGTGCGCGGTCTCGAGCACCCCGCCCAGCGGGGGGCGGCGCAGCGCCCATGCGTGGCCGGCGTCGTCGGTGACGCGGTAGGTGAGGTTGGAGCGCCCGCCCGCGATGCGGGTGAACTCCAGCGTGCCCTCGATCTCGTCGATGTGCGTCCGGAACCAGCGCACGACCGTGTCCGGGACCTCCTCGGCAACCATGGCGGCGAGCATGCCGTCCCACCGATCACCGCGCACCCCGCGCGCGGCTGGGCTGTCCGTGGGCGAGGGGGACCAACGGGCGGACACGGCTCGTGTCCCCGGGCGGGTCCCCGGCCGGCCATCGCGTCCCGACCGGGTGACCGTCACCCGCGGTGACCGGTCGTCGACTACTGACCACGATCAGTCACGATGGCGGCGTGTCCCGCGCCGCGCTCGCCCGCCTCGTCCTCGGGGTCGCCGTCGCCGTGTGCGCGGCCGCCGCGGTGTTCACGCTGGTGACGGCGCGGGTCCCCGCGACCCCGGCGCCCGGACCCGGGTCGGCGGCGGCGCTCGCCGAGGTGGCCGAGCCGCCGGCGGGGGAGCGGGTGGTGGTGCAGCGGGTGGTGGACGCGGTCACCTTCGACGCGCGCCTGCCCGACGGCGGGGGCGTGGTGCGGGTCCGCGCACTGGGGGTGCAGCCGCCCGGCGCCTGCTACGGGGCGCAGGCGACCGCGTTCGCGTCGCGGGTGCTCGACCGCCGCGCGGTGATCCTGGTGGCGGGGGTGGGCCCGGGCACCGACCGGTTCGACCGCCGCCTGGCCTCGGTCGCACTCGACGGCGGCGGTGACTACGCCGTCCTCGCCGCCGAGGCGGGCATCGCCCGCGCGTACGCCGCCGACGCCCCGCCCGCGGCGATGCCGGCGGTGCGGGCGGCCCAGGACCGGGCGCGGGTCGCGGAGCGTGGCGTGTGGGGACAGCCGTGTCGGGGGGCGGAGAACGCGCCGGGGACGACGGGCACGACGTCGACGGGCAGGACCTCGACGACCACGGCGTCCGGGAGCCCGTAGCTCAGTCCCCGGGCCGCGCCTCGTGGTGGCGCCGCCCGTGGGTGCGGCGGTTCTCCTTCATGCCCGCCTCGAACACGTGGCGGCGGCCGCCGGCGAGCTGCTCGCGGGCGCGGCGCTCCTGGTCGCGGACCACCGTCCAGTACGTGTCGTCGTACTCCTCGACGATCTGGAAGCTCCAGCGGCCCTCGAGGAGGTTCCGCCCGACGAGGTCGTCGGTGATCTCGTCGGCGAGATCGTCGTGCCCGGCCTCGCGGAAGGCCTCGGCGGCCTGACCGATCGTGAGGTCGGCGGTGCCCGAGAGCTGGTGGAACGCGTAGAGGTGCCCGCGCGCCCGCTCGACGAACTCCATGCCCTCGGACAGCTTGCCGAGGGCCTCGACGGTGCCCTCGTCGAGGTCACCGCGCCGGTCGGGGCCGACGGCGTCCTCACCGGTCTCGTGGCGGACGGAGCCGCCGTGGTCGTCGTACGCGTCGGGGGCCGGGACGTCGGTCACGGCGCCGGGCTCCCCGGCCGGCACCGCGCGGAAACGGGGTGTGAGCGCTTGCCCGTGCCAGGGCACGGGCAAGCGCGCACGAGACCGAAGGTCAAAGGACCTTGCCGGGGTTGAGGATCCCGTGGGGGTCGAGGGCGGCCTTGACCGCACGCTGCATCGCGAGCACCTCGGGGCTCTGCTCGCGCCGGAGCCCGTCGCGCTTGAGCAGCCCGACGCCGTGCTCGCCGGTGACCGTGCCGCCGAGGGCGAGGGCGTCGGCGAGGATCTCCTCGAACGCCGACTGGGCCCGGGCCCGCGCGGGCTCGTCGCCGACCGGGGTGATGAGCAGCGGGTGCAGGTTGCCGTCGCCGGCGTGGGCGATGTTGGCGATCGTGGTGTCCCACCGCCGCCCGATCTCCTGGATGCGGGCGAGCATCTCGGGCACCGCGGCGCGGGGCACGCAGACGTCCTCGGTGAGCACGGGACCGAGCCGCTCGAGGGCGGGGTAGGCCAGGCGGCGCGCGGCGAACAGCGCGTCGGCCTCCTCGGCGTCGGCGGCCTGCGCGGCGAACCGGGCGTCGGCGGCCTCGAAGTGGCGCAGCATCGCGGCCGCCTCGGCCTCGCCCGCCGCACCCGGCGCGTCGGAGCGCCCGAGCAGCAGCACGTCGCCCTCGTCGGCCAGGCCCATCTTCTTCCACGCGTCGACGGCCTCGAGGCACGTGCGGTCGACCAGCTCCAGCGCCGACGGGGTGAGCCCGGCCGCGGTGATCGCGGCGACGGCGCACCCGGCGTCGACGACGGAGTCGAAGGAGCCGGCGACGGTGTGCTCGGGCGCGCGGGCGGGCCGCAGCTTCACGGTCACCTCGGTGATCACCCCGAGCGTGCCCTCCGAGCCCACCATGAGCCCGGCGAGGTCCAGCCCGGCGACGCCCTTGGCGGTGCGCCGCCCGAGCCGCACGAGCTCGCCGAGCCCGTTGACCACCTGCACCCCGAGCACGTAGTCGCGGGTGACGCCGTACTTGACGCAGCACACCCCGCCGGCGTTGGTGGCGACGTTGCCGCCGATGGTCGACCACGGCGAGCTCGCCGGGTCCGGCGGGTACCAGAGGCCCTGCTCCGCGCACGCGGCGCGCAGGTCGTCGTTGACCACCCCGGGCTGCACGACCGCGAGCCGCTCGGCGCCGTCGATCTCCAGCACCGCGGTCATGTGCTCGGTGGACACCACCACCGAGCCCTCGGTCGCGTTCGCCCCGCCCGACAGACCGGTGCCCGCGCCGCGCGGGACGACCGGCGCGCCGTGGGCGAGGCACGCCCGCACGACGTCGCGGACCTCCTCGGCGGTGCGCGGGCGCACCACGGCCGCGGGCAGCGCGTGCGGGGCCCACTCGGCGTCGTCGTGGGCGTAACCCGCCAGCACGTCGGGGTCGTCGATCACGCGCCCGGCGGGCAGCGCGCCGTGCAGGGCGTCCACGACCGGGACCGGCGAGATCGTCGTCACGGGGCCTCCTCGGTGAGCCGACCGACACGGCCACGGTAACCGCGCGACCCGCCCCGTAGCGTCGCCTCTCGATGACCACGCGTCCCGGAGGCCCGACCCTGACCGTGTGCCGCGGCTGCTGCTGCGGCACGGCGAGCAAGCACCCCGACGTCGACCACCGCGCCCAGCTCGAGCGCTTCCGCGCGGCGGGGCGGGTCCGGGTCAGCGACTGCCTCGACGCGTGCGCGTACTCGAACGTCGTGGTCGTGTCCCCGTCACCGGCGGGTCGCGCCGCCGGGGCGCGCCCGGTGTGGCTCTTCGGGGTCCTCGACGCGGAGACCGAGGACGAGCTCACCGCGTGGGTCGCCGCCGGCGGGCCGGGGGTGGCCGAGCCGCCGGGGATGCTCGATCTGCGGATCTTCACGCCGTCCCGGCGGGTGCGCGCGGCCGTCGACTGAGGCCCGCCCGGCCGTGTAGACCGATCCCATGAGCGACGAGCAACGGGTGGCGGTGCTCCAGGAGCCCGAGCGCATGACCGTCGAGACCCGGCCGGTGCCGACGCCGGGCCCCGGCGAGGTCCAGGTCGAGGTGCGGGCGGTCAGCGTCTGCGGGTCCGACGTCCACTACTACGACCACGGGCGCATCGGCGGCTTCGTCATGCACGCCCCGCTGGTGCTCGGGCACGAGACCTCCGGCGTGGTCAGCGCTGTCGGCGAGGGCGTCGAGGAGCCGGCCGTCGGGACGCGGGTCGCGGTCGAGCCGCAGCGCAACTGCGGGCGTTGCGAGCAGTGCACCCGCGGGCGGTACCACCTCTGCCCGTGGATCGCGTTCTTCGCGACCCCGCCGATCGACGGGTCGTTCGCGCAGTACGTCGTGGTGCCCGCAGGGCGCGCGCACCCGGTGCCCGACACCCTCTCCGACGACGCCGCGGCGATGATCGAGCCGCTGGCCGTCGCGGTGCACGCGGCGGGCAAGGCCGACATCGGCCCGGGCACGCGGGTGTTCGTCAGCGGCGGCGGCCCCGTCGGGCTGCTGTGCCTGCAGGTGGCGAAGGCGCGGGGCGCGGCGGGGGTCACGCTGTCCGACCCGGTGGCGCGACGCCGGGAGAAGGCGCAGGAGTTCGGCGCCGACGCCGTGGTCGACCCGGGCGACGGCGGGGCCGACCTCGGGCCGTTCGACGTCGTCCTGGAGTGCACGGGCGTCCAGGCTGCGGTCGACCTCGCGGTCGCCGCGACCGCGCCGGCGGCCACGGTGGTGCTCGTGGGCACCGGGGCGCAGCTGACGCTGCCGCTGGACGTGGTGCAGTCCCGGGAGCTGGTCCTCAAGGGGACGTTCCGTTACGCCCACGTCTACCCGGCGGCGATCGCGATGGCCGCGTCCGGGGCCGTGCGGCTCGACGCCATGGTGACCTCGCACCACGACCTCGACGGGGCGGAGGACGCGCTGCTCGCCGCGCGCCGCGACCCCGGGTCGATCAAGGCGGTCGTGCGCCCGGGCTGACACACACCACCGGCCGGCACCGCGGGTGCGGTACCGGCCGGTGGGGGAGTGCGGGAGGTCAGGCGGCGGCGGAGGAGGCGATGTTGCTGACGACCTCGCCGGCGCGCCGGGCGATGCCGCGGACCTGGTCACCCGGGCGCTGCTGCTCGGCGGCCTGCGCCGAGAGCACCACGAGCGCGCCGGTCAGCACCGGGATCGCGTACTGCAGGGCGTGCAGCTGGCGGTTGGCGCTCGCCACGTCGGCCGGGAGCGACTCGGCCACGGAGCTCACGGTCTGGCCGACGCGCTTGTCGGCCTCGCGCACGGCCTCGGTCGGGCCGGTGTCGCCCCCCTGCTTGGTGGTGCCCGACGGCACCGCGGAGGTGGTCGACGACGAGACGCCGCTCGCGTCGTGGATCACCGCGTCCTCGACCTTCTTGCCGACGAGGCGGGTGTAGCCGGACGCGGCGATCGCGGCGATCGTCAGCGCGAGCTTCGCGTTCACGGTGCCCGCGTGGCCCTTCTGCGCGATGGCGCGCTTGCGGTTCTCCGCGAGCAGACCGGCGCCACCGATGACGTGCGCGCCGATGGCCAGGAAGTTCACCGGGCTCCACTTGGCCCAGCCGATGCTGGACACGCGGTCGGCGGTCCGGCGGTCACCCGACTCCTCGGCCGCGGCGTTGAGGCCCGCGAGGCCGAACAGCGAGCCGCCGAACCAGGCGGCGAGACCGACGTCGTGCAGGGCGTGGAGGACGGTGTTGCGCGTGCTCATGGTGCTCCCTTGCCGTTCGGGGACACGGAGGACCGGCGCGGCGCACCGCGGGTCCGTGATCGGCGGGCGGCCGGGCGCCGACGTCGGCGGGCCGCCACGAAGAGGGCTGCTCGCTCAACCCGGTGCCCGGGGGCTATCCAGTCGAACGCCGACGAAACCGTGCCTCTACAGCCCGTAGCCCTCCAGCAGGCGCAGCCAGACCTCGCTCATCGTCGGGAACGACGGGACGGCGTGCCAGAGCCGGTCGAGGGTCACCTCGCCGACCACCATCACCGTCGCCGCGTGCAGCATGTCGGTGACGTCCTGGCCGACGAGGGTGGCGCCGACGATCACGCGGCGCTCGCGGTCGACGACGATCGTGGCGAGGCCCGAGTAGCCGTCGGCCTGCAGCGAGCCGCCGGCGGTGTTGCCGATGTCGTAGCTGACCGCCTCGACGTCGAGCCCGGCGTCGCGGGCGGCCTGCTCGGTGAGCCCCACGGCGGCGACCTGCGGGTCGGTGAACACCACCTGGGTCACCGCGGTCCGCTCGGCGGTGGTGGCGGTCTTCGCGTAGCGCTCGCCGAGACCGGCGGTCTCGCCCTTGGACCGCGCGACGATGACGTCGGCGCACGCGCGGGCCTGGTACTTGCCCATGTGCGTGAGCTTCGCACGGTCGGTGCAGTCGCCCACGGCGTAGAGCCAGTCGCCGTCGACCCCGGTGACGAGCGTCGTGTCGTCGACGGCCAGCGGGTCGCCGTCGCGCATGCCGACGGTGTCCAGGCCGAGGCCGTGGGTACCGGGGCGCCGGCCGGCGGCGACGACGAACTCGTCGGCGGTGACCTCGCCGCCGTCGTCGAGCGTGGCGTGCACGGTCGAGCCGTCGCGGCGCACCGCGCGGATCGAGGTGCCCAGCCGCACGTCGACGCCGTCGTCGCGCAGCGAGGAGAGCACACGCTCGCCGGCGGCGGGCTCCATCGCCGGCAACAGGCGCTGGCCGTGCTGCACGAGCGTCACCGACGAGCCGAGGCGCTGCCAGGCGGTGGCGAGCTCGCAGCCGACCGCGCCGCCACCTAGGATGATCATGGTGGCGGGGACGCGCTGCGCCGCCGTGGCCTCGCGGTTGGTCCACGCGCCGACGTCGTCGATGCCGTCGACGGGGGGCATGGCCGGCGCGCTGCCGGTGGCGACGACGACTGCGCGGGTGGCGCTGAGCGTGCTGGTGCTGCCGTCGGGGTGGTCGACCTCGACCCGGCGGTCCCCGGCGAGGCGCCCGCGACCGCGCAGGAGCAGGGCGCCGGTGCCCTGGATCCAGCCGGCCTGGGAGGAGTCGTCGAAGTGGTGGACGAACTCGTCGCGACGCGTCAGGACGGCGTCGGCGTCGACGGCGTCGCCGACGACCTCGCGCACGCCGGGCATGCGCTCGGCGGCGGCGCGCAGCTCGACGGGGCGCAGGAGCGCCTTGCTGGGGATGCACGCCCAGTAGGAGCACTCACCCCCGGCCCGTTCGGACTCCACGACGGCCACGCTCAGCCCGGCGCGGATGACGCGGTCCGCGACGTTCTCGCCGGCCGGTCCGGCGCCGAGGACGACGACGTCGATCTCCTGGGTGCTCATGCCGGCCAGCCTGCCCCTGTCAGCGGCGAGGGGAAACGCCCGCGCCGCCGGCACACGTGAGCGATCCTCGGGCCTATGGGCCCAAGGATCGCTCACGTGGGGGGATCAGCTGCCGGTCTTCGACGTGATCTGGGCCAGGTACTGGTGGCACTGGTGCGCACGCTCCGAGTCCTGGCTCATCACGTTGCGGAAGAAGTCGGCGATCTCGTTCAGGCCCGCGTTCTCGGCGTCGCGGACGTACTGGCCGTAGTCGTGTCCGGCCTTGAGTGCGTGGTACTGCACGGAGACGAGGTCGTAGGTGACGTCGTCGAATCCGGTCTCTCCGGTGGCCATGGCTGCCTCCGTGGTGGGTCGTGCGTGTCCTCCGGGCTGCTCGCTCAACTCGGGCAGCGGTGGCATACCCGGTGTGAGCCGGGTCGCACGCGCGTCAGAAGTCCCGTGCGACCTCGTGTGGCATGCCCTTGGTGATGCTGCGGAGCTGGACGCGTCGGAAGAAGCGGATCAGCGGCCGGAAGCCGAGCTGGACGCTGCCGATGACGAACAGCGTGACGCCGACGTTGAACAGCTCGTGCCAGTAGAAGGCGATGCTGCCGACGGTGAAGAACAGGAAGATCCCGATGTCGTTGATGATGCTGAACAGCTCGTAGCGCTGGCGGAGCACGATCTCCTGGTTGCCGAGCGAGATGGTGATGGACTCACCCTCGTGACCGGCGTCGGGGTCCTGCTGCTCGCTGCTCTCGGTGCCCTCGGTCTCGTTGCTCGTGTCCTGGCTCATCGCTCTCCCATCCCGCGCGGGTGGTGTCCCGCGGCGACCCTGCAAGTTGGGTGATCCGGGGGCCCGCCAAACCCGACGACGCGGATGACCACCTGCGTTTGCGGGGGACCTGCTCCGGTGCGACGGTGTGCGCGTCGGTTCACGCCACGCAGCCGTCGCCCCACCACCCGGAGATCCCGGAGGCGCCTGCCGTGAGCATGTCCCGCCGCGCGGCCGACCTCGTGCGCTCGTGGCCCCTGGTCCGGCAGCTGACCGGTCCCGACCCGCTGGGCCGTGGCGC
>JAQSWW010000235.1 GCA_029266415.1 Actinomycetospora sp. | reverse complement strand
GGCGCCGGCCGACGCGAGCGTGCTGCCCCCGCTGGAGGACCCGACGGTCGCGCTCGCCGAGCCGCCGCGCACCGTCACCGTCGCGCCCCGCGCCGTCAGCCGTGACGCCGACGCCACGACCTCGCGCACCAGCCGCACGCCGACGACCACGACCGATGACGACGACGAGTCCTCGTCGGCCACACCCCGTGAGGAGCCCGACGACGACGAGGGCGGCTCCGGTGGCTCCGGCGAGGGTTCGGGCGGCTCCGGTGCTGGCCGTGGATCGGGTGGATCGGGCTCCGGCGGCTCGGGCTCGGATGGCGGCTCCGGCTCGGGTGGCGGCTCCGGCGGCAGCCGGGACTCCGGCTCCGACCGAGGATCGGGCGGTGGCGTGGTCGGGGGCCTCCTCAACGGCGCTGGCCGGACGGTCGGCGGCGTCACGAACTCCCTGCTCGGCTGATCACGCGCTCCGGTCGGCGGTGCTCGTCATCCCGATCTCTCGACGGTGTCACCGGCGTGGCCACCCGCGCCGCGCCGGCGGCACCCTCGGGAGATCGATCCGGCGAAGCCGCTCTCAGGCCCCCGAAGGCCGTTCCCGCAGATCCGGACGCGTGACGCCCTCGCCCAGGGCCGCGGCGTAAAGGTCCCCGTCGCGCTCGACGCGGGCCAGCACGTCGGCGGGGGAGAAGGTTAGCTCGCGGACCGTGGTCGCGGCGGCCACCTCGTCCCACGTCAGCGGTGTGGACACCGTCGGCGCGCCGTGCGCGGCCCGCGCCCGCAGCGAGTACGGCGCGACCGTGGTCTTCGACGGGTTGTTCTGGCTCCAGTCGACGAACACCTTGCCGCGCCGCCGGTCCTTGGCCATGACCGCGGTGACCGCGCGCGGGGTCTCGCGCGCGAGGTGCTCGGCGACGGCCTTCGCGTAGACCGACGGGCGTGCCGGGTCGTCCACGCGGATCGCGGCACTGACCTGCATGCCCTTGCTCCCGCTGACCTTGGGGCAGAGCTCCAGGCCGTCGGCGGCCACGAGGTCGCGCACGCGCTCGGCGACGCGGGCGCATTCGAGCACGGTGGTGCCCTCGCCCGGGTCGAGGTCGAACACCAGCTCGTCGGGCGGCCGGACGGCGCCCTCGTCGTCGACCCGCCACTGGGGCACGTGCAACTCGAGCACCGCGAGGTTGGCCAGGTAGACCAGGGTCGCGAGCTCCTCGACGACCACGAACGTCGCCGTCGCCGACCCCCGGCTGCTGCCCGGGGTGGGCACGTCGACCGTGCGCAGCCAGTCCGGGGCCTTGGCGCCGGCGTTCTTCTCGTAGAACGACGGCGCGCCGATGCCGTCGGGGAAGCGGCGCAGCGTGAGCGGCCGGCCGGAGAGGTGGGGGAGCAGCGTGTCCGCGACGCGGGCGTAGTAGTCGAGGACCGCGGCCTTCGGGACGCCCGGGTAGAGCTCCTTGTCGAGGTTGACCAGCTTCAGCGAGCGCCCTCCGACGTTGACCCGCGGCGCCTGGGCGTCGCGCGGCGGGGCGGGGGTGTCGTCCTTGCGCCGCTGGACCAGCCAGTCCTTGCTCGCCGACCCGCGCTGGGGCTTGAAGAACACGAACCGCCCGGACACCCGCTCGCCGTGCAGGGTCACCGCGACCTCGTCGTCGGACCACTTCTCGGTCTCGTAGCGTCCGGAGTCCCAGATGGTCATCCGGCCGCCGCCGTACTCGCCGCGCGGGATCTCGCCGTGGAAGTCGAGGTACTCGAGCGGGTGGTCCTCGGTGTGCACGGCCATCCGGGGCGCGCCGGGCTTCTCCGGCAGGCCCTTGGGGACCGCCCACGACACGAGCACCCCGTCCCGCTCGAGCCGCACGTCGTAGTGCAGGCGCCGCGCGTGGTGCTCCTGCACGACGAACCGGTGGTCCTCCCCGGCGCGGACCTCCCCGAACGGTTCGGGGGTCCGCGCCGGGTCGCGCTTGGCGTTGTACTCCGACAGGTCGGCCATGGCCGGCTACCCCAGCACGGGGTCGGCGGTGAAGCCGAAGAACGCGAGCATCGCGGCGCCGGCGTCGGGCCCCGACGGGTCGGCGTACGACCCGCCGGCGCGGCCCCCGGACCAGGCGTGGCCCATGCCGTGCACGGTCCACGACTCGGCGAGCACCCGCCCGCCGGGCTCCGACCAGCGCTCCCGGGTCCACGGGTGCCCGCCGTCGACGCGACCGTCGGTCCGCACGGGCTCGGTGCGGCGCGCGCGGGTCAGGGCCGAGCGCACCACGGCCTCGCCGTTGGCGGGGGACACCGTGCGGTCGGCGTCGCCGTGGACGACGACGAGCGGGACGGGCCCGGCGTCGGCGACGGTCCGCGGCGGCGAGGACATCGCCGCGAACGCGGAGCCCACGTCCGACGCCGCGCGGTGGGGCAGGCCGGAGTGCACCCCGGCGCCGCAGAACAGGTCGGGGTACGAGGCGCCCATGACCGCGGCCATCGCGCCGCCGGCGGAGAAGCCGGTGACGGCGACGCGGGCGGGGTCGGCGTCGTGGGCCGCCATCACCTCGCGGGTCACCGCGGCGATCATGCCGGGCTCGCCGGCGTCGCGGGCCTGGTCGCCGGGGCGGAACCAGTTCCAGTACCCCATGGCGTTGGCCGACCGCGACTGCTCGGGGTAGGCGACGAGCACGCCGGCGGCCTCGGCCGCCTCGTCCATCCCGGTCGCGCCGGCGAACGTCTCGGCGTCCTGGGTGCCGCCGTGGAGCATGACGAGCAGGGGGGCGCCGGCCTCCAGGGTCGTGGGGACGTACAGACGGTAGGCCAGGCCCTGGGCCGAGCCCCGCGTCACGGCGCCGGGCGCCCGACCGGCGGAGGAGCCGGCCCGGGGCGTGGGCGTCGAGGGCATGCCGGACATCGAGGGCATCGTGACCCCGCCCCCCGGCATCCCGCCGCCCAGCCGTTCCTGGATGCGCGCGGTGGCGTCGAGGAGCCGGCCCTCGCGCATCATCCGGCCGACCTCGGACGTGCCGGTGGCTGCGGGCATCGCGCGCAGGGTCTCGCGGAGCAGCTTGCCGGTTCGGAACACGTGACCTCCAGGGGTCAGACGATGCGGGGGCCGAGCGCGGCCTTGACGGCGCGGCTGGCCCGGAAGGCCCCGAGCACCTCGACGGAGGCGATCGTGGCCGTGGCGAGCTCGGGCGGGACGTCGTCGGCGACGGTGGCCAGCCCGAGGACGCGGATGTGCACCTGCTCGCCCCGGTCCCGCAACGCCTCGAGATCGCGGCGCGAGAAGTGCTGGGTGCCGAGCACGAGCGTGCGGCGTGCGACCGTGTGCTCGATCGCGGGACCGCTCGCCGCGAGCTGGTTGCGCACGGCGGTGCGGATGAAGTCGGTGCGGTTGGAGAAGTGCCCTTCCTGCACCAGGAGGTCGATCCGGCCGAGGTCGACCGGACCGATGTTGATCGTGATCTTCTCGGTGCGTTCCGCCGGCTCCCCGACCACGATCACCCTCCTTCGACCATCCATATGGATGGTGCACGGAGGGCGGGCTGTGCGCAAGTCAGCGTTCGCCGCGCGAGGGGTTGACGGTGGCCGGGACGCGGATCTCGACACGGACGGCCGGGGCGTGGGTAGCGTGCCCCGCGTGACCACGACGGCGGCGCCCCCGGACGACGGGCTCGTGGTGGTCGTCAAGCAGGACTGCCCCACCTGCCGGCTGGTGGCCCCCGTGCTGGGCGACCTCGGCGCCACCGTCTACAGCCAGGACGACCCCGCCTTCCCCGACGGCGTCGCCGTCCGCGACGACACCGGGCTGGACGCCAGCACCGCGCTGGGCATCGACGTCGTGCCGACCCTGCTGCGCCGCGAGGGCGGGGTCGAGACCGCCCGCGCCGAGGGCTGGGACCGGGAGGCGTGGCGGACGCTGACCGGCGTCCCGGACCTCGGGGCCGATCTGCCGGACTGGAAGCCGGGGTGCGGGTCGCGCATCCACGACCCGGAGGTGGCCGACGAGCTCCTCGTGCGTGCCCGCGGCCACGAGCTCACCGCCCGGCGGGTCGAGCTCGCCGGCCTCGAGGACGAGGCCGAGGCCCTGTACGACCGCGGGTGGACCGACGGTCTGCCCGTGGTCGCGCCGACCCTGCCGCGGGTGCTGCGCATGCTCGCCGGCACGAGGCGCGCGCCCGACGAGGTGGTCGCCGTCGTGCCCCCGAACCTCGTGCCGGCGACCGTCGAGAAGGTCGCCGTCAACGCGGTGCTGGCGGGCTGCCGCCCCGAGTACCTGCCGGTGGTGCTGGCCGCGGTCGAGGCGGCGTGCACCCCCGAGTTCAACGCCCACGGCCTGCTGGCCACGACCTGGGGCGCGGCCCCGGCGGTCCTGGTGCACGGGTCGGTCGCGCGCCGGATCGGGGTCAACGCCGGCGGCAACGCGCTGGGGCAGGGCACCCGCGCCAACTCGACGATCGGGCGCGCGTTGCAGCTGGTGATCCGCAACGTCGGCGGCGGGCGTCCCGGCGAGGTCGACCGCGCCACGCTCGGGCAGCCCGGCAAGGTCGGGCTGTGCTTCGCCGAGGACGAGGTCGGCTCGCCCTGGGAGCCGCTGTCGGTCGCGCGCGGCGTGCCGGCCGGGGCGTCGGCGGTGACGGTGTTCGCCGCCGAGGGCGCGCACGGTGTCGTCGACCAGATCTCGCGGACACCGTCGTCGCTGGCCCGGTCGCTCGCCCGCGCGCTGCAGGGCGTCGGGCACCCCAAGCTGGCGCCCGGGTTCGACGCGGTCCTCGTGCTGGCGCCCGAGCACGTCGCCGTGTTCGCCGAGGCCGGCTGGGACCGCGCACGCTTCACCACCGAGCTCGACGCGCTGCTCGTGCGGCCGCCCGAGCAGCTGGCGCGCGGGGCCGACGGCATCGAGGAGGGCGTGCCCGAGCCGACGGGGCCGCACCCGAAGTTCCGCCCCGGTGGGCTCATGGTCGTCGTCGCCGGCGGGGGAGCGGGCAAGTTCTCCACCGTGCTCGGCGGCTGGGTCGGCGGCCGCGGCGGCAGCACCCCCGTCACCCGCGTCATCGAGGAGGCCTGAGTGATCGTCCTGGACCCGACCGACGAGTCCCGACCCGCCGCCCGCACCGTCGGGCCGCGTCCCGACGACCTCACCGGGCGCACCGTCGGGCTGCTCGACATCGCCAAGCCGCGCGGCGAGGTGTTCCTCGACCGGCTCGCCGAGCTGCTCGTCGAACGCGGGGTGACCGTGCGCCGCTACGCCAAGCCGACGTTCACCCGGCCGCTGCCCGCCGACCAGCGCGCCGAGATCGCCGCCGAGTGCGACGTGGTGATCGAGGCCCTCGCCGATTGAGGCTCGTGCACGTCGTGCAGTGTGCACGACCTCGCCGCCCTCGAGGCCGAC
>JAQSWW010000234.1 GCA_029266415.1 Actinomycetospora sp. | reverse complement strand
CCCGCCGGGGACGGCCACGGGCGCCGGCTCGACCACCCGCACGGGCCGCGACGGCGTCCCGGGAGTGCCCGGGACCGGCGGCGCGGGCCGGGGTGGGGGTGTCGGTGGGGGTGTCGGCGGGGGTACCGGCGGCCTGCCGGTGACGCGGGCACCCGGGGCGGCGAGCGGCGCAGGAGAGAACGCCGGGAGCTCCGCGGGCGGCCGGGCCGGCGGGGCGGGCGGTCCCGGGGGCCCGGCGGGTCTCGGCGAGGGCGCGCGCGCCGGGGCCGGGGGCGGGGCCGCCGCCGCCGAGGCGGCCGCGACCCGCGCGGCCGGGGCGGCCGAGGGACGGGGCGGCGGCGTCCCGATGATCCCGCCCGCCGGCGTGGTCGGCGGCCAGGGCGACGACGGCCGCCGCGGCCGGCCCGACTACCTCACCGAGGACGACCCCGACGCCATCGCCGGCGCGCTGCCCGCCACCGCACCCCCGGTGATCGGGGAGTGAGCGCGCCGGTGCCGACGGCGCTCGGCGGCCGGTTCGTCGGCGGGCGCTTCGTCGGCGTCCGCCTCGACGTCGGCCAGTACCTCGCGCTGTGGCGCCACCTCGGTCTCGGCGAGCGCCCGGTGGCGCTGACCGTCCTCGACCACGGCGCGACGTACGAGGAGCGCGACGCCCTCGACGCCGCGGCGTGGCGCCGTCTCGGCGCGCAGGGACTGCTCGACCACCGCGGCGCGCTCGATCCCGGGCTGGTCGACGCCCTCGCCGTCCTCGCGCGCCCGGCCCGCCAGGTCGATGTCGTGGTGCAGGCGCCGGACGCCGAGCCGCGCCTGGCCGTCACCGTGGCCCGCGGTCGCCTGGGCCTCGTGGCGCGCCTCGACGACGGCGGGCTGCTCCTCGAGCCGGCCGACCCGCACGACCTCGCCGGCGGCCTGCTCGCCCGCCTTCCCGACATGCGCCCGGCGCCCGGTGTCGCCATGTCCCTGCCCGCCGAGGCCCTGTTCGGCACGGGGCTCTCGCTCGACGAGCGCTCCCGGCGCCTGCGCCGTGCCGGGGTGTCGCCGCACCGGGTGGAGCGGCTCCGGACCTTCTGGTCCCGTCCGCCGGACCGCGCGATGACCTTCGGCGTCGCCGCCCGCGACCCCCACGGGCGGCCGCACCGCGGCGACCGCACCGTCACCGTGCTCGACACCGCCGCGGGGCGCGTCTCCTGGGGCCTCGACCCCACGGGCCGCCACGTCCTCGTCCACCCCCTGGACCGGCCGCGGCTGCGCGCCGAGCTGGGGAAGCTCCTCGACGCGCACGTCCGGGTCGTCGCCGGCGGGTGAGGGCGCTCAGCGCAGCACGGCGCGCACGGCCGCCGGCGCGTCCGACGGGCGGTGCAGCGCCACCGAGCGCCCGCCGCCCGCCGCGGCGAGGCGGGCGCAGGAGGTCCGCGCCTCGTCGTCGTCGACGGTGACCAGCGTGTGCACCCGCGCGGCGCCCGACGCCCCGGCGATCGGGGCCGGGTCCTCGCCCTCGTTCCACGCCCCGTCGGTGAGCACGAGGACGTCGGCGTGCGGCACGCGGGCGGCCGTGGCCTGGGCGAGCGCCGTGCGCAGGCCGAGCGCGAGGTCGGTGGTCGACCCCCCGCGCAGGTCGAGCAGCGCGTCGAGCACGGCCGACGGGGCGGCGGGGGAGTGCAGGTGGCGCAGCACCACCGCGCGCGACCAGAACGCGACGACGGCGAGCTCGTCGTCGGTGCGCAGGCCCGCGGCCAGCGCGCCGGCCGTGGTCACCGCGGTCGTGAGCGGCTTCCCGGCCACCGACCCCGACGCGTCGACCAGCAGGATCAGCGCCCGCGCGGGCGACCGCCAGCCCCGCCAGCGCAGGTCCTCGGCGCGGATCGGGCGGTGCTCGAGGGACCGTTCCAGGGTGGCGTCGAGGTCCAGGTCGAGGCCTTCGCCGGCCACGGTCGCGAGCCGGCTCGACCCGCGCCGCTGGGTCTCGCCCGCCCGCGCCGTGGGCACGAGCAGGCGCACGGCCAGGCGGCGGGCCTTCGCGCGCAGCGCCGGGTCGGTGGCGCGGGCGAGGTCGGCGAGCAGGTCGACGGCGGCGTCGGGGTCGGCGTCGTAGGCCCCGGCCATCGCCGCCTCGTCGAGCACCCCGACCGTCGGCGTGACCTGCTCCAGGTCGTCGTGGCGGCGCTGCAGGTCGGCGCGGGTCTCGGTGCGCCGTGCCTGGTCGCGCAGGAGCTGCTCGACCTCGCGGGGGTCGGACACGACGCGGGGCGGGGCCCCGGGCGACCGGCCCGGCTCCTGCGGGGGCGGCTCGCCGGGGCTCAGGCTTTTCCCGCGTCACCGTCCCCGGAACCCGGCTGCTCGTCGACGGGCGCGCTCGCCGCCCACAGCTCGGCGACGACCTCCTCGACCGTGCGCGTCGAGCCCTCGAGCAGCTGCACGCGCCCGGTCAGGGCGGCCAGGGCGGCGTCGGTGCCCGTGGACTCCGCGCCGGCGGGGAGGCGGCCCGCCAGCCCGACGTCGCGCAGCTCGGCCAGCGAGGCGGCGACGGCGACGAGGTCCAGCGCGCCGCGCACCGACGACCCCAGCCGCAGGTCGGGGTGCGCGCGGGTGGCGCGCGTGGCGCGGACGGCGCGCTCGAGGAAGCCCGCGTCGACGACGCCGTGGTCGCGGCGCACGATCGCGGCCTCCTCGTCGGCGTCCTGGTGGACGAACCCGACGCGGCAGGACCGGTCGTAGAGCGCCGGCGTGATGCGCCCGGTGCCGACGGAGTCCGACGGGTTCATCGCCGCGACCAGCCGGAAGCTCGGCGCGGCGTCGACGATCCCGAGGCGCGGCACGTGCAGGCGGCGCTCGGAGAGCACGCCGAGCAGCACGTTGAGCGTCTCCTCGGGGACCCGGTTGAGCTCCTCGACGTAGAGCAGCGCACCCGAGGTCAGCGCGCGCACCAGCGGACCGGGCACGAAGTTCTCGGGTCGGTAGTCCTCGGTGAGCACGCGGGAGGGGTCGTGGTGGCCGACGAGGCGGGCCGGCGAGAGCTCGGCGTTGCCCTCGACCAGCTCGAGGCCGACGTCGGCGCCCTCGGCGAGCGCGCGCAGCAGGGTGGTCTTGCCGGTGCCCGGCGGGCCCTCGAGCAGCACGCTGCGCCCGGCGGCGAGCGCCGCGGCGATCACCTCGGACTCGCGCACGCGCCCGACGACCCGTGCCCGGGCGGCGTCGATCATCGCGCGGACGGGCAGGCGGCCGGCGGTGGGCAGACGGGGGACGGCCCCGGTGTCCGGGCGGGACACCGGGGCCGTGGAGCCGTTCGTCAAGGTCGTCGATACCTCAGTCGAAGATCAGGACGCCGCGGATGTTCTTGCCGGCGTGCATGTCCTCGTAGCCCTGGGCGACCTCGTCGAGCTTGTACTGCTTGGTGACGAGCTCGTCGAGCTTGAGCTTCCCGTGGTTGTAGAGGTCGAGCATCTTCGGGATGTCGGCGTGCGGGTTCGACGAGCCGAACAGCGAGCCCTTGAGCTTCTTCTCGAACAGGGTCAGCTCGCCGATCGGGATCGGCACGCCGATCTCGGTGATGTCGCCGAGGCCGGTGACGACGACCGTGCCCTGCTTGCGGATGGAGGCGAAGGCCTCGCCCACGTGCTCGGGCTTGGTGACGCCGATGGTCACGAGCGCGACGTCGGCGCCCTGGCCGTTGGTGAAGCCCTGGGCGATCTCGGTGGCCTCGGACATCGACTCGACGGCGTGGGTGGCGCCGAGCTCGAGGGCCTTCTCGCGCTTGAAGGCCACCGGGTCGACGGCGATGACGTTGGCGGCGCCCGCGTGGGCGGCGCCCTGGACGGCGTTGGCGCCGATGCCGCCGATACCCTGGATGATCACGGTGTCGCCGGGGGCCACGTCACCGGTGTTGACGGCGGTGCCCCAGCCGGTACCGACCGAGCAGCCGAGCAGGCAGGCGACCTCGAGCCTGGTGTCCTGCGGGACCTTGATGGCCGAGTCGACCGCGACGGTCGTGTACTCGGTGAAGGTCGAGATGCCGCACATCTGGCCGACGTTGCTGCCGTCCTCGAGGTGCAGGCGCGTGGACGGGTCGTCCCAACGGGTGCCCGCGAGCAGGCCGGCGCCGAGGTCGCAGAGGTTCGAGTGGCCGGTGGCGCACCAGCGGCACTTGCCGCAGGCGGGCAGGAACGAGAAGACGACCTTGTCGCCCACCTCGAAGCCCTTGGTGTTGGGGCCGACCGACTCGACGATGCCGCCGCCCTCGTGGCCTCCGGCGAACGGGTAGGTGCCGACCGGGATGTCACCGGTGGCGATGTGGTCGTCCGAGTGGCAGAGGCCGGACGCCACCATCTTCACCCGGATCTCGTCCTGCCGCGGGTCGTCGACCTCGACCGTGGCCGTCTCGTACTTGCCGGGGGCCTGGCGAACGAGGGACGTGCGGCACGTGATGGACAACGCTGACCACTCCTTGCGTCTCGGAACCGTCGAATGATGCACACGACTGTATGTGCCGCCTCACACCTTGGGAAGGGCATGACCGAACGATCGGTCGGCCGAGCTGTGAAGGGTGCGTCCGACGGGTCGGCGGGGCCGATGCGGCGTTCCGTAGGATCCGGGCGGTGAGCCTGCACCTGTACGACACCGCACGACGCGAGCTGCGGGAATTCCGTCCGCAGCGCGCCGGCACGGCGTCGATCTACGTGTGTGGCGCCACCGTGCAGGGCGTGCCCCACGTGGGCCACGTCCGGTCGGGTCTCGACTTCGACGTGCTGCGCCGTTGGCTCGCGCACAGCGGCTACGACGTGCTGCTCGTGCGGAACGTCACCGACATCGACGACAAGATCCTCACCAAGGCGGCGGCCGCCGGCCGGCCCTGGTGGGAGTGGGCCGCGACCCACGAGCGCGCGTTCGCCGCGGCGTACGACGCCCTGGGCTGCCTGCCGCCGTCGGCGGAGCCGCGCGCGACCGGCCACGTCACCGAGATGGTCGAGCTGATCGAGCGGCTGATCGAGGGCGGGCACGCCTACGCGGTGGACGGCGACGTCTACTTCGCGGTGGGCACCTGGCCGTCGTACGGCGAGCTGTCCGGCCAGCGCGTCGAGGAGATGGAGCAGGGCGAGGGCAGCGACACCCGCGGCAAGCGCGACCCCCGCGACTTCACGCTGTGGAAGGCGGCCAAGCCCGGCGAGCCGGACTGGCCCACGCCCTGGGGGCGCGGACGCCCGGGCTGGCACCTCGAGTGCTCGGCGATGGCCACCCGCTACCTCGGACCGCGGTTCGACATCCACGGCGGCGGGCTCGACCTCGTCTTCCCGCACCACGAGAACGAGCTCGCCCAGTCGCGCGCCGCCGGCGACGGGTTCGCCGAGTACTGGATGCACAACGCCTGG